>NZ_SMNT01000065.1 GCF_004348265.1 Methylobacterium segetis
GCGGCCTCAGAGCGGGCAGGCCCCGCGGCCTCGGAGCAGGAAGCAGCCGCGGTCTCAGAGCGGGCAGGCCCAGCGGCCTCAGAGCGGGCAGGCATTGCGGCAGATCCGGAGGTAGTCGATCAGGCCGCCATAGGTGTCCTCGCGGCCCGCCGCCCGCCAGCTGATCCGGTATTCCGAGGCGTCCCTGACGGTGAAGTTGATCACCCGCTCGGTCCAGGTGTCGGCCTGGACGCAGACATCGACCATGTTTCCGGCCTCGAACGTGTAGCGGCCGGATTTCTCGACGAAGAGTTCGATGCGGTTGGTCTGCCCGTCGACCTGATACCAATCCACGTCGCTGCCCTTCGTGCCGCAGATCACCTGCCCAGGCCGCGCCGGATCGCGCAGGCGGGCGATGTACCAGTAGCGGATCTGGTAATCGCCCTGCGGCAGGTTCATCGTCCGGGACATGGTCGAGTTCGAGTGGCAGTCGGAGCTGCCGCGGGCCACCCACCAATATTCGCAGTCGCTGTCGAGCTCGGCGAAGAAGTCGCCGAAGCGGATGGCGTTGCTCGCCAATTCCCGCTGGCCGTTGATCTCGATGCCGCCGCCCTGCGTCGTCCAGCCGTTCCAGGCCCGCCCGTTCCACACTGTTCCGAGCACGCTCCAATCATTGTAGTTCACGCCGTGGCTCGGCCGCTCGAAGGATTCCGAGACGAGCACCGCCGGCTTGCTGCTGCTCGCGACCAGTTCGACGGGGCAGTCCCGGCTCGCGGCGACGGTGACGCTGTCCGCCTTCAGGACGCGGCCGAACACCAGCGGCAGGCTCGCGCGGGCCTCGACATGCAGGTTCGTGTAGCTCGGTCGCGTCACGGGCTTGACGTCGCCGAGGTCCTTGGCCGCGAAATTGCGCGCCGCGATGTCGTCGACCTCGCGCTGGTAGTCGCGCGTGAGCGCGCCGGCCTCGAAATCCGCGGTTCTGCGCATCGTCAGGAATGCCTGGCCCTGCGTGCAGGTCAGTTCGACCGCGCTGGCGAGGCGGTGCCGGTAGGAGACCGCGCGCGCAGCCTCGATGGACCCGCCCGCACCGACGAGGAGCACGGGCAGCGCGAGCGCGAGGATGACGGCAATGCTGCCGCGCCTGTCGTCTGCGAACATCTCGGGATAACTCGGGGTCTCATCTGATCACCCAGAGTCTATCGCAGCACCTATAAAGCCTTTGTGGCCTCAATATCAGAACACCCGCGATCCGGCCCGCCGACTTGAACATAAAAGGGTCATTCGCCCGCGCAACGGAGCAGCATTTCGGCTCTCCTGACGCGATGGCGCGCAGGGTTCGATCCAACCGCCCGGGCCAGCGAGGGCCGGACGGGATCCCATTCCGACCGAAGGAGAGAATTGCCTCCATTGCTCAAGCACGTGAATAGGCCAGACTTACCGCAACTGACACTGGATTAACTCCGGAATTCTGCACGTTTCACCAGCATAGGCCGGTGTTAAGTCATTCTTGACCATTCCCCGGCATTTCTCGAACCGAGCACCTACCGAGGCCGTTCTCAGTCATGCTGGGCAATCTCTCCCGACGTTCCACCATCAACCGGACCTGGGTCGAGGCGATCGACCGGTCCCTCGGGACGATCGAGTTCGCCCTCGACGGAACCATCCTGAACGCGAACGACAACTTCCTCGCCCTCGTCGGCTACGGCCTCGACGAGATCCGCGGGCGCCATCACCGGATGTTCGTCCTGGAGGGCGAAGCCGGGAGCGAGGCCTACGAGGCCTTCTGGCGCGATCTGCGCGCGGGCCGGTACCAGTCGGGCGAGTACGAGCGCGTCGGCCGGGACGGGCGCCGGATCTGGCTGCAGGCGACCTACAACCCGGTCCTCGACCGGCGCGGGCGGACCGTGAGCGTGGTCAAGTTCGCCGCCGACATCACCGCGCAGAAGCGCTTCGACGCCGAGTTCCGCGGCGAGACCGACGCCATCGGCCTCTCGCAGGCGGTGATCCAGTTCGACCTTGCCGGCAACATCCTGTCGGCGAACCGGAACTTCCTCGAGGCCGTCGGCTACAGCCCCGACGAGGTCGTGGGGCGCCATCACCGGATGTTCGTCGAGCCGGATTACGCGGAGAGCCCGGACTACGCCGCCTTCTGGGCCGCCCTCCGGCGCGGCGAGTACGGGACCGGCGAGTACAAGCGGCGCGGCCGCGACGGCCGCGAGATCTGGCTGCAGGCGAGCTACAACCCGATCCGCGACCTCGACGGGACGGTGTTCAAGGTCGTCAAGTACGCGACCGACATCACGGCCGAGAAGCGGGCCAACGCCGACACCGCCGGGCAGCTCGCCGCCGTCAACCGCTCGCAGGCGGTGATCCAGTTCGATCCGAGCGGGCGCATCCTCGACGCGAACGAGAACTTCCTCGCCGCGGTCGGCTACCGGGCCGAGGAGGTGCGGGGCAGGCACCACAGCATGTTCGTGGAGCCCGACTACGCCAAGGGCGCCGAATACGCCGCCTTCTGGGAGCGCCTGCGCCGGGGCGACTTCATCGCCGGCATGTTCCAGCGCTTCGGCCGCAACGGCCGCTCGGTCTGGATCCAGGCGAGCTACAACCCCGTCTTCGACCCCGACGGGCGGCTCGCCAAGGTGGTGAAGTTCGCCACCGACGTGACCGCCAGCATGGAGGCCCGCAAGGTCGCGGTCGACGCGGCCGAGAGGACCCTCGACAATGTCCAGGCGGTGACGGACGCCGCCGAGGCGATGGACGTCGCCGCCCGGTCGATCTCCGGGAGCATGGTGCGCTCGAAGGCCGCGGTGGACGACATCCACGACCAGGCGCACGAGGCCGACGCCTCGACCCTGCGCCTGCGCGCGGCGGCGGAGGCGATGGGCAGCGTGGTCCAGCTGATCACCGGCATCGCCGAGCAGATCAACCTGCTCGCCCTCAACGCCACCATCGAGGCCGCGCGCGCGGGCGCGGCGGGGCGCGGCTTCGCGGTCGTCGCCGCCGAGGTGAAGAGCCTCGCGACGCAGACCACGACGGCGACGGGCCGGATCTCGGCGGAGATCGCCGACATGCAGAGCGCCTCGACCGACGTCGCCGCGAAGCTCGGCTCCATCACCGCCGCCATCGGCACGATCAGCGCCCATGTCGACGAGGTGGCCTCCTCGACCGTCCGCCAGAGCGAGTCGACGGGCGCGATCCTCGGCAGCATGCGCCAGGCCGCCAACGGCGTGTCGAGCATCAGCATGAGCCTCGACGACTGGACGGTGGGCATGGAGGAGCGCCGCTCCGACCGCCGCACCCGCGTCCTCCTCGCCGCGACGATCGACCTCGGCGGGGGCCGCCTGCAGCCCTGCACGGTCCGCAACCTCTCGGCGAGCGGCGCGATGATCCACCTGCGGGACGAGGTGCCCGTTCCCGACCGCTTCACCCTGGTGATCGACCAGGACGGGCGCCGCCACGCCTGCGCGACCGCCCGGCAGGAGGGCAGGGAGATCGGGGTGCGGTTCGCCTGAGGGGGCGGACGCCTTCTCGGCCGGCCCGCGGGGTGGTACCGCAGCAAGCCCGACCTCGCGAGATCCTCAAGGTGGCCGGCCAGCGGCCCGGACCGCGGGTCCGCCCAGGCCCGCACCTTGCCCCGCACCTTGCCATGACCGCCCTCCTCACCTTCTTCTCCCTCCGGCAGCGCTCGATCGCGGTGCGGCTCGCCGTCTCGGCGCTGCTGGCGAGCTCCGCGATCCTGCTCATCGCCGCCTGGATCCTGACGACCCTCTACCGGGAGAACACGGAGCGCGCCTTCGACAGCCGGCTCCTCGTCTTCGCCAACAACCTCGCCACCGACCTCGTCTCGCCGAGCGACCCCGAGAGCCGCTCCTTCTCGCTGGGCGACCCGCGCTTCGACCTGCCGCTCTCCGGCTGGTACTGGCAGGTCGGGCGGCCGGAGGCGAAGCCGCGGGACCTGCGCACCTCGCGCTCCCTCGTCGGCGTGCCGCTGAAACCCGCCACCAACCCGGACGGCAAGACGGGGATCGGGCAGATCCGCCAGGGCTACGGCCGCGCCCAGGACGACCGGCTGCTGCGCATCATCGAGCGCGACGTCGATCTCGGCGAGGAGGGCCGCTACACGGTGCGCATCGCCGGCCCCGCCGACGAGATCGTGAACGACGTCGACCGGTTCCGCTTCTCGCTCTTCGTCACCTTCGGCCTGCTCGGCCTGTTCCTGGCCTTGACGACGCTGCTGCAGATCCGCTTCGGCCTCGCGCCGCTGGCGCAGCTGCGCGCGGCCCTCGGCGTCATCCGCCGGGGCGAGGCCGACCGGATCACGGGCTCCTACCCGCCCGACATCGCGCCGCTGGCGGGCGAGGTGAACCTGCTCATCGAGACGAACCGGGAGATCCTGGAACGCGCCCGCACCCAGGTCGGCAACCTCGCCCACGCCCTCAAGACGCCGCTCTCGATCATCGTCAACGAGGTTGGCAGCGCCGAGGCGCCGGAGGAGCTCGCCGCCAAGATCCGCGAGCAGGCGAGCCTGATGCGCGACCAGGTGAACTACTATCTCGACCGCGCCCGCGCCGCGGCGCTCGCGGGCACGCTCGGCACCTCGACGGAGGTGGAGCCGGCGCTCGCGGGCCTCGTGCGCACCTTCGGCAAGATCTACCGCGACAAGGACATCGCCTACGAGGTCAGCGTACCGGCGGGCCTGCGCTTCCGCGGCGAGCGCCAGGATTTCGAGGAGATGGTGGGCAACCTCGTCGACAACGCCTCGAAATGGGCGCACGGGCGCGTCGCGATCCGGGCCGAGGCGATCGGCAAGGACGATTATCCCCACCTTCTCGTCGCCATCGAGGATGACGGCCCGGGCCTGCCGCCGGAGGACCGCGAGGCGGTGATCGGCCGCGGGCGCCGCCTCGACGAGACGAAGCCGGGCTCGGGCCTCGGCCTCTCGATCGTGGCCGACCTCGCGGCCCTCCCGCGGCCGATTCCGCCTGGAGGAGGCGAGCCTCGGCGGCCTGCGCGCCGTGCTCGAGGTGCCGGGCGACGCGCCCGCCGCGGCCGCGCACCACTGAGGGGATCTCGCCGCGCCGGGCGCCGCGCGACCGCTTGTCACCGCGCCGTTCCGCGTGACACCGTGTCACCCGGCGGACGCGTCGTGCCCGCCGCCGCGCGTGCTTTACATGGACCGCGAGACGGGGGCCGCGACACGGGAGGTCGCGGGCGGGGCCGGAGCGGCCCGCGGGTCCGGGCGATCTGAGGTTCGATGACGGCGATCTGGTTCATCCTGGCGTTCATGACCGGCGCGGCGGTTCTCGCCCTGCTCTGGCCGATGTCGCGCCGCGCCGCCGCCGCCGACACGGGACAGGCCGCCACCGAGACGGGCTTCTACGAGGACCAGCTCGCCGAGATCGAGCGCGACCTCGGGCGCGGCCTGATCGCGCCCGCGGAGGCGGAGGCCGCCCGCACCGAGGCCGCGCGCCGCCTGCTGCGGGCGAGCCGCGCGGGCGCCACCACCGACGGGAAGGGTCTCGCCGAGCCGTATCTGCGCCAGCGCCGCGCGGCCTCCGCCTTCGCCCTCTCGACCATCCCCCTCGTCGCGCTCCTCGCCTACGGGATCTACGGCTCGCCGGACCTGCCCGCGCAGACGGCGGCCGACCGGCAGGCGGCCCAGACGAGCAACGACGACCTGATGAAGGCGATCGGCCAGATCGAGGCCAAGCTCGCCGCCGATCCCGGCGACGCCCGCGGCTGGGCGGTGCTGGCCCCCGTCTACATGCGGCTCGGCCGCTTCGACGACGCCGCCCGCGCCTACGAGGCGGTGGCCCGGCTCAAGGGCGAGACGCCGCAGGTGCTCGGCGAGTGGGGCGAGGCCCTGGTCGCGGGGGGCAACGGCGTGGTGCCGGCCGAGGCGAAGGCGATCTTCGAGCGCGCCGTCGCCCTCGACGCCGCCGCGGCCAAGCCGCGCTTCTACCTCGCCCGCGCCGCCGAGCAGGCCGGCGACACGGCCGGGGCGATCGAGCATTACACGGCGCTCAGCGAGGCCGGGCCGGCGGACGCCCCCTGGCAGGGCATGGTGCGCGAGAACCTCGCCCGCCTGAAGGCCGAGCCCGCGGCGCCGGGCGCGCCGAAGGAGGCCGCAGCCTCGCCCGATCCGAACGCCGCGATCCGCGCCATGGTCGACGGGCTCGACCAGCGCCTCGCCAAGCAGGGCGGCACGGTGGAGGATTGGCTGCGCCTCGTGCGCTCGCGCAGCGTGCTCGGCGAGCGCGACAAGGCGCTCGTGGCCCTGGAGCGCGCCCGCTCCGCCCTCGGCTCCGACGGCTCGGCGCTGGAGCGGCTCGACGCGCAGGGCCGGGAACTCGGCCTCGCCCCCGGCAAGGCCTCCGAGCGGCGGGCGCCGGACGCGCGCCCGACAACCGGCCAGCTCGCCGGAACGGTCGCCAAGCCCGCGGTGGCGGATGCCGAGGCGCGGGCCGACACCGAGGCGGCGGTGGCCGCCGTCAAGGCGATGCCGGCCGCCGAGCGCGACGCGGCGATCCGCGGCATGGTGGCCGGGCTCGACCGGCGGCTCTCGGCCAAGGGCGGCACCCCGGACGAGTGGCTGCGCCTCGTGCGCTCCTACAGCGCGCTGGGCGAGCGCAAGCAGGCGAGCCGCACCCTCGACCGGGCCCGCATGGCGCTCGCGGCGGATACGGGCGCGGTGGAGCGCCTCGACGCGCTGGCCCGCGAGCTCGACCTGCACGGCACCGGCACGAAGCCGTGAGCCACCCCTGACAATCGGTCCCGCCCGCGGGCCTTGACCCGCGCGGCGCCGGGGCCGACACCCTTCACCCACCAACACATGTGAAGACCGGCGCGCCGGGGCCGATGCCCGACCGCGCCCTCCGCCGTGGCAGCAGGACCTCGAACCCGTGACCCGCAAGAGCCGCCGCCTCGTCCTGATCGCCGCCTGCGGCGCCGTGCTGGCGCTCGCGGTCGGGCTGATCCTGTCCGCGATGAGCGGCTCGATCGTGTTCTTCCGCTCGCCCACCGAGGTCGCGAACCAGGGCGTGGCCCCCGGCACCCGCTTCCGCCTCGGCGGGCTCGTGAAGGAGGGCTCGCTCCAGCGCGGGGCCGACCAGACGGTCGATTTCGCCGTCACCGACACCAACGCCACCGTGCAGGTCACCTACAGGGGCCTGCTGCCGGACCTGTTCCGCGAGGGCCAGGGCGTGGTGACGGAGGGCATGCTGGAGCCCGGCGGGATCTTCCGCGCCGACACCGTGCTCGCCAAGCACGACGAATCCTACATGCCCCGCGAGGTGGCCGACGCGCTGAAGGCGCAGGGCCGCTGGCAGGAGGGTGCGGGCAAGGATTCGGGAAAGGCCGCCACCGCGAACGACAAGGCCCTCGGACCGCGCAGCGAGCGATGACGCGCGTGCGGCAGGGAAAGGAAGGATAGCCAGTGCTCGTCGAGGTCGGCCATTTCGCGCTCGCGCTCGCGCTCGCGCTCTCCCTGGTCCAGGCGGTGATGCCGATCTGGGCCGCCCGCACGGGCGACCCCGCGCTGCGCCAAGTGGCCACCCCCGCCGCGCTCGGCGCCTTCGCCTGCGTGCTCTTCGCCTTCGCGGCCCTCACCTACGCGCACGCCACCTCGGATTTCTCCGTCCAGAACGTCGTCGAGAACTCGCACACGACGAAGCCCTTCCTCTACAAGCTGTCCGGCGTGTGGGGGAACCACGAGGGCTCGATGCTCCTCTGGATCCTGATCCTGACCCTGTTCGGGGCGCTGGTGGCGGTGGCCCACGATTCGGTGCCGCCGGTGCTGCGGGCCCACACCCTCTCGGTCCAGGGCCTCATCACCTTCGTGTTCGTGCTGTTCATCATCACGACCTCGAACCCCTTCACCCGCGCGACGCCCGCGCCGCTCGAGGGCAACGACCTCAACCCGCTCCTGCAGGATGTCGGCCTCGCGGTGCACCCGCCGCTCCTCTATGTCGGCTATGTCGGGTTCTCGATCACCTTCGCCTTCGCGGCGGCCGCGCTCATAGAGGGGCGCATCGACGCCGTGTGGGCGCGGGCCGTGCGGCCCTGGACGCTGGTTGCCTGGAGCTTCCTGACGCTCGGCATCGCGATGGGCTCGTACTGGGCCTATTACGAGCTCGGCTGGGGCGGCTGGTGGTTCTGGGACCCGGTCGAGAACGCCTCGCTGATGCCCTGGATCGCCGGGACCGCGCTCCTGCACTCCACCGTCGTCATGGAGAAGCGCGACGCCCTCAAGGTCTGGACGGTGCTGCTGTCGATCCTGACCTTCTCGCTGTCGCTCCTCGGCACCTTCATCGTGCGCTCGGGGCTGCTCACCTCGGTCCACACCTTCGCCACCGACCCGACCCGCGGCGTCTTCATCCTGGGCATCCTGGTCCTGTTCATCGGCGGCTCGCTGACGCTGTTCGCGTGGCGGGCGCCCCTGCTGCGCCAGGGCGGCCTGTTCGCGCCGATCTCCCGCGAGGGGGCCTTGGTGATGAACAACCTGTTCTTGGTCGCCGCCTGCGCCACCGTCCTCGTCGGCACGCTCTATCCCCTGCTCCTGGAGATGGCGACGGGCGAGAAGATCTCAGTCGGGCCGCCCTTCTTCAACATGACCTTCGTGCCCCTCGCCGTGCCGCTCCTGCTGATCGTCCCGTTCGGCCAGACGCTCGCCTGGAAGCGGGGCGACGCGCTCGCGGCCGCGCAGCGCCTGTTCGCGGCCCTCGCCCTCGCCCTCGCCGTCGGCCTCGCCACGCTGGCGCTGACCTGGGGCGGCCCGGTGCTCGCGCCCGTCGGGATCGGCCTCGGCGCCTACCTCGTGGTGGGCTCCGCGCTCGAGATCATCACCCGCGCCCGCGGCTACGGCTCGAACCGCACCTCGGCGCCGGGCCTGGTCTGGCGGCGGGCGATCGGGCTGCCGCGCTCGGCCTGGGGCACGGCGCTGGCCCATGGCGGCGTCGGCATCGTGGTGCTCGGCATCGCGGCGCAGGGCTGGGCGACGGAGGGGCTCGCCACCCTCAAGCCCGGCGAGACGCTGGCGACCGGCCCCTACGTCGCGACGCTGGAGCGGGTCTCGCCGCGCTCCGGCCCGAACTACGAGGAGACGGCCGCCATCCTCACCGTCCGCGACCGGAACGGCAACGCGGTCGGGGCCGTCGACACCGGCAAGCGCTTCTACCCGAGCCGGCGCATGACCGTGACGGAATCCGGCCTGCTGACGGTCGGCGCCAGCCAGGTCTATGCGAGCCTCGGCGAGGTGCACCCGGACGGCACGATCGGCCTGCGGCTCTACTACAAGCCGCTCGTGCTCCTGATCTGGCTCGGCGCGGTGGTGATGGCGCTCGGCGGCGCCGTCTCTCTCACCGACCGCCGCATGCGCGTCGGCGCGCCGACCCGGGCGCGCACGAAATCCCTGCCGCCGAACGCGGTGCCGGCGGAATGACGATGCGCAGCCTCAGGCGGACCCTGCTCGTCGCGAGCACCCTCACGGCGATGCTCCCTCTGGCGGCCGGGCCCGCCCGGGCCGTGCAGCCCGAGGAGGTGATGAAGGATCCCGCGCAGGAGGCCAGAGCCCGCGAGATCTCGGCGGGGCTGCGCTGCCTCGTCTGCCAGAACCAGTCGATCGACGATTCGGACGCGCCGCTCGCCAGGGATCTGCGCCTGATCGTGCGCGACCGCATCCGCGCGGGCGACGACAACCGGCAGGTCGAGGATTACGTGGTGCGCCGCTACGGCGAGTTCGTTCTGCTGCGCCCCGTCCTCGGCTGGCACACCCTGCTCCTGTGGCTGACGCCGCTCGCGGCGCTGCTCCTCGGCGGCTTCGGCCTCTGGCGCCTCGCCCGGCGCAGGGCCCCGCCGCCGGCCGCCGCTCTCTCGGCCTCCGAGGAGGCGGAAGTGGCCGCCCTGCTGCGGCGGAAGTAGCGGGGAGCAGCCGGGCTCCCCCGCATCGTCCCACCCCGGCAGCGTGGCGCCGAGGCTCAGGTGTCCGCGTGCGATACGCGCTCCGTTACCTCTCCCATGTCGGGAGCGGTCGAGGCCGCCTGACGCGGCTCGGATGCGCGTCCTCGGGTTTCCGGACGACGCCCGGCCCCCTCTCCGCATAGTCCAGGCCTTGCGACGGCTCCTCCCGGAACGCGAGGGGCCCGCGTGCCCTCCCCGATAGCGCACGGCACCCGCAGCGACGGAGGGGCTTGAGAGCCCAAGGCCTCGCCTGGAAAACACGGCCTTCCCATCAGGACGTCCGACGCCGGGCCTTCGAAAAATTTTGCAACTCGGAGGCCTGCGACTCAAGTTCGAATCACCGAGCCATGCATTCTTATGCATTTATGAGCGAATATTCGCATAAGGTATGATTTCTATGCATTTGTGCACCGCGAAAAACCCCTCTTCGCGATGCAGCACGCAGACGGCATAGTGCTGTCTCCCGGTGCTACCGGCTTTCCGTACGGGCGCTCCCGGCGGACAGTAACCGCACAGGACCCATACCATGCGCACCCTCTCGCTCGCCCTCGCCGCAGCCGCGCTCTCGTTCGCCACGGCAGGCGCAGCCTCCGCCGTCGAGCTCAAGCCGCTCAAGGCGAATTCCGTCGATCTCGGCTCGTTCCGCGGCTCGATCTACTACACCGCCGAGAAGGACGGTTACCGCGTCGTGGCCACGCTCGCCGCCCTCAACGGGCACAGCGAGCAGCCGCAGGTCGTCCGCCTCGTCACCACGCTGAACGCCGACCAGACCGTCCAGCTCTCGGTGCCGGGCAGCATCGGCGCCGACGGCCGCGATGCCACCATCGCGTTCTCGCGCCGCGGCGACATCGTCGAGGTCGCCTCGGCCGATTGATTCTCCGCGCGCAGAACGACTTTTGAATCGGCGAGGGCATCGTCGCGGTGAGGCCGCGACGGTGCCCTTTGCGCGTGCGCCGGAGGCCGCGCCCGACTTTCGCCCCACTGGGCCGCGAGGAACGCGGAGAGCCGACCCCTTCCGCTTCGGGACGGCGGCGCCTAGTCTCGTCAACCCTGTCACGCGAGCGTCCCGCGACCATGCCGATCGCCTCGCCCCGCCTCCGCACCGCCCTGCTCTCCCTGATCCTGCCGGCCGCGAGCCTCCTCGCCGGCCCGGCGGCGGCGCACCCGCATGTCTGGGTCGTCGCCAAGGCCGAGATCGACTACGCCGAGGGCGGCAAGGTCACGGGCATCCGCCACGCCTGGACCTTCGATGCGGCCTATTCCGCCTTCATCACGCAGGGGCTCGACAAGAATGGCGACGGCAAGCTGGCGCCGGACGAGCTCGCGGGGCTCGCCGCCGAGAACACCGCCAACCTCGCCGAGTTCGGCTATTTCACGAAGCTGAAGGTAGCGGGCCGGGAGCAGGCCTTCGCCGAGCCGGCCGAACCGCGCATGGTCCTCGAGGGCGGCGCCCTGACCCTGAGCTTCCTGCTGCCCCTCAAGAACCCGGCCCCGCAGGGCCGCGGCGTCGTGGCGCTCGAGGTCTACGACCCGACCTATTTCGTCGCGTTCAGCCTCGCCGAGGGCGCGGACGCCGCGCGCCTCGCCGGCGCCCCGGGCGGCTGCGCCGCCACCGTGACGCGCCCGAAGCCGGACGAGGCCAAGACCGCGGACGCGGCCAAGCCCGGCATGACGGAAGCCTTCTTCGAGGCGCTGACCGCCGCCTCGAATTTCGGCGTGCAATTCGCCAATCGCGTCATCGTGGCCTGCCCGTGAGCCCGCCCGCCCTCGCCGCGGAGCTGCGCCCGAGCTCCGCCGACCGCCGGCTCGGGTTTCGCCTCGCTCTCGCGGCCGGCGCCGTGGTCCTGGCGGCGCTGCTGCTGACGGGCCTGATGTGGCTCGTGGCGCCCGGCCTCGCGGCGCCTCCGCCCCGCTCGCCCTTCGGCATGGGCCTGCGCGAGGCGGCCCCCGCCGCCACCGGACTCGGCGGCTGGCTGCTCGCGGTGCAGGCAAGCTTCTCGCGCAGCCTCCAGGGAGCGGTCGCCGCCCTCAGGAGCGAGGGCGGGCTCTGGCCGATCGCCGCCCTCGGCTTCGCCTACGGCGTCTTCCACGCCGCCGGGCCGGGCCACGGCAAGGCGGTGATCGCCGGCTACATCGTGGCGGGCGAGCGGGCGCTCCTGCGGGGCTTCGCCCTGAGCTTCGCCGCCGCGCTCCTCCAGGCCCTGGTGGCGATCCTCATCGTCGCGGTCGGCATCTTCCTCCTCAGCACCACGGCCGCGGGCATGAGCCGGGCGGGCAGCGTGATCGAGACGGTGAGCTTCGCCCTCGTCGCCCTGGTCGGCCTCGCCCTCACGTGGCGCAAGGCCGGCCGCCTCGCCGGCCTCGGCACGCCGGCCGCCGCCTGCGGCCCGGATTGCGGGCATGTCCACATCACCGACGTCGAGACCGTGAGCCGGCTGCGCACCTGGCGGGAGCGGGCGGGCATCGTGCTGGCGGCGGGCTCGCGCCCCTGCGCGGGGGCGATCCTCATCCTCGTCTTCGCCGCCTCGCAGGGCATGTTCGGAGCCGGCATCCTCGCCACCCTCGCCATGGCGCTCGGCACCGCGCTCACGACGGGGGCGCTGGCGAGCCTCGCCGTCTTCGCCAAGGCGCTGGCGCTCAGGCTCGCGGGCGGGCGGGGGCAGGCCGGCGCACGCGCGGTGGCGGGCCTCGAACTCCTCGCCGCCGCCTTCGTGCTGGTGCTCGGGGCCGCGATGCTCGTCGGCCTCGCCGCCGGACCGGGCGCCTGAGAGACGCGGACCTAGCCCCTCGCCAAACGCCGTGCGGCCGTGCCAGTCTCCGCCCGAGGAGACGCGGGCGATGAGCGCAGGCTTCGAGCATATCCTGAACTGGCGGCTGCTGCCGGGCTCCCACGCCTTCCCGGGCCCGGATGGCGGCACCTGCATCAACGAGGCGGCGGTCGTGGCGGCCGGCCTGCCCTACCGGGCGATCACCGCCTCCTCCGACCTTCCGGCCTGCTTCTCGCGGCCGCTCGCGGCCTACGCGCTCGGCCTCAACGACGCGATGCCGGACCCGGAGCGGCCGCGCCTGATGGCCTTCGTGCTGCGCCTGTCGGGCTCGGCCGACACGGAGGCGGTCGAGGCGGAGCGCACCCGCTTCCTCGCCCGCGAGAGCATCCGCCGCATCCTGCCCCCGCTCCTCGACCGGGCCTCCATGCCCGATCTCGCCGCCCGCTGCGACGGCGCGCGCGACCTCGAGGCGGCGCTCGCCGCGGCGCGCGCCGCCGCGTGGCGGGGCGGAGCGGCGGCCGAGGCGGCCTCGAGGCATCGCGCCTGGATGGCGGGGGCGCTCGCAGCCTCGGTGGGGCGCGCCGCCACGGCCTCCATCGCCGCGGCGGAGGATGCGCGCTGCGCGGCCGAGGTCGCGGAGGGGGCCGCGCCCTTCGCGCCGGGCACCTGGGCGCTCGCCGCCGCGATCCTCGACGAGGCGCTGCGGATCGGCCGCCGGGCGCCGGAGATCGCGGTCGCGCAGGCCCGCGGCCGGCTCGACGCCGCCCGGAGCGGACCGGAGAGGGCGCGGGCCTGAACCGCGGGATGGGCCCGCGGGTTTCCCCTCGCGACCGGGCGGCCCGTGAGCGGTCAGCCCCGCCCCCATCCCGGCAGGACACCATGCCCCTGAAAGCCGCCGCCCTCGCCCTCCTCCTCGCCGCCGCCGGTTCTCCGGGCGCCCTCGCGCAACCGGCCGGCACGACGGATCCGGCTCAGGCCGCCCGCGAGCGGGAATGCGGCGCCAAGGCCGACGAGAACGCCATGCAGGGCCAGCTGCGCGACGCGTTCATGCTTCAATGCATCGCGGGCGAGAAGGTGAGCGAGCCGAAGGCCGGCGACGGGAAATAGCGGGCCTCAGGAGGCCAGCGCGGGCTCGGCCGCGAGGTCGAGCTCCACGCTCTCGCAGTTGTCGAGCCACTGCCCCGTCAGATGGAAGAAGAAGGTGCCGTGGCCGACGACGGCGATCGTCGCCTCGGGGCGCGCGCTCAGCCAAGCGCGGAACTCCCGGACGCGCCGGTCGAACAGGTGGCGCGGCTCGACATGGATGCCGTGCGCGTTCGGCTCTCCCTCCGCGTGCCACCAGATCTCGGGCAGGTGGTCGACCTGCAGGTGCGGGAACTCGGCCGCGATCTGCGAGGCGGCGCGGCCGACGTCGCAGCTGCTCTCCTGGCACTCCCGGTGCAGCACCTCGACGAGGATCTGGGGCGCTGCCGGATGGTCCCCGAACAGGCCCATCGTCGTCTCGATCGCCCGGGTCAGGGGCGAGGTGACGACGAGATCGAACGGGATGTCGCGCAGGCGTGCGCGCGCCGCCCGCACCTGCCCGTGGCCGCGCTCGGTCAGCCGGGCGTCGGTGTGGAGCGGGTCGCGGCCGGTGGCGCGGTGGGCGGCGTTGAAGGTGGATTCGCCGTGGCGGATGCAGACGATGCGGGTCGGAGCGGTCATGGGTTCCCGGGTGAGGTCCAGTTCGCGAGGACCGTCTCTGTGGTGACGGTCTCGACCTGTTGGCCGTAGCGCGAACGGTACAGGGTGAGGAGGGCGTCGTGCGCCTCGTCGGAGGAGGAGCAGAGCGCATCGGTCACGACCACAACGCGGTAGCCGTGATCGACGGCGCCGAGCACCGTGCTGAGAACGCACACATCGGTCTCGCCGCCCGTGACCACAAGGGTGTCGACGCCGCGCGCCTGCAGGCGCTGGTCCAGATCGCCGCCGATCCAGGGAGAGTAGAGCGTCTTGTCGAAGATCTCGGCCGGCGGCACGTGCCGGGCGAGTTCGGGCACGAGCTCGATCAACCGGGGATCGAGACGCTCGCGGGTCATGCTCGCCCAGCGCTCGTAGTAACGGCTCCAGGTGCCCCGTCCCTCGCCCGGGCGCGCGGCCGGGATGAAGCGGGTGAACAGAGTCCGCGCGGCCTGCGCCTCGACGATCCGGGCGACGTTCGGGCGGACGCGCTCCATCCAGGGCGTGTGCCAGTCCGTCGTCTCGGCGAACATCCCTTGCATGTCGACGCACAGATGCAGGCAGGTTGCGCACAATTTTCCATTGCGCAGGTCTTCGTCTTTTGTCTCTGCCATCGGTTTTTCTTCTTGGAGCGGGACGGCGATAACGATGCGCCGCTGCCGATGTTCCGTATCTCGACCGGTTAAGCTACGCCGATGATCGATCTGCCTAGCTCAATACTTCATGGGTCGGGTATGAAACCGGGCCGCCGGCAGGCTGGAACCGGCCTGTCAATCTGAGTTATGCATGCCCTGGGACGCGGCACGCGTCCGGCTCGGGTGCTCGGCGGCCGGGCGGACGGGATGCCGAGACGCGACGAGTGTGACCGTGAGCGAGCGAGCGAACGCATCCGAGCCGCCCGAGGGGGCCGACGACGCGGCCGCCGAGCGCGCTGCCCCCATGATCGTCGGCATCGGCGCGACGAGCGCGGCCGTCGAGTCGATCGACCGCTTCTTCGCGCATCTCGGCGGCAGCACGGATCTCGCCTACGTGCTCGTGCTGCAGCACCGGGAGACGGCCGAGCCCGAGCGCGTCTCGCGCGAGATCCGGACCTCGAGCTGGGTCACCTTCGCGCCGATCGTCGACGGGGCGCGGGTCGAGGCGGGGCACGCCTACCTCGCCGATGCCGGCACCCTGCTCGCTGTCCGCGGGGGCTGCTTCAGCGTGGCTGCGGCGGACGCCGACTCCGCCGAGCGGGGCTCGATCGACAGCTTCCTCGTCTCCCTCGCCGAGGACCAGAACGAGCGCGCGGTGGCGGTCATCCTCGACGGGACCGGCAGCGACGGCACCCTCGGAGCGACCGCGGTGAAGGAGCGCGGCGGCCTGACCCTCGCCGAGCAGCGGCCCGACGAGCGCGAGAGCGGCATCGCGACGAGCAGCGCCGCGGCGGCCATCGTCGATTTCGTGATGCTGCCCGAGCAGATGCCGGCGCATATCGCGACCTATGCCGGCCACCTCGAGCGCATCGTGCGCTCCCGCAGCGTCGGCGCAGCCCGCCAGTCCGTCACGCGCCACCTCACCCGCATCGCCGCGGTGCTGCGGAACAAGACGGGGCACGATTTCCACGGCTACAAGCAGAACACCTTCCTGCGCCGGGTGCAGCGCCGGATGCAGGTCGTCCAGACGGACACGATCGAATCCTACATCGAGTTCCTGCGTGCGGACCCGGCCGAGGTCCAGCATCTCTTCAACGACCTGCTGATCGGCGTCACCCAGTTCTTCCGCGACGCGGGCGAGTTCGAGTTCCTCGAGGCCGAGGTGGTGCCGAAGCTGTTCGCCGGCAAAGGGCCGGGCGATCAGGTCCGTGTCTGGGTCCTCGGCTGCGCCACGGGCGAGGAGGCCTACTCGATCGCCATCCTCCTGCGCGAGTACATGGCGCGGCTCGATCTGGTGCCGCAGGTGCAGATCTTCGCCACCGACATCGACGGGCGGGCGCTGGCCGCGGCCCGGGTCGGCCGCTACACCGAGAGCATCACGCAGACCATGAGCCGGGAGCGCCTCGCCCGCTGGTTCGTGCGGGAGGGCAACACCTACTGCGTCGTCAAGGAATTGCGGGAGATGTGCATCTTCTCCCAGCACAGCGTGATCAAGGACGCCCCCTTCTCGCGGCTCGATCTCGTCTCCTGCCGCAACCTGCTGATCTACCTCAACAACGACCTGCAGAACCGGGTCATCCCGCTGTTCCACTTCGCGCTGCGCCCGGGCGGCTACCTGTTCCTGGGCAATTCCGAGAACGTGACCCGCCACGCCAAGATCTTCGCGCCCGCCGACCGGCGCTACCGGATCTTCCGCCGGCTCGACAGCGTCACCCGCGTCCTGCCCGACTTCCCCCTCGCCGCGTCGGGCGAGCGGAGCGGGCCGGTGGCCGAGAAGGACATGCGGAGCCGCGAAGCGGCCGGCACCCTCACCCGCCGGGCCGAGCAGGTGGCGGAGCGCTACGCCCCGGCCTACGTCATCACCGATTCCGCCTACGAGGTGCTGCACTTCTCCGGCCGCACCGGGCATTACCTCGCCCCCTCGCCGGGCGCGGCGAGCCTCAACCTGTTCAACCTCGCGCATCGCGACCTGCGCCTCGACCTGCGCGCCGCCCTCCACCAGGCGGAGGCCGAGGGAAAGACGGTCAAGGCCGAGCGCATCCAGATGGGCCTGAACGGGCATCGGCGGGTCGTCACCCTGATCGTCGAGCCGATCCGGCTGACCCCGGACGATGCGGCGAGCTACGTCATCCTGTTCCAGGACGGCGAGGTCCTGGAGGGCGACGAGAGCTCCGAGCCGTCGCCGAACTTCATCCGCGACGAGCACGTGCAGCGGCTGGAGGCGGAGTTGCGCCTCACCCGCGAGCGCCTGCAGGCGACGATCGAGGAACTGGAGAGCACGAACGAGGAGCTGAAATCCTCCAACGAGGAATACCAGTCGGTCAACGAGGAGCTGCAATCGGCCAACGAGGAGCTGGAGACCTCGAAGGAGGAGCTGCAATCGACGAACGAGGAATTGCAGACCGTCAACAGCGAGCTCGGCCACCGCGTCAACGAGCTCGACCGCGCCAACAGCGACCTGAAGAACCTGCTCGAAAGCACGCAGATCGCGACCGTGTTCCTCGACAACAATTTCTGCGTGAAGAGCTTCACGCCCTCGGTGGTCGAGATCTTCCATCTGATCGAGAGCGACCTCGGCCGGCCGATCACCCACATCGCGCCCCTCATCACCTATCAGGATCTCCAGGACGACATCCGCCGGGTGCTGCGGACGCTCGGCACGATCGAGCGGGAGGTGGAGAACCCGAGCACCGGCGCGCGCTACCTCGTGCGCGTGCTGCCCTACCGGAACATCGACAATTTCATCGCCGGCGTGGTGATGACCTTCCTCGACATCACGGCCACCGCCCGGGCCGAGCGCGCCCTGAAGGAGACGCAGGAGCGGTTCCACCACATGGAGCGGGCGGTCCCCGCCTTCCTGTTCACGATCCTGCCGGACCTCCAGTGCGACTACGTGAATCCCCGCTTCTACGAGTATACCGGCATGGAGGCGGGCCGCGCCCTCGGGCAGGGCTGGCTCGCGGCGGTGCACCCCGACGACCGCGAGACCGTCGACGCGACCTGGGCCCGCGCCCGCGACACCGGCCGCTCCTTCGAGATGGAGATCCGCCTGCGCGACCGCAGGGGGCGCTACCGCTGGTTCACCACGCGGGCCGAGGCGGTGGCCGACGCGGACGGGGCGGTGGTCAAGTGGTTCGGCTCCTGTACGGACACGCACGAGCGGCGCCGCGCCGAGGATCGCCAGCGCCTGCTGCTCGCCGAGTTGCAGCACCGGGTGAAGAACATCCTGGCCGTGGTCCGCTCCCTCGCCAAGCGCACCGCCGAGGGCACCGCCTCCCTCGACCGTTTCCTGGCGCATTTCGACGGGCGGCTCGGGGCGCTGGCGCGAACCCAGAACATCCTGACCCGGACCGCGGATTCGAGCATCGACCTCGCCGAGCTGATCGGCGACGAGGTGATCAACCATGCGGCCCGCGACGGCTCCCAGGTCTCGCTCTCGGGTCCCGGCGTCCGGCTCCGCCAGAAGGCGGCGGAGACGCTGGGGCTCGCCCTCCACGAACTCGTCACCAACGCGATCAAGTACGGCGCCCTGACCGTTCCCGACGGGCACGTCGCGATCTCCTGGCGCGCCTTCGGGGAGGACGGCGACCAGCGCCTGCTCCTCGAATGGCGCGAGAGCGGCGTTCGGATGGTGGATACCGACCCGAACCGGCGCGGGTTCGGGCGCGAGCTGATCGAGGACGGCCTGACCTACGAGCTCGGGGCGACGACGGCCCTCGAATTCTCTCCCGGCGGGGTCCGCTGCGTCATCGAGATCCCGCTCGGCGACCACAGCGCCGGGGCGGTGCTGTTCGAGGTCGACGCGCATCGGTCGGATGACGGACAGGGGTGAACGATGGCGGCTTCCTCCGGAACGCCCGTCCTGAAGGATTGCCGCATCCTCGTCGTCGAGGATCGCTACATCCTGGCCAACGATATCGCCCAGGCCCTCGGCGCCGAGGGCGCGGAGGTTGTCGGCCCCGTGCCGAACCTCGCGCACGGCCTCGCCCTGAGCCGGAGCCGCCCCCTCGACGCGGCGATCCTCGACATCGATCTCCGGGGCGAGGAGGATATCTTCGGACTCGCCGAGGAACTCATGCGCAAGGCCGTACCCATCGTGTTCGCGACCGGGGTCGACCGGGCGATCGTACCCTCCGCCTTCGAGGGGGTGCCTCAGCTGGACAAGCCGGTCGAGCTCGCCGAACTCGTCAGCACCGTGGCGGCGCTCGTCGCGAATGCGCGGACCGACGCGTCATGATGGCGGCCTGGGAGAGATCGGTCCTGACGCCGGTCGAGGTGCTCGTCCGCCGCATCGAGGCACTCGCCGCCCCGGCGCCGGACGAGATCGAGCCCCTGCGGACGCTCGCCCTGCGGGTGCGGACCGTCGACGCGCGTGCGGAACTCGCGATCGCGGACGGGCGCGCGGCGACCCCCCTCCTCGTCGGATCGGGCTGGGGCGCGCGCCAGCGCATCCTGGCCGACGGGCGCAGGCAGATCCTCAGCTTCGTCCTGCCCGGAGACCTCATCGGGTTCGACCTCCACCGCGATCCGCTGCACTACGCCGCCACGGTGAGCCTGACCGCGATGATCGTCGCGGACGCCTCGCCCCTGCGGACGATCGGCCTCGCCGACCAGACGGAGACGCGCGACGCCCCGATCGCGCGCGCGCTCCGCACGCTGGCCACCGCGGAGGAGGCGCTGCTCCACCACCACGTGACGCGCCTCGGCCGGCAGACGGCCTACGAGCGGGTCGGCCACCTCTTCCTGGAACTGCACGAGCGGCTGTGCACGGCCGGCATCGAGCAGGGCGACAGCTTCACCCTGCCCGTGACGCAGGAGATCCTGGCCGACATCCTCGGGCTCAGCATCGTCCACACCAACCGGACCATCCAGCAACTGCGCCGCGACGGGCACGTCCGGATCAGCGGCACGCGGGTCACCCTCGCCGATCCGGATAGCCTCGTCGGGCTGACGGATTACGTGCCGCTGCGGCGGCTGCTGGGCCGGCCCTGAGGAGGTGGCCTCCCCAGGGAGCGATCAGGAGAAGGGGCGATCAGGAGAAGCGGCCGCCGCGCTGGATCACCTCGATCTTGTAGCCGTCCGGATCGGTCGCGAAGAAGAACCTGGCGAGCGGCACCTCGCCGTGCTTCAGCTCCTTCACCGGCGTCGCCGGCAGGCCCTCCCGCGCGAAGCGGGCGTGCTCGGCCTCCACGTCGTCCACGACCACCGCGATGTGGCCGTACCCGTCGCCGAGATTGTAGGGCTCGGCGCGGCCCTTGTTGACCGTCAGTTCGAGCTCGAAGGGCGAGGCGGGATCGCGCAGGTAGATCAGGGTGAAATCCGGGAAATCGAACCGTTCGGCCGGTTCGAGGCCGAAGGCGCGGGCGTAGTAATCGCGCGAGCGGGCCTCGTCGAGGACGCGGATCATGCTGTGGACGGGCTTGGACATCGGGGAGCCTTCTGGCTGAAGGGAGCCACCGCTATCTGGCGGAGGCGGCGGCTCTGACGAGTCCCCCGGGCCGGCAACCCCGCGTCAACCGGACCGATCTATGGGAATCGTGAACCGTCCCGAGGCCGCGCCCGATGCCGACACGCCCCGCCCCCGACCCGACGCCGCCGGGAGACGCGGACCTGCAGGCGGCCGTGCGCGCCTGGAGCGACGGCCTCGCGCGCGAGCGGCGGATGGCCGGCAACACGGTCGAGGCCTACGAGCGCGACCTGCGCCAGTTCCTGCTCCATCTGGAGGGGCGGCGCGGCGCGCCCCGCATCCCGGACCTCATCGCCCTGAAGCCCCGCGACGTGCGCGCCTTCATGGCGGCGCGTCGGGCGGAGGGGATCGGCGGGCGCTCGCTGATGCGGGCGCTGGCGGGCATCCGCTCCTTCGCCCGCTGCCTGGAGCGCGAGGGGCACGGCACCGTGGCCGCCCTCGGCGCCGTGCGCTCGCCCAAGGTGGAGCGCCGCCTGCCCCGCCCCCTCGGGGTCGCGGCGGCGCGCGCGATGACCCGGACCGAGCTGCGGGCCGGGGAGGATCGCGAGCCCTGGATCCTCGCCCGCGACGCGGCGGTGCTGGCGCTGCTGTACGGGGCGGGCCTGCGCATCTCGGAGGCGCTCGGGATCACGCGCCGGGACGCGCCCCTGCCCGGAACCGACTCCGTCAGGGTGACGGGCAAGGGCGGCAAGGTGCGGATGGTCCCGGTCCTGCCCGTGGTCGCGGAGGCGGTGGCGGCCTATCTCGACGCCTGCCCCTATGGCCTCGACCCGGACGACCCGCTCTTCGTCGGCGCGCGCGGCGGCCCGCTCTCGCCGCGGATCATCCAGTACGCCGTCGCCTCCCTGCGCGGGGCCCTCGGCCTGCCCGACAGCGCGACGCCGCACGCCCTGCGCCACTCCTTCGCCACGCATCTCCTCGCCCGCCAGGGGGAGTTGCGCGCGATCCAGGAACTGCTCGGCCACGCGTCCCTCTCGACGACGCAGCTCTACACGAAGCTCGACGCCGCCCGGCTGATGAGCGCCTTCGACGCGGCCCATCCCCGCGCCGCCCAGCGGCCTTGACCGAAAATTGCGCTGTGGTGATCGCCCATCGCGGGAAACTGAACTGCTATTCCTCACCCACATCGAATTTTTGATGTGGCGAAGGCGGTCCGGCACAACGAAAATTCAAGTTAAGAGCCCGCTCACCTTTGCCGGGCTACAATCCGCCGGTCACGATCCTGCAACCGACGGATAGCCATGCCGGATTCCCTGCCCGCCTTCCGGACCCCGGAGCCCGGCACCGCGACCGTCCTCATCGCCGATGCCGATGCGGGCCGCCGGACGAGCCTCGCCGCCATCGTGCGCCGGTTCGACCCGACGGCGCAGATCGCGGAGGCGAGCGACGGCGAGGGCCTCATCGAGGCCATCCTGACCCATCGGCCGGCGCTCGGCTTCGTCGGCCTGCAGCTCGACGGCCTCAGCGGCCCCGAGGCGGTCGCCCTCGCGCGCAAGCGCGGCGGCAGCCTTCCCTGCCTGGTCCTCGTCGCCGCCCGCGTCTTCCCGCAATGGCAGGAGCTCGCCCAGAGCCTGAACGCCTACGAGGTGCTGAAGACGCCCCTCGACCCGGAGCATATCGAGAACCTGCTGGGGGCCAATGCCCGGCGCCGGCAGCCGACCTCGGTGCTGCTGGCCTCCTCCTCCGAGGCCGGGCGCGGCATGATCGGGCGGGTTCTGACCCGCAGCGGCTTCAACCTCGCCGTCGACGAGACCGACAGCGGGCGCCACGCCCTGAAGCTCCTGCGGATGGGCTCCTACGCGCTCGCCTTCATCGACGCGAACCTCGCGGGCCTCGACGGGCTCGAACTCGCCTGCCAGGTCCAGCCCCTCAACCTGCCGACGCAGCTGACCCTGATGACGAGCGGCGACCCCGAGCCGATCGCCCATGCGGCGCGCTATTTCGGCGTCTCCTTCGTCCTGAAGATGCCGTTCTACGCGCGCGACATCGACCTCGCGCTGCACCACGCGCTCGGCCTGCGCCGCCCCTATCTCCTCAACGCGCAGACCGCCGCCCCCGCGCCGACCGCGCTCCTGCGGGTCGCCGACTTCGTGCCGGCCCGGCGCAGCGCCTGAGGGCCGCGCTCAGATATGGATCGCGCGCTTGCCGACGGCGAGCGCCGCCTCCTTGACCGCCTCGGTGAGCGTCGGGTGGGCGTGGCAGGTGCGGGCGACGTCCTCCGCGCTCGCGCCGAACTCCATCGCGACCGCCACCTCGGCGATGAGGTTGCCCGCATCCGCGCCGACGATGTGGACGCCGAGCACCCGGTCGGTGTCGGCATCGGCCAGGATCTTCACGAAGCCGTCCGTGGTGTGGTTAACCTTGGCGCGGCCGTTCGCCGTGAACGGGAACTTGCCCGCGTTGTAGCGGATGCCGTCCTTCTTCAACTCCTCCTCGGTCTTGCCGACCGAGGCCACCTCCGGGAAGGTGTAGACCACGTTCGGGATCACCCCGTAATTCACGTGGCCCGACTGGCCGGCCAGGATCTCGGCCACCGCGACGCCCTCGTCCTCGGCCTTGTGGGCAAGCATGGGCCCCGCGATCACGTCGCCGATGGCGTAGATGCCGGTGACGTTCGTCGCGTACTGGCTGTCCGTCTGGATGCGGCCCTTGTTGTCGGTCTGGACGCCGACCGTCTCCAGCCCGAGCCCCTCCGTGTAGGGCACGCGGCCGATGGCGACGAGCACCGCGTCGGCCTGGATCTTCTCGGCCTCGCCGCCCGCGGCCGGCTCGACGGTGACGGTGGCGCCGCCCTTCTTGCCCACCTCGACGCCGGTGACCTTCGCGGACAGCTTGAAGGTGATGCCCTGCTTCCCGAGGATGCGCTGGAACTGCTTGCCGACCTCGCCGTCCATGCCCGGCAGCACGCGGTCGAGATACTCGATCACCACGACCTCGGAGCCGAGGCGGCGCCAGACCGAGCCGAGTTCGAGCCCGATCACGCCCGCGCCGATGACGACGAGCGTCTTCGGCACGCTGCCGAGTTCGAGCGCGCCGGTGGAGGAGACGACGACCGTCTCGTCGATCGTGACGCCGGGAAGCTTCGCCACGTCCGAGCCCGTGGCGATGACGACGTTCCGGGTCTCGAGGAGCTGGTTGCCGCCGTCCTCGGCGATCACCTCGACGCGGCCGGCACCGGCGAGCCGGCCGGTGCCGCGGTAGCTGTCGACGCCGTTCTTCTTGAGCAGGAACTCGACGCCCTTGGTGTTGCCCGCGACCCCCTCGTCCTTGAAGGCCATCATCTTTTTGAGATCGAGCTTCGGCTCGCTCACGATCACGCCGAGGTCGGCGAAGTGCTTGCCCGCCTCCTCGAACGCCTCGGAGGCGTGGAGCAGCGCCTTCGAGGGGATGCAGCCGACATTGAGGCAGGTGCCGCCATGGGTCGCCCGCTTCTCCACGACCGCCGTCTTCAGCCCGAGCTGGGCCGCTCGGATGGCGCAGACATAGCCCCCGGGGCCGGTGCCGATGACGACGAGATCGTAGCTGCTCATGATGTGCGGTCTTCCTTCCGGTATCCTCGGCTCGACGACGGGCCGCAGCGCTCCCTGCGGCCCAGCGATGCCGGACACCTCGTGTTCCGGATCGGCGCGCGTGCCCCGGGATCCCGGGAAACGCGCGCCGAAGGGATGGATGGGCTCGCGGGACAGCGCGATTACAGGTCGAGCACGAGCCGCGCCGGATCCTCCAGGGCCTCCTTGACCCGCACGAGGAAGGTCACGGCCTCCTTCCCGTCCACGATGCGGTGGTCGTAGGAAAGGGCCAGATACATCATCGGACGCGCCTCGATCTTGCCGGCGCGGACCACCGGGCGCTCCTCGATGCGGTGCATGCCGAGGATGCCCGATTGCGGCGCGTTGAGGATCGGGGTCGACATCAGCGAGCCGTAGATGCCGCCGTTGGTGATCGTGAAGGTGCCGCCCTGCATCTCGTCGATGGAGAGCTTGCCCTCGCGGGCCTTCTTGCCGAAGCCGGCGATCTTCTTCTCGATACCGGCGATCGAGAGGTCGTCCGCGTCGCGCACCACCGGCACGACGAGGCCCTTGTCGGTGCCGACCGCGATGCCGACGTGGTAGTAGTTCTTGTAGACGATGTCCTGCCCGTCGATCTCGGCATTGACGGCCGGCACGTCCTTCAGCGCGCCGATCACCGCCTTGGTGAAGAAGCCCATGAAGCCGAGCTTCGTGCCGTGCTTCTTCTCGAAGATGTCCTTGTACTGGGCGCGCATCGCCATCACGGCCGACATGTCGACGTCGTTGAACGTCGTCAGCATCGCGGCCGTGTCCTGCGCGTCCTTGAGGCGGCGCGCGATGGTCTGGCGCAGCTTCGTCATGCGCACGCGCTCCTCGCGCGCCGCGTCGTCCGGCACCGAGGGCGCCCGCGGCAGGGTGGGCCGCGCCTCCTTCGCGGGGGCCGGCTGGGCGGGGCCCTTGGCCACCGCCGCCAGCATGTCGCCCTTCGTTACGCGGCCGTCCTTGCCGCTGCCGTTGATGCTCGACGGGTCGACCCCGGACTCGCGGGCGAGCTTCGCCACGGCCGGGCCGTGGTCGCCGGAAGGCCGCGCCCCCGCCGGTGCGGCCTCGCCGTGATTGCCGTAGGCCGCGGCCGATTCCCTGGCAGGCGCCTCCTCGGCGGTCTGCTTGGGTGTTTCGCTGCGGCTCTGGGCCTTGGCCTCCGCCTTCGGGGCGGGCTTCGCAGGCGCCTTGGCGCCGCCCGCCCCCGCCTCGACGATCGAGCCGAGGAGCGCGCCCGGCTCCACCGTCTCGCCGTCCTGGACCAGGATCTCGCCGAGTTCGCCCGCGGCCGGGGCGTTGACCTCGAGCGTGACCTTGTCGGTCTCCAGCTCGACGAGGGGCTCGTCGGCCGCCACCGTGTCGCCGGGCTTCTTGAACCAGCGGCCGATCGTGGCCTCGCTCACGGATTCGCCGAGCGTCGGGACGAGGATGTCGGTTGCCATGCTCTCTATGCCCCCGCTGCGGGGACCTCCTCTGACTGGTGCGCGGCCGGGCTCAGTGGGGCCGCAGGATCAACGATGGAACGGCCGAGACGGCGTAGGAGAACCCGGCCGCCGCCCGGATGACGGGATCTCCCTCCCCGAGGGCGTGCGCGGCGGCCTCGTCCTCGGCCTCGACGAGGGCGAGGCCCCAGGCGCCCGCCGCCTCGAAGACGGGCCCGACCGCGATGGCCGCGCCGGCGGCCGCGCGCTCCATCCAGTAGGCCGCGTGCTCGCCGAAGAGCGCCTTCTCGGTCTCCGTCGCGTCGAACGGGAAGGTCGGCCGGGGCGGCGTCAGGCGGAGCAGGAAGTAGGCCATCGTCGTCGGCTCAGACCGCCAGTGCCTCGTTGAGGAAGGCCTGGAGCTGCGCCTGATGCTTCGACATCTGGCCCACGGCCGTCGAGGCCGAGGCCGGACGTCCGACGTAGCGGACCCGCTTCACCGAGGCGCCGGCCTGGCCGAGAACCCATTCGAGATAGGGCTCGACGAAGCTCCAGGAGCCCATGTTCTTGGGCTCCTCCTGGCACCAGACCACCTCCGCGTTGCGGAAGCGGCTCATCTCGGTGGCGAGGGCCTTGAGCGGGAACGGGTAGAGCTGCTCGACGCGCATCAGGTAGACGTCGGTGATGCCCCGCTTCTCGCGCTCCTCGTAGAGGTCGTAATAGACCTTGCCGGAGCAGAGCACGACGCGACGCACCTTGTCGTCCTTGACGAGCTTGATGCCCCCCTCCTCGTGCTCCGCATCGTCCCAGAGGATGCGGTGGAAGGTCGAGCCCTCCGCGATCGCGTCGAGGCTCGAGACCGCCCGCTTGTGGCGCAGGAGCGACTTCGGGGTCATCAGCACGAGCGGCTTGCGGAAGTCGCGCTTCAGCTGACGGCGCAGGATGTGGAAGTAGTTCGAGGGCGTCGTGACGTTGGCGACCTGCATGTTGTCCTCGGCGCACATCTGCAGGTAGCGCTCGAGGCGCGCGGAGGAGTGTTCCGGCCCCTGCCCCTCGTAGCCGTGCGGAAGCAGCATCACGAGGCCTGACATGCGCAGCCACTTGCGCTCGCCGGACGAGATGAACTGGTCGACGACGACCTGGGCGCCGTTGGCGAAGTCGCCGAACTGCGCCTCCCACAGGACGAGGGCGTTCGGCTCGGCCAGCGAGTAGCCGTACTCGAAGCCGAGCACCGCCTCTTCCGAGAGCATCGAATTGATGACCTCGAGATGCGCCTGCCCCTCGCGCACCGAGTTCAGCGGCGTGAAGCGCTGCTCGTTCTCCTGGTCGATCACGACGGCGTGGCGCTGCGAGAAGGTGCCGCGCTCGACATCCTGGCCGGAGAGGCGGACGCGGTGGCCTTCGAGGAGCAGCGAGCCGAAGGCCAGAGCCTCGGCGGTCGCCCAGTCGATGCCCTGCCCCGTCTCCACCGCCTTGGCGCGGTTGTCGAGGAAGCGCTGGATGGTCCGGTGGAGGTGGAAGCCGGGGGGCGCCTGGGTGATCTTCTGGCCGATCTCGCGCAGGGCCTCGGCCGGCACGCCGGTGCGCCCGCGGCGCGGGTCGTCCACGTCCTCGCGCACCGCCTTGAAGCCCGACCAGCGGCCGTCGAGCCAATCCGCCTTGTTGGCCTTGTAGTTGCCGGCGACGTCGAGCTCGCTGTCGAGCATACCCCGGAACTCGGCCTTGCGGGCGTCCAGGGCTTCCTGCGTGACAGCGCCCGACTCGACGAGCTTGCGGCCGTAGGTCTCCAGCACGGTCGGATGCTTGCGGATCCGCTGATACATCTTCGGCTGCGTGAAGGCCGGCTCGTCGCCCTCGTTGTGGCCGAAGCGGCGGTAGCAGAGCATGTCGACCACGACGGGCTTGCCGAACTTCTGCCGGTACTCGGTGGCGACCTTGGCGGCGAAGGTCACGGCCTCGGGATCGTCGCCGTTGCAGTGGAAGATCGGCGCCTCGACCATCTTCGCCACGTCCGAGGGGTAGGGCGAGGAGCGCGAGAAGCGCGGATCGGTGGTGAAGCCGATCTGGTTGTTGATGATGAAGTGCACCGAGCCGCCGGTGCGGTGGCCCTTCAGGCCCGACAGGCCGAAGCACTCGGCCACCACGCCCTGCCCCGCGAAGGCCGCGTCGCCGTGGATGAGGAGGGGCAGCACCTTCTTGCGGTCGACGTTCGGCTTGGCGAGCTGATCCTGCTTGGCGCGCACCTTGCCCAGCACCACCGGATCGACGATCTCGAGGTGGGAGGGGTTGGCGGTCAGCGACAGGTGGACGTTGTTGCCGTCGAAGGTGCGGTCGGACGAGGCGCCGAGATGGTACTTCACGTCGCCCGAGCCCTCGACCTCGGCCGGCGAGGACGAGCCGCCCTTGAACTCGTTGAAGACAGCCCGGAAGGGCTTGGCCATCACGTTGGTCAGCACGTTCAGGCGGCCGCGATGGGCCATGCCCAGCACGATCTCCTCGACCCCGAGGGCGCCGCCGCGCTTGATGATCTGCTCCAGCGCCGGGACCATCGATTCCGAGCCGTCGAGGCCGAAGCGCTTGGTGCCCGTGTATTTAAGGTCGAGGAACTTCTCGAAGCCCTCCGCCTCGATCAGCTTGTTGAGGATCGCCCGCCGGCCTTCCGGCGTGAACGAGATCTCCTTGTCCTTGCCCTCGATGCGCTCCTGGATCCAGGCCTTCTCGGCCGGGTCGGAGATGTGCATGAATTCGACGCCGAGCGTCTGGCAGTAGGTGCGCTCCAGGATCTTGACGATCTCGCGGATCGTCGAGAATTCGAGGCCGAGCACGTTATCGAGGAAGATCGGGCGGTCCCAATCGCTCTCCTGGAAGCCGTAATGCTGCGGGTGCAGCTCCTCGTGGTCGCCGCGCGGGGCGAGGCCGAGGGGATCGAGCTTGGCGTGGAGATGGCCGCGCATGCGGTAGGCGCGGATCAGCATGATCGCGCGGACCGAATCCTTGGTCGCCTGCTCGACCGAGACGCCGGTCTTGGCGACGATGGCGGCGCCCGCGGTCCCCTTCTCCTTGCCGGCGTCGCGCGCGACGATCTTGTCGCCGATCGCCTTCTCGAGCGCACCCCAATTGCCGTCGAGGGCGGAGACGATCTCACCGTTCAGCGGCACGGGCCAGTTCGGCTTCTCCCAGGAGGCGCCCGCCGCGTTCTTCTCGACGAGGGTGCCGTCCTCGCCCAGCGAGCGGAAGAAATCCTGCCACTCGGGATCGACCGAGCTCGGGTCGCGCGCGAAGGCCGCCTGCAATTCCTCGATGTAGGCGGCGTTGCCGCCGTAGAGGAACGAGGTTTCGAGGAGCGCTTCGTTGACGTCCTGACGTGCCATCGTCCGTCCATCCTGGAGTTGGGAGGGGATTCTCGGAGCGCCTGGGCGGCCCGGCATCACCCTTCAGAGTTCTTCGAGCTCCGGCCCTCGGGAGCCGGGGAAACGATCTGCCGCCCATATGGGGGCATGGCGGCTGCGATGGTTGCAGGGCAGCCGCGCCCTTCCGACCTCGAACCGTCCGGGCCTCAGCCTTTGAGGCGTTCGAGGAGTGTTGATCCGAGGCGGGCGGGCGAGGGCGAGACCCGGATGCCGGCCGCCTCCATCGCCGCGATCTTGTCCTCCGCGCCCCCCTTGCCGCCCGAGATGATCGCCCCCGCATGACCCATCCGCCGACCCGGAGGCGCCGTCCGGCCCGCGATGAACCCCACCATCGGCTTGCGACGGCCCCGACGCGCCTCGTCCACCAGGAACTGCGCCGCCTCCTCCTCCGCCGAGCCCCCGATCTCGCCGATCATCACGATCGACTCCGTCTTCGGATCCGCCAGAAACAGCTCCAGAACGTCGATGAACTCCGTCCCCTTGACCGGATCGCCCCCGATCCCGACCGCCGTCGTCTGACCCAGACCCGCCGTCGTCGTCTGGAACACCGCCTCGTAGGTCAGCGTGCCCGACCGCGACACGATCCCCACGCTGCCCGGCCGGAAGATGTTGGCCGGCATGATCCCGATCTTGCTCTCCCCCGCCGTCACGATCCCGGGGCAGTTCGGACCCACAAGCCGCGACTTCGAGCCGAGAAGCGCCCGCTTCACCCGCACCATGTCGAGCACCGGGATCCCCTCCGTGATGCACACGATCAGGGGGACCTCCGCCGCCACAGCCTCCAGGATCGCGTCCGCCGCGCCCGGCGGCGGCACGTAGACCACGCTCGCCTGAGCCCCCGTCGCCTCCCGCGCCTCCGCCACCGTGTCGAACACCGGCAGGCCGAGATGCGTCGAGCCGCCCTTGCCCGGGCTCGTGCCCCCC
>NZ_SMNT01000066.1 GCF_004348265.1 Methylobacterium segetis
CGGGATGCCGCCCGCGGATGCGATCCTCGACGGCGCCGCGCAGACCCGCGATGTCGAAGGCCCAGACGATGGCACCGTAGAGCACCATGCCGAGCGGCACGCAGAGCGCCAGCGCGGTGGCGGGCGGCAGATCGCGGAAGGGCGCGAGCGCCAGCCCCATGGCGAGGCAGGCCGCTGCCGCCGCTGCGATCTCCCGCCAGGGCAGGACGAGGCGATTCGGTCCCGTCAGCGCCCGCAGGGCGAGACCGAGGAAGGCTGCCCCGAGCCCGGCCGTCTGCGCGAGCGCGATGCCAGCCGGCCCGAAGCGGGACGGCAGCACGAGCAGGCCGATCCCGTTGACGGCGAGGCCGAGAAACGCCGCCGCGATGACGGGCATCGTCTTCCGCCGGATCTGGAAGACCGGGTTCAGGGCGAAATGCATCAGCGAGAGGCAGAACAGGCCCGGGACAAGGAGAACCGCGTAGATGGCGAAGGGGCCGCGATAGGCCTCCGGCACCACCAGCGCCTGCAACGCCGGCAGGATCGCCCAGAAGCCGACGGCGCAGGGCAGGAGCAGCGCGACCACGGTCGCCGCATTGCGGGCCACCTGCCGCTCCGCCTCGGCGGCGCCGTGATGCTCCTCCGCCCGGACGGCGATCTGGAACAGGAGCAGGTCCAGGGCGGTGCCGAGGGTGCTGAGGCTGCGCAGGGTCACGTCGGCGGCGAGGGCGAAGTAGCCGGCCTCCGCGAAGCCCGCCTGCGCGGCGAGGGTCGCCCGGTTGAAGAAGGGCATCGCCTGATAGATCGCGTTGGCGGCGATGAGCGGCAGGCCGTAGATCAGGAACAGCCGCCACGTCTCGCGCAGCCGCACCCGCTGGACCGGAACCGACGGATCGCGCAGCGGCCCCCGCAGCAGGAAGACCGTGGCGCATTGCCCGATCGCGAAGGCGACGAGGACGGAGGAGGGGTGCGGCAGGTACCACGCGGTCGCCGCCATCAGGGCGAAGGCGAGCGCGTTCTTGAGGGCCACGAGACCGAGATAGAGCCCGCCGTCGAACCGGGCGCGGGCGAGCGCCGCGTGGTAATCGAACACGCCGATGCCCAACGCCGCGAGGGCCGTCCCGGCCAGGAGGGCGCCGCGGCTCTCCGGCCCCCCCTCGATGCCGAACCCGGCGCAGAGCAGGGCGCCGGCGAGCAGAAGGAGCGCGAGCGCGGCGTAGGCCCGGTCGAGCCCGTGGCGGATCCAGGGCTCGTTCGCGCGGACGCGGGCCGAGTAGAACCGGGTCGCGGAGAGGCGCAGCCACTCGAACAGCACGGTGTTGATGACGATGGCGCCGGCCGTGGCGAGGGCGAAGCGCCCGAAATCCGCCGGCCCGAGCAGCTTCGCGATGACGAGGCCCAGGATGAAGTTCAGACCGGCATTCAGCACGAAGGCGGCGATCACGGCCATCATGGCCCCCCGGACGGATGCCCCGCATCGGCGCGGCGGGACGCATCGCCGCTCCATAGCGGTGGACGCGTAAGATTCCCCTAATCCGGCGCGAAGATGACGGCCGCACCCGCCCGACGCGGCCGGATGCCGAGCGGGACTGCAGGGTTGGCGCCATATGTGTGGATCGTTCGAACGGTCCGGAACTGTCCCGCCACGGTTGTCGTTGCTTGCGCAGTTTCAACCCTGGAGGGATTTTATGCGCAATCAGATCCTCGCCGCCGCGACGCTGCTCAGCCTCCTCGGCGTGCAGGCCGCCACCGCCGAGACCACGGTGATCCGCCGCGATGCGCCGGACACGGTCGTGGTCGACCGGCCGTCGACCGAGCGCAAGACGGTCGAGACCCGCGACCGGGCCGACGGCTGCTCGTCGAAGACGGTGTCGAAGGAGAACGAGTACGGCGACCGCAAGACGGTTCACAAGGAAAGCTGCGACTGACCGATCCTCTCGGTCCCGCGGCCGCGAATAGGCTGCGACAGGCGCCCTCTCCCGGCCGGGAGAGGGCGTTTCCGTTTGAGCCCCTGCGACGGTTACGGGGTCTCCGCGCCGAGCGCCTTCTCGTAGCGCCACGCCTCCATCCCGTCCTCGTAGTAATCGGGCTTCACCGCGAACCTGCGGTAGCCGCGACGCTCGTAGAGGCGGATGCCCGCGCTGTTGTCGGCCCGGACCTCGAGCCGCAGATGCGTGCAGGCGTGGCGGCGCGCGTCGGCCTCGGCCGCGTCGAGCAGCAGACCGCCGAGGCCGAGCCCCGTCCGACTCGGCGCCACCGCGATCGAGGAGAGCCGCGCGCGGCGGGACCCCCTGCGCCGCTCCAGGGTCGCGGCGCCGACGAGGACCGGCTCGCCCCGCTCGCCCTCGGTCACGGCCACGAGCAGCGTCATGCTCGGCGAGCGGATCGCATGGCGGATGGCGCGGCGTTCGGCCCGGTCGGTGGAGAAGGCGGCGTCCTCGAGCGCGACGAGGGCGTCGAGATCGTCCCGTGCTGCGGGGCGCACCTCGACGATCGCGTGCCGGGCCGGCGCGAGGGTGTTCACGCTGCCACCCAGGTGTAGGTCCAGGTCTCGGACAGGGCGTGCCCGCCCGAGCGGAGAAAGACCCTCAGTTCCGAGGCGTCGCCGGCCGCCTCGCACCGCACGTCGATGGCCGCGCGCAATCCCTTGATGTGCGGGTTCGGCACCAGCGACGTCGCGACGATGCGGCCGGGCGAGGCCGTCGCCACGACCTCGACGCCGCCCGGTTCGGGCAGCCAGTAGGCGAGGTCGCCGCCCGTGAAATCGACGAGGAAGCGGCGGGTGAGCGCAGGCCCCGCCTCGCTGGCGCGGGCGGCCCCGCTCGCGGCCGCGCCCACCACGTAGGTGTTGGCGACGCGGGCGTTGCGGTGCAGATCGTCCCGTCCCATCGCCCGCACGCGATACGCGATGCGGACGGGCTCTCCCGGCCGCGCCGGCGCCTTCGGCCGCCAGAAGGCGACGACATTGTCGGCCGTCTCGTTGTCGGTGGGCAGTTCCATCAGCATCACGCTGCCCTCGCCCCACGCACCCTCGGGCTCGACGAAGTAGCTCGGCCGGCGATGATAGCTGGCCTCGAGGTCCTGATAATCCTCGAAGCTGCGGTCGCGCTGCAGCAGGCCGAAGCCCTTCGGATTGGAATCCGCGAAGCTGGAGATGCGGCGCGCCCTCGGATTGTCCAGCGGCCGCCACAGCCACTCGCCGGTTCCCGCCGCCATCAGGAGCCCGTCCGAATCGTGCAGTTCGGGCCGGTAATCGTCCGAGGCTTGGCGATCGTTCTCGCCGATGAAGTACATCGAGGTCAGCGGCGCGAGGCTGATCGTGGCGATCTCCCGCCGGGGGTGGAGCGAGGCCCGGACCGACACGCTCGACTCCTCGCCCGGCCGCACCGTGAAGGTGTAGGCGCCGGCGAGCGAGGGGCTGTCGAGGAGCGCGTGCAGGACGAGCGGGTCCGAACGCGCCTCGGGCGTCTCGACCCAGAACTCGCGGAAGAACGGGAATTCCTCCGCACCGGCGCTGCCCTCGACGTCGATCGCGAGTCCGCGGGCCGAGAGGCCGTAGAGCTGGTCGCGCCCGAGGAAGCGGTAGTAGCTCGCGCCGAGGAAGACGATCAGCTCGTCGAGGAGGTTCGGCTTGTTCAGGTTCGTGTGGATGCGCAAACCCGCGAAGCCGAGATCGACCGGCAGCGGCTTCTCGATCTTCGTGCGGCCGAAATCGAACAGGCTCGCCTGGTAGGGGATCGGCGTCGCCACGCCGCGCCGCACGAGATTCACGGTCACGGGCCGCTTGAACAGGAAGCCGGGGTGGAAGAGCTGCAACCGGTAGGGACTGTCGGCGGCGTTCAGGAACGCCTTGTCCGGCTTGAAGCGGATGTCCCGCCACGCGTCGTAATCGAGCTTGGCGAGTTGCGGCGGGAGCGCCGGCTCGCGCAGGTCGAACGGGGCGGCGGCGAGTTCCCGGGCCCTCGCCTCCACCGCCTCGAAGCCGAAGGGCTTGGGATTCCTCCCCTCCCCGCTCGATGCCGGCGGCGAGGGCGCGAAGGCGGCGGCCGCGAGGCCCGTGACGATGGCGCGGCGGCTGGGCTCGGTCATGATCCTCGTCGCGTTGGCGGCTTGGCCGGCGGAGCCGGGCCGTGTGTCCGGGGGCTCAGATGCGCCCTCCCCCGGCGCTTGGAAAGCCCGGGGGGCGGGGGCCGCGGCGTTTCTGCAACAAAACGGTGAAAGAGCGGGGATTCCCGGCGGCCCGGCCACGTTTTTCCCTTGTGACGGGGGTCCGCCGCACGTATATCCCGCCTGCCCAATTTCGCACGTGCCTGTGGCCGCGTGTCGGTTGGTGGGCATCCGGTCAACTGCCGGACAGCCGCCAGGGGTCTTAAAGGATCGATGGTCGACAGGGTGGATTCCCTCCGGCCGGCATCCAGGTGGCAACACCGGACCCCGACAACAACCGGCAGCCGGAGGCGAAACCGGCGAACCCCGCTCTCCACGGGGGACGCAGCTTAAAGCAACGACGAACGGGCTTTTTTGGTCTCGTCGGCCCTCCAAAGGCCGGCACCGAAGAGGCTTGTTTCTCTTTGCCCGGCGTGCGGTTGGGGTCTCCCCTTCCAATCCACGGCAGCTTCCGGGTGCTCTGCGCCCGCTCGGATTTGCGTGTCTCCAAAGCACGCGGGCCCGCGCGACGCATCGCCCCCTGACGCCGGCGGCCCTCATCGGCCGCCAGACATTCGACATCGCGCCCCGCGTGAGGGCGCCTGCGAACCTGTGGTGGGGACGTCCATGACCGATCGCATCCGCGACTTCCTGCGCGCACGCCGCGACCTCGGCCGCGACGAGGGGCCCGTGATGGTCCTCGATCTCGACGTGGTGCGCGAGAACTACACCGCCTTCGCCCGTGCGCTGCCCGACACCCGCGTCTTCTACGCGGTGAAGGCGAACCCGGCGCCGGAGGTGCTGCGCCTCCTCGCCGAGATGGGCTCCTGCTTCGACACGGCCTCCGTCGCCGAGATCGAGATGGCGCTCGCCGCCGGCGCCACGGCGGACCGCCTCTCCTTCGGCAACACCATCAAGAAGGAGCGCTGCATCGGCCGTGCCCTCAAGCTCGGCGTGCGCCTCTTCGCCGTCGATTGCGAGGCCGAGGTCGAGAAGATCTCTCGCGCGGCCGAGGCGGCCGGCATCGAGGCCGGCGAGGTGAAGGTGTTCTGCCGCATCCTCTGCGACGGCGCAGGCGCCGAGTGGCCGCTCTCGCGCAAGTTCGGCTGCGTGCCCGAGATGGCGGTCGGCGTGTTGGAGCACGCGCACCGTCAGGGGCTCCACGCCTACGGCGTGTCCTTCCATGTGGGCTCGCAGCAGGCGAACACGGAAGCCTGGGACGGGGCGCTCGCCTCCGCCTCCATGATCTTCCGCGAATGCGCCCTGCGCGGCATCGGGCTCTCGATGGTCAATCTCGGCGGCGGCTTCCCCACCAAGTACCTGAAGCAGGTGCCGGGCGTGGAATCCTACGGCGACGCGATCTTCCGGGCGCTCACCAAGCACTTCGGCAACCAGATCCCGGAGACGATCATCGAGCCGGGCCGCGGCATGGTCGGCAATGCCGGGATCATCGAGGCCGAGGTCGTGCTCGTCTCGCGGAAGTCGGATGCGGAGGACGAGGTGCGCTGGGTCTATCTCGACATCGGCAAGTTCGGCGGTCTCGCCGAGACGATGGACGAGTCGATCCGCTACGCGATCCGGACCGACCACGACGAGGACCGCATGGCTCCCTGCGTGCTCGCCGGGCCGACCTGCGACTCGGCGGACGTCCTCTACGAGAAGGTCCATTACCCGCTCCCGGTCTCCCTCTCGATCGGCGAGAAGGTCCTGATCGAGGGTGCGGGCGCCTACACCACGACCTACGCTGCGGTGGCCTTCAACGGCTTCCCCCCGCTCGAGCAGATCGTGATCTGACGCCTCGACCCGGGCGGCGACCCCGCCCGGCTCCAGCGCATCACCTGCGCCCATCCGAACCTCACCGTCCCGGACGGCCGGCCTCGCGAATGAGGCGGGTGCGAGGGCTGTCGCATCTCCCCAGAACCGCCGGGAGGCCACGGCCGTGATCGAGATCCGCGAAGAGCACCCGAGCGACGTCGCAGGCCGCGAGCGTCTGCTCGACGCCTGTTTCGGCCCGTCCCGCTTCGCCAAGACCTCCGAGCGCCTGCGCGAGGGACGGCTGCCCGCGCGCGGTCTCGCGCTCACCGCGACCCGCCGCGGGCGGCTCGTCGGCACGGTGCGCCTCTGGCACGTCGAGGCGGGTCCCGCCCGCCCGGCCCTGCTCCTCGGGCCGCTCGCGGTCGATCCGGCGATCCACGGTCAGGGCCTCGGCAAGGTGATGATGCACGCCGCCCTCGGCCGGGCGGAGGCGCTCGGCCACGGCGCCGTGCTCCTCGTCGGCGACGCACCCTATTACGCGCGCTTCGGCTTCACGCCGGAGGCTGCCGCGGGCCTCTGGCTGCCCGGCCCGTTCGAGCGGGAGCGCTTCCTCGGTCTCGCATTGCGGGCGGATGCGCTCGCCGGCGCCGAGGGACTCGTCCGCCCAACCGGCATCCCCGCTCCGGCGCAGGCCGTGCCGGCCGTCGCGGCCGAGGCGCGACGACGCGCCGCCTGACAGGACGGGCGGCCGCCCCCTCCCCTAAGGGGGAGCACGCCGGTCGTCCGCTACGGGGCGAGGCGGGCCGAGGGAGCGCCCGAACCGACCGCGATGTCGAAATGCAGGACGTCCTCGCGCGCGCCGAGCTTCGTGTAGAGGGCGATGGCGGGCGCGTCGCCGTGATCGGCCTGGACGAAGACGACCCAGGCGCCCCGCTGCACGGCGATTGCCCGCAGATGCTCGATCAGGCCCGTCGCCACGGATTGCCGCCGGTGCTGCGCGGCGACGGCAAGGTCGTAGATGTAGATCTCCCGCCGCATCCGCTCGAACTTGTCGAACTCGTAGGCGACGAGACCGCCCAGGACCTCGTCGTCCCTCACGGCCACGATCGCGATGACGTGGTCCCTGGCCAGCAGGTCCCGGAGATAGGCGTCCGGCGGCGGGTCGCCCTGATACGTCTCGCGGTCGCCGAAGGCTTCGGCGAAGACCGCGTTCAGCCTCCGCAGCAGGGCGGCGTCCTGGGAGCGCAGACGTCGGAAGGCGACGGGTGGACGAGTCATGCCCGAGCGTAGCGAAGGCCCGGTCGTCCCGGAAGGACCGGAAGACGCCCCGCCGCGCTCGGCCGGGCCTCGGATTCGACGATCAGCGTCCCGGCTCGATCGCCGGCAACTCGTTCGGCGGCAGGGCCGGGCCGGCACTCGCCTGGGCCTGCGGTCCGGCGGTTCCGCGGGCGCGGTTGGCGAGGGCCACGGTCAGTTTCTCGGCGGCGTCGGGCTGCATCACCGCGAGCACCTCGGCCATCTTGCGCGGGTTCATCGCGAGCACGATTGGCACGAGCACGTCGTGGTTGAGGCGGTCGAAGACGCGGGCGGCGTCCTTCGGCTTCATCGTCTCGTACATCGTGACGAGGTTGCGCAGGCCCGCCTTCTCGGCCTCGGCGCGCTTGGCGCCTCCGGTATCGGCCTTGTCCTCCGCCTGCTTGAGGTCGTTGAGGCCGCTCTCGAGCTTGCGCTCGGCCTCGCCCAGCATCTGCTCGCGCAGGTCGAGATCCTGGCTGCGCTGCTTCAGGGCATCGCGCCGGGCGCCGAGCTTCTCGAGGAGCGCGCGCTCGGCCGGCGAGACGGGCTCGGGCATCGGCGGCTGCGCCTGCGGGGGCGGCTCGGCCGGCTTCTCCTTCTCGGGCTCCTTGGCGCCGACGGATCCCGTCGTGGTCGGGTCCGGCAATTCGTAGCCCGTGCGCGCCTCCGCCAGGACGCGGGCGAAGCTCGGCAGATCCGCGCCGGGCCTGTCGACATCGGTGGCGATCGAGGCGAGCTTCAGCACGAGGAGCCCGCCGGCGGCGAGCGTCACGGCGTCGATCAGGCGCAGGCGGAAGGGGCGCTGCGGGCGCCGGCGCGCGAGGCCGAGGGGCGTGCGCGCTCGCACGGCCTTCGCGAGGGCCGGAGCCGCCGCGTTTGCGGGTGTCGCCGCGTTTACCGGGGTCGCTTTGCCGGCGGCGGGCTTGTCGCTCATGCGGCGCGGCTCCGGATGCGGCTCAGCGCCCGCTCGGACATGGCGAGGGCGGCGGCGGCCGCGGCGCCGAGGCGCTCGCCGTTCGGGCTCTCGGGCAGCACGGGTGCGGCGACGACGGGTGCGGCGGGCGCGGGCTCGTGCCGGAGAGTGGCCTGCGCGTGGGCGTGCGCGTGGCTCTGCGCTTGGGTATGGGGCTGGGGCTGGGGCTGGGCCGCCGGCCGGAACTCGGCGACGATGGCACCGATCCGCGCGATCACGCCCTCGCCCGCCTGGACCTGCGCGGCGATGTCGGCCGCGTAGCGCTCCGCGGTGCCGAGGCGCTCGGCGAGGGTGCGGTCGGCCTCGGCCAGCGCCCCCCGCAGGCCGACGATCGCCCGCTCGGCATTGCTCGTCGCCACCATCAGGTCGCCGATCGTCTGGCGGAGCGCCGTCTCGTCGCCCTTCAGCTGCGCGATCCGGCGCGAGAGCCGCACCGAGGTCAGGATCGTCGCCACGAGGAGCACGGCGACGAGGATGTCCGCGAGCAGCGTGATCAGCAGACTCATGACGCTACCCGTCGTTCCGGTTGTTCATGGAGGCCTCGAAGGCCTGCAGCGTGGTGCGCGAGCGGCGCAGGGGCCGCGTCACCTGCACCGCGATGTTGTCGTCGACGCGCCCGATCCGCCCCTGCGTGAGCGCCCAGTCGCCGCAGCGGACGGTGATCAGGTCCGAGGGCTTGGCGTCGAACATCAGCGTGTCGCCGACCTTGAGGCCCATGACGCGCTTCAGCGGCAGCATCATCTCGTGCAGCACCGCCTCCATCGCCACGTCGGCCTGCCAGATCTCGGTGGCGAGGTGGCCTTCCCAGACGTGGTCGCGCCCGAGCTTCTCGCCCATGAAGCTCTGCATGAGCAGTTCACGGATCGGCTCGATCGTGGCGTAGGGGAACAGGATCTGCAGGAGGCCGCCGCGCCCGTCCATGTCGAGGCGCAGGCCGATCAGGATGGCGGCGTTGGCGGGCCGCGTGATGGTGGCGAAGCGCGGGTTCGTCTCGATCCGGTCGATCTGGAACCGCACCGGCGAGAGCGGCTGGAAGGAGAGCTCCAGGTCGCCGAGGATGATCTCGACGAGGCGGCGCACGAGCTGCATCTCGATCGTCGTGAAGGGGCGCCCGTCGAGCCGGCTCGACGAGCCGCCGCGCTTGCCCCCGAGCAGCAGGTCGAGGGTCGAGTAGGCGAGGTTCGACTCGACCGTGACGAGGCCCGAATTCTCCCAGGCATCCGCCCGGAACACCCCGAGCAGGGTCGGCAGGGGGATCGCGTTGAGGTAATCGCCGAAGCGGACCGAGGTGATGTTGTCGAGGGTGACCTCGACGTTGTCCTGGAAGAAGTTGCGCAGCGAGGTCGACAGCAACCGGATCATCCGGTCGAAGACGATCTCCAGCATCGGCAGGCGTTCGTACTGGACGACGCCCGAATCGACGATGGCGCGCACGCCCCCCGCGCCGGAGGCCGACAGCTCGCGCAGCGAGAAGCCGAGGACGCCGTCAATCTCCTCCTGGTTGAGGATGCGGTCGTTTCCGGCGAGTTCGGGGAGGTTGTCGCTCTCCCCGTCCTCGATCATCGTCGCCCATTCGGCGGCGACGTCGCTGGCGTTGCGGGTGGTGCCCTGCTCGGCGAGCGCCGCGCCCCATTCCTCGGCGAGCGACGCGTCGCCCCCGCCCTCGCCGTTCTGCTCCAGCAGCGCGGCGGACCAGTCGTCCTCCTCCAGGGTCGGATCGTCGGGTTCCATGATGCTTACGACAATCCGCTACTGGATGATCACGTCCTTGAAGAGCACCGCCTCGACCCGGGCGGGGTGCAGCGCGATGTTGACCCGCCGCAGCAGCTCTTCGCGCAGCCGGTAGAGCCCGGCCGACCCGGCGAGGTCGCTCGCGCGCAGCTCGCGCATGTAGACCTGCAGCGAATCCTCCACCCGGGGCATCAGCGGCTTCACCTCGGCCTCGACCTTGGCGTCGCGCAGTTCGAGCGCGATGCGCAGCTTGGCGAAGCGCGCCTTGTCCTGGCCGAGCTCGGGGGTGAGGTTGAGGACCATCTCGCGCACGTCGAGGAAGACGGCGGTCTTGCGGACATCCGCGGGCTGGGCGGCCTGTTCCGCCTCGGCATGGGCCGCGGCCCGCTTCTTCATCATGACGAACCCGCCGCCCCCGCCGACCGCCAGGAGTGCCGCGGCGGCGATGATGACGAGCTTCTTCTTACTTTTCGGGGCTTCCGCCTCGCCGCCCTCGCCTTCGGCGGGCGCCTTCTTCGGCTTCTTGGCCATGACGCGTCGTCCGAGCTCCGACCCGGAAACCGCGGGTTGTGCGGGGTCCGGCCCAAGCTCAGGTATTCGCCCGTACGGTTAATGGCCGGTTAAGCCGGCAATTCCTGCCGGGCGATGTTTGCCGGGAGGCGCGTTCCTGCCACACCCGGCCGGCGAGCGCCCTACCCGCAAGCCCTTGATCTGGCGAGAGGATCGGCGACGGCACGGCTTGGCACGCCGGATGCGGGTAACGTTAACGGCGCCCCTCGCGCCGATCCGGATCCAAGCGATGCAGAACGCTCTCTTCGTCGGTGTCTCGAGCCAAGTTGCGCTCCAGCGCGAGCTCGACGTGATCGCCAACAACATGGCGAACGTCTCGACCACCGGTTTCAAGGCGCGCAACACCCGCTTCCAGGAATACCTGATGCCGGTGGCGAGCGCGGATTCCTTCAAGACCTCGGACCGGCGCCTCTCCTACGTGATCGACCAGGGCACGACCCTCGATCTCGGCCAGGGGCCGATCGAGCAGACGGGAAACCCGCTCCACGTGGCGGTGCGGGGCGACGCCTTCCTCACGGTGCAGACGCCGCAGGGGCCGCGCTACACCCGCAACGGCGCCTTCGAGTTCGACGCGCAGGGCAACCTCGTCACGAGCGACGGCTACGCGGTCCAGGGCGAGGCCGGCCCGATCGCGATCGGGCCTCAGGAGACGGGCGTTCAGATCGGCCCGGACGGCACGGTCTCCACCAATCTCGGCATCCGGGGCCGCATACGCCTCGTCACCTTCGCGAACCGGCAGCGCCTGCAGAACGAGGGCGCGAACCTCTATTCCTCGGCCGACCAGCCCCAGCCCGCCGGGATCGCGGGCCGCCTCGAATCCGGAGCGCTGGAGCGCTCCAACGTCAAGCCGGTCATCGAGATGACCCGGCTCATGGACGTCAACCGCAGCTACGCGATGGTCTCCAGCGTGATCTCGCGCCTCGACGACCTGCGCGGCACGGCGATCCGCCGCCTCGCCGACGTCGCCTGAACCCGGAGTAGGCCCCCATGCGCGCCCTCTACGCCGCCGCCACCGGAATGGCGGCCCAGGAACTCAACGTCCAGGTCATCTCCAACAACATCGCGAACCTGCGCACCACGGGCTACAAGCGGCAGGCCCCGCATTTCCAGGACCTGCTCTACCAGAACCTGCGCCGCTCCGGCTCCTCGACCTCCGACCAGAACACGCAGCTCCCGGCGGGCCTCGCCCTCGGCTCCGGCGTGAAGACGGTCTCGACGGCCCGGATCATGTCGCAGGGCACGCTGACCTCGACCGAGAAGGATTACGACGTCGCGGTCCGCGGCGAGGGCTATTTCCGGGTGACCATGCCGGACGGGCGCACGGCCTACACCCGCGACGGCTCGTTCGACCTGTCGGCCCAGGGCCAGCTCGTGACCCGCGACGGCTACCTCGTCGATCCCGGCGTTACCGTGCCGAACACCGCGACCTCGGTGCAGATCAGCGCCACCGGCGCCGTGCAGGCGACGCTGCCCGGCCAGACCGCGCCGCAGGCGCTCGGCCAGTTCCAGCTCTCGCGCTTCGTCAACAAGGTCGGCCTCGAATCGATCGGCGACAACCTGTTCGTCGAGACCGCGGCCTCGGGGCCGGCGATCAACGGGCTGCCGGGCTCGGAGGGCTTCGGCAACCTGCAGCAGGCCTATCTCGAGGAGGCGAACGTCAACGCCGTCACCGAGATCTCGTCCCTGATCGCGGCCCAGCGCGCCTACGAGATGAACTCGAAGGTCGTCACCGCCGCCGACCAGATGCTCTCCACCACCTCCCAGATGTTCCGCAGCTAGCAGGACGCCTGAGCGCGATGACCGTGTTCCCCGAATCCCTCGCTTCCGACCCGACCGACGCGATCCCGCCGCTCGAGGAGCGGCCGCCGCTCTGCGCCGCCCGCCTCACCGTCGGGGTGCTGGGGCGCCTCACCGGCATGCTGCTGACGCTGCTCGCGATCGGCTATTTCACCCTGCCGGCCTTCGCGGCGGAGACGCTGCGCCTGCGCGGCGACGTCACCGCCCGCGGCGACGTGCTGAGCCTCGGCGACCTCGTCGAGGGGGCCGGCGCCGAGATGGCCGGCAAGCCCCTGTTCCGCGCGCCGGCCCTGGGCGCCACCGGGACGATCCAGACCCGCCGCATCCTCGATGCGGTCGCGGGCCTCGGGCTCGGCCCGGTCGAGACCGGCGGCCGGGTGCAGGTCGCGATCCAGCGGGCGGCGCGCCGGGTCGGGGCGCCGGAGATCGAGGCGGCCCTGAAGCGGACCCTGGAGAGCGGCCACGGGCTCGATCCGCGCGTGATCAGCATCCGCCTCGACGGAGAGGCGCCGGTGCTGCTCGCTCCCGTCGACCTGAATGGGGCCGCGGCCGCCCTCGACGTGGTCTACGAGCCCCGCTCGCGCCGGGTGACGGGCCTGATCAGCCTCGGGGAGCGGCAGGCTTCCCTGCGCGTGTCCGGCCTCGTCGTCGAGATGCGCGAGGTCGCCATCCTTGCCCGCGCGATCAGGAACGGGGAGCCGGTCACCGCCGCCGACGTGACGCTGGAGCGCCGCCCGCGCGAGAGCACGCCCGTCGACGCCCAGGCGAACCTCGCCGCCATCGCCGGCGAAGTCGCCCAGCGCGCGCTCGGCGCCGGCACCCTCCTGCGCGTCGGCGACACCGCGCCGCCCGAACTCGTCGCCCGCGGCGAGGCGGTCTCCATCGTCTACGAGACGCCGGGCGTGAGCCTGACGATGCGGGGACAGGCGAACGAGGCCGGCCGCCTCGGCGCGACCGTCACCGTCCTCAACGTCGCCTCGAAGAAAGTCCTCCAGGCCGTGGTCGTCGGGCCCGCCCGCGTCTCGGTCGGCCCCGCCGCCCCGCAGCGCCAGGCGAGCGCGGCCCTGCCCGCCCCGATCCGCTGAGCGACCCCTCTCCACGAGTGAAGCGTCCGATGCCCTGCCTCAACCGCCCGATCGCCCTCGCCGCCCTCGTCGCCCTCACGGGCGGCCTCGGCGCCTGCAACACGGCCGACCGCCTGTCCCAGGTCGGCGAGCGGCCCGCCCTGTCGGCGATCGAGGATCCGACTGCCCAGGCCGGCTACAAGCCGGTGCGGCTGCCGATGCCGGAGCTCCAGCCCGTCTCCTACGCGCCGAACTCGCTCTGGCGCACGGGCTCGCGGGCCTTCTTCAAGGATCAGCGCGCGGCGCGGATCGGCGACCTCGTCACGGTGAAGGTCAACGTCACCGACAAGGCGAACCTGAACAACGAGACGAAGCGCTCGCGCTCGAACACCGAGGGCTTCGGCCTGCCGAACGCCTTCGGCCTGGAGAACGACGCGAAGGCGGCCGGCATCGCCGCGGACAAGCTCGTCAACGCCACGTCCACCAGCGCCAGCGACGGCGCCGGCTCCGTCCAGCGGGCCGAGCAGGTGACGACGAACATCGCGGCCATCGTCACGCAGGTGCTGCCGAACGGGAACCTCGTGGTCGAGGGCAAGCAGGAGATCCGCGTGAACTTCGAGGTCCGCGAGCTGATCGTGGCGGGCGTGGTGCGGCCGGAGGACATCGAGTCGGACAACACGATCGACTCGGCCAAGATCGCCCAGGCCCGGATCGCCTATGGCGGCCGCGGCCAGATCTCGGATGTCCAGCAGCCGCGCTACGGCCAGCAGATCGTCGATATCCTGCTGCCCTTCTGAGCGCCCTCTCAGTGCTCCGTGCCGGGCCTGTTCGGGCGCGGCGCGGCGCCGTGCTGCTCGGTGAAGGCGGAGCGCTGCGGGTCCTTCTTCGACGCCGCCACCCGCGCGCGCTGCCACAGCGCGACACCGATGACGATCGCGAGTGTCGCCACGGCGAGCACGATGATCAGCAGGTTGTTGTCCATCTCGACGTCCTCAGTGGAGGTTTCTGCGTCGAAAATGGACGGCTGAGCGCAAAGTTCCGGCGCTCTATTTCCGAGACTTTGATCCTGAACCGAAGAGTTGCACCGCAACTAGGATCAAAAACTCAGCGATACTGTCCACCCGGCTCGCCTCGGCGGCAGCCGCGCGGAGGCGTGGGCGGGCTATGGGAGACCGCTCAATCGTCGCGATAGACCCGCTCGCGCCGCTCGTGCCGCTCCTGAGCCTCCAGGGACAGGGTGGCAATCGGCCGCGCGTCGAGACGCTTCAGCGAGATCGGCTCGCCCGTCTCCTCGCAATAGCCGTAGGAGCCGTCCTCGAGGCGGGCGAGCGCCGCGTCGATCTTGCCGGTCAGCTTGCGCTGCCGGTCCCGGGCGCGCAGCTCGATCGCGCGGTCGGTCTCCGAGGAGGCGCGGTCGGCGAGATCGGGATGGTTCTCGTTCTCGCTCTGGAGCGCGACCAGGGTGTCCTGCGCCTCGCGCAGGATATCGTTCTTCCAGCCGAGCAGCTTGCGCCGGAAGTACTCGCGCTGCCGCTCGTTCATGAAGGGCTCGTCGTCGGTCGGAACGTAGCCGTCCTCGAGCGTCACCTTCGCCATCGTCGCCCTCACACTTCCCGTATAGTCGGTCCGCAACGATAATTTTCGAGCCGTATAGTCGAGGTCCCCCGCCGCTACAACGGATGCCGACCCTTCCGCGGCATCGGAGGCGTGGATGCCGTGCACAATGCGGCAATCACGTCACGGTGAGAGGTTTCCGCGCGAGGGGCTCAAGACCAGTCTCGGGGCGTCTCGGCCATCGGGCTAACCTTTGTTAAGGATCGGATCATCCAGTCTCGTGCGCCTCAGGCGGTCGCCGGCCGAGCGAGCTTGGCGAGCTCGACCGCCGCCCGGAGCTCGATCTCCGCCATCAGGCCGTCGAGTCGTGGGTCTCCGCTCGGGCCGGTCCGGTCCGCCAAGCGTCGGGCGACGACCTGCAATTCGTGCGCCGGCACGCGGCCCATGAGGATCGCGACCTTCAACCGGTCGAGCCCGTCGAGGAGGTCGTGGCCGCGGCGCGCCAGACGGCGGCGGCGCTCGGAGGGAGGCTCGTCCCCGGCCTGCAGCATCAGGACGGCGTCGAGGCCGGCCAGCGTCGCGGCGGCCGCCGGAGCCTGCGCCGTGCCCGGCTCGGCCGCGCCGCCGAGGCTGAAGGCGCGGCCGCCCTCGCTCCGCCGACCCGCCGCGACGCTGGCCGGCCCCTGTGCGGCAAGGCGGGTGTCGACGCGCATGAGGTGAGCTCAATCCCGGGTTCTTCGGGCGCGGCGGCGCCTGAGGCGGAACACTCGTGCCGGGTTGGTTAACCGTCGGTAAACGACCCGGCAGAAGCTGCCGGCCCGGCAGGAGGCGCCGGTGCGCAGGCGGCCTCGCGCGCCGGGGCTCTGAAAGAAATCTCGTTCCTTGTCAGAGTCTTACGCAAATCCCGGCTCTGGCATGGTCCTGGCAGGACGAGGGGCAGCTGCTCCCGCGATGCCCGGCATGACCCGCACCCTGAAGACGATCTGGCTCCTGGCGCTCGGCGCCCTCATCACCTGGACCGGGCCGGCCCTCGCCCTGTCGCGGGTGAAGGACCTCGCCTCGATCGAGGGCGTGCGCCAGAACCAGCTCGTCGGCTACGGCATCGTCGTCGGCCTCAACGGCACCGGCGACACACTCAACAACATCCCCTTCACCAAGCAATCCCTGCAGGCGATGCTGGAGCGGCTCGGCGTGAACACCCGCGGCGCCACCATGCGCACGCAGAACCTCGCCGCCGTGATGGTGACGGCGAGCCTGCCGCCCTTCGCCGCGCAGGGGACCCGCATCGACGTGACCGTCTCCTCCCTCGGCGACGCCAAGTCGCTCCAGGGCGGCACCCTCCTCGTGACGCCGCTCCTCGGCGCGGACGGCGAGGTCTACGCCCTGGCGCAGGGGTCGGTGGCGATCGCCGGCTTCGCGGCCGAGGGCGAGGCCGCCAAGATCACCCGCGGCGTGCCGACGAACGGGCGCATCTCGAACGGCGCCAATATCGAGCGCGAGATCGCGTTCCGGCTGAACGACGCGCGCTCCCTGCGCCTCTCGCTGCGCAACCCCGATTTCACGACCTCGAAGCGGATCGCGGCCGCGATCAACGACTTCATGGGCGCGGACACGGCCGAGCCGACGGACCCCGCCACCGTCACCATCCAGATCCCGCCGCGCTACCAGGGCAACATGATCCGCCTCGTGACCGAGGTGGAGCAGCTCAAGGTGGAGCCCGACCAGACCGCCAAGGTCGTCGTCGACGAGCGCTCGGGCATCATCGTGATGGGCCGCGACGTGCGCGTCTCCACGGTGGCGATCGCGCAGGGAAACCTCACCGTCACGATCACCGAGCAGCCGCAGGTCAGCCAGCCGAACCCCCTCTCGAACGGCGAGACCGTCGTGGTGCCCCGCAGCGCCGTGAAGGTCGATACCGGCGACGGCAACAAGCTCGCCCTCGTGAAGGAGGGCGTGACGCTGCGCGAACTCGTCGACGGGCTCAACGCCCTCGGCGTCGGCCCGCGCGACCTCATCTCGATCCTGCAGGCCATCAAGGCCGCGGGCGCCCTCCAGGCCGACATCGACCTGATGTGATGGTCCCCTCCTCTCCCCGTCCCTCCGCGAGGTGAAACGATGCTCCCGCTCGCAACCTTCGCCGCCACGGCGGCCATCGGGGTCGGCAAGTCGATCGCCGGCTCCATCGCCGCGGCGGCCTCGAAGCCCGACGCCTCTTCCGCGACCGAGGCCGCCAAGACCAAGGCCCGCAAGACCGCGTCCGAGTTCGAGTCGATGTTCCTCGAGCAATCCCTCGACCGCCTGACCCAGTCGGAGGGCACGGACGGGCCGCTCGGCGAGAACGGCACCGGCGGCGGCGTCTACCGCTCGATGCTCACCAAGGAATACGCGACGCAGGTCGTGAAATCGGGCGGCGTCGGCATCGCCGATCAGGTCTATCGCGAGATGATGCGTCTGCAGGAGGGCAACCGTGGCGCCTGATCGGGGAGCCCCGCTCCGCATCGCCGATCGCGCCGGGGCCGAGACCCTCGTCGCCGAGGTGATGGGGATCATGCAGGCCCTGGAGACCGTCCTCGGCGAGGAGAGTGCCCATGTGCGGGCCGGCCGCCTGCGCGAGGGGATCGGCCTCTCGGAGCGCAAGAGCGCGCTCGCGGCCGCGTATTTCCAGGGTGCCGAATCGGCGAAGCTGAACGCGGTCGCGCTCGCCCGCTTCGCGCCCCAGGGCGTCGAGAGCCTGAAGGCCGCCCATCGCCGCTTCGCGCAGGTCGTCGAGGCCAACCAGACGGTGCTGGCGACGGCCAAGACCGTGTCGGAGGGGCTCATCAAGTCGCTCGCCGACGAGATCGGCCGCGCCCGTGCGCCGAGCGTCTACGGCTCCCCGTCCACGAGCCCCTCCCCCTCCGGGAGCGGCACGCGCAGCGGCCCGCTGGTCCTCTCGCGCAGCCTGTGACCCGGGCCCGCGGCCCGGCTGCCCTGCCGGATCAGGGCCGGCCGTGCCCCATGCGCACGAAGGCGCGCACCGGCCCGTACTCGGACTCGCTGCGGGTGTCGATCGCGAAGCGGCCCGCGGCCGAGGGCGCGACGCGGGCGCCCGCGCCGGTCCGCGCGTCGATTCCGGCGCCGACCCGGCCCGACAGGCGAAAGCAGGTCCGCGCGCCCTTCGCCCGGACGAAGCCGGCGCCCTGCTCCGGGCAGGCCACGAGCCCGTCCGGCGCCTGGGCGCGGGCAAGGTCGCGCGCCGCGGCCTCGCTCCCGGCCCAGCATCCGGCCGCGATCAGGACAGCCACGACACGCCCCGTCATCCCTCGCCCTTCCCGCTGAGCCGAGCCCCTCCGTCCGATGCCCGCGCTCAGGACGGGCGGCGGGCGAGGTCGCGGTGGAGATCGTCGATATGGCCCTCGACCACGTCGAGGAAGGCGTCGAGTTCGGGAGCGCGAAGCCGGAGGCGCGCGAGGTCGCGCAGGAGGATGTCGAGCGCGACGACCTTGTCGGCGCGGTCGTGAAAATCCGAGACGTAGGCGTCCACGGCGGCCTCGGCCTGCAGGATCGCGCCGGACGGTGCCTCGCCGGCGAACCGGTTCAGGGCGCGTATCGACTGAGCAAGCTGTTCCATGACCGTCTCCCGCTGTTCCCGCGAAGCCCTTTCCCCACCGTGAGCGACCTGCAGACGCCCTCAAGACGGCGACAATGTGGTCGCCTCGCGGATGGCGGCACGGTCCGGCACCCCGGCCCGGGCCGGGATTGCCTCACGACGGCGTGCGGGAGGACGGGATCAGAGGTAGTTCACGAGCGACAGCTTCGAGATCATCGAGGTGACCTGGTAGCTCGCCTGCAGGCGGTTCTGCACGGCGAGCAGCTTGGCCGCCACATCCTCCATCGACGCGCTCTCGACGCCCTCGAGAGAATCCTGGAGCGTCGCCCGGGTCGTGCGGTTGGTGTCCGCCGCGCTCGTCAGCGTGGCCGAGGCGAGGCTGTAATCGCTCGCGATCTCGGGCAGGCCGGGCGACGTCTTGGCGTTCGTGAGGATCTGGGACGTGCGGGAGGCGAGCGCCTGGAAGCGGTCGTTCGTCACGGCGCCGGCGGGATCGGCGAGGACCTCGACGGCGAGCGCCGCCATGCCCGCCAGCGCCTCCTGGAAGGCCGGCTCGTTCGCCCGCCCGCCGACCGGCAGGTCGCGGTTGGCGCCGATCCGCACGCTCGCCGTGTCGCGCGCCGCACCGCCCGAATCCTCGCCCTGGTACCAGATCACGGTCTTGTTCTGCGGCGACTGGCCGTAGACCGGGTTGCCGGCGCCGTCCGTCGTGATGCGCCGGGGCTCGAAGCCCGCGACCGGCGAGCCGGCGAAGAAATCCTTCGCCGCGCGGGTGGTCGAGCTCGCCGAGAGCGGGCCCGCGGCGGCGTTCTGCAGCGCCGTCTTCAGGGAGGTGTTCAGATTCTGCGCGGTCGCCGTCGGGTCGGCGCCGATCACGAATTCGCCCGGCGTGCCCGTCGCGGGCGGCGCCTTGGCGGTCAGGGATACCGTCGTCGTGGTCCCGTCGTGGAGCTTGAGGCTGACCGTGACCGTGTCGCCGGGGTTCGGCTGGGCCGTCACCGCGATGCCGTAGGCCCCGGGCGAGCCGCCGCCGAAGCTCGCCGTGAGCGCGGGCGTGGCCGCGCTCTGGAAGCTCGCCACCTCCCCGTTCGGCCCGGCGAGCGCCTGCAGGGCGGTGCTCGCCGCGGCGGCGCTGCCGAAGAGCCCGAAACTGTCCGTCGAGCCGGCCGGGACGGGGTCGCGGACGGTGAGGTCGAGGGTCTTCTGGCTGCCGTCGGCGAGGTTGACGACGACGCGGAAGCTCTCGCCGACCTGCGGGGCGCGGTTCAGCGTGGCCTGCGTCGGCGCGGCGGTCGAGGTCGGCGTCACCGAGATCGCAGTGCCGGTCGCGACCGGGGCCTTGGCGAAGCGGAACCCGAAATTGGCGCGGCTCTCGCCGGTCGTGTCGGCGGGGTCCTCGCTGAGGTTGAGCGTCGTGCCGGTCGCCGTCAGCTTCAGGCGGCCGGTCTTGTCGGGCGCGCCGAGATCGGCCGCCTTCTGCTCCTGGACGAGGGTGGTCAGGCCGGCGAGCCCGTTCGCCGGATCGCCCTTCAGGATCACGTCGCTCGAGAGGACGGGCGGGGCGTCGGTGATCCGGCCGCCGAAGAGATACTGGCCGGCCGATTGCTGGTTCAGGGCGTCGAGGGCGCCGTCGAGGCTGGTGCGGGCGAGCTGCGCGTTCGTGGTGGCGCTCGCCGCGCCCAGGATGTTGTTGCTCAGGCCGGTGGTGAGGGTCGTCGAGAGCTTGATGACCTGGCTGACGCTCGCGCTCGCGAGCGCGACGCGCGTCTTCGCGCTGTCGATGGCCGCGTCGTAGCCGTCGAGGGCGCTCAGGGTGGCGTGCGCGCCGAGGCTCGTCACCCGGCCGGAGCCGAGGCCGCCATAGGTCTCCGCGGTGCGCCCCGTCGAGAGCTGCGTCGAGAGCGTGTCGAGCTGGCTCTTCAGGTTGAGGATGCCCTGCGTGTTGCGGTTCGTGACGTAGCTGCCGGCCGCGAAGGAGGAGATCGTCGTCATGGCTGCCCTCAGATCCGCAGGAGGGTGTCGAGCATGTCGCGGGCGGCCGTGAGCACGCGGGCATTGGCGGTGTAGGCGGTCTGCAACTCGATCAGGCGCGACATCTCCTCGTCGATGTTCACGCCCGCGCTCGACGAGAAGCGCCCCTGCGCCGTCGCCAGCGCCACGCCCTGGCCCTCGTCGAGGTTCCGGGCGTTGACCGAGGCCGCGCCCTGCGCCGCGATGATGTCCTGCGTGAATCCGACCACGCTGGCGCTGTGCGGCGCGTCGATGCCGCCGATCCCGCTCGCCGCCGAGAAGGTCTGCTTGGCGCTCGTCAGGGCGTCGTAGAGGAAGAGCGGCCGCACCGTGTCGGGGGAGGTGCTGGTGGCGCTCCCCGCGACGAGGCTCGCCGTGTTGTTGGCGACCGCCGGGTTCACGGCGAGGCGCTGCGCGAGGCCGGTGAGCTGCGATCCGGCATCGAAGGAGCCCGTGACGAGGCTGCTCGTCCCGTCGACAAAGAGGGGGATGTAGGGGAATCCGGAGCTCACGTCGCTCGCCGAGGCGGGCTTCGTGATCCCCGCGCTCGCCGACGCGACCTGCCACGTGCCGGGGCTCTCGAAGCGCACCCTCCCGCCCGAGACGCCGGTGGCGGTGATGTCGAGGGCCGGGCTGACGCGACCGGAGAGCGCGCTGAGCGCCGTCTGAAGGGAGGCGCCGTAGGTCGACGGCCCGCCCGAGATGTCGAAGGTCTGCACGAGGGCGGTCGGGTCGGCCGTCTGGGCCGGGTCGACGTTCGGCGTCCCGACGCCGGACGCGATCAGGATGACGTTGCGCACCACGCCGTTCTGCTGGATCGGCACCGTGACGGTGTTGCCCGGCTTGATCCCGGTGAGGTCGAGATCCGCCTGGGCGGGCGTCACCCCGGCGCTCGCGGTCGCGGAGACCGTCTGGTCGGTGAGCGCGCGGGCGAGCCCGCCCGCGAGGTCGTCGAGCTGGCGCTGGGCCTGCGGCAGGATCGTGTCGCGCAGCTCGAACTCGGCGGCGAGGGTGCCGGAGCGCAGGGTGCCCGGCTCGCCGAGATCGATCACCGCGCCGCCCGGCGTCGTGGCCGTGATCGTGCCGACGCCCCGCTTGCTCGGATCGCTCGCGTAGGCGGCCTTCGCGTCGAGCGTGCCGCGCCCGTCGAAGGTCAGCGTCGCGGAAAGGCCACGGTCCACGAGGGTGACGCCGGAGGTCGTGAGCACACTCACCGTCCCGTCCCGCTGCGCCACGGTCTTCACGTCGAAGTAGCTGGAGAGCTGCGTGATCTGCTGGTCGCGCTGGTCGAGGATCGCGGCGCGGGTCGCGTCGTCCGAGGTGCTCGTGGCCTTGATGTTGAGGTCGGCGATCGAGGAGAGGAGGTCGCTGGCCGCGCGCGTCTCGGTCCCGAGCCGGCTCTCGACGCCGCTGCGCAGCTCCTGGACGCTGTTGGCGATGCTGCCGATCTGGCCCGCGAGCGTCGCGGCCGTCTGCACCACGGTGGTGCGGGCGGCGGTGGAGTTGGTGTTGGCGGCGAGCGTCTGCAGCGCCTGCGTGAAGGTGTTGAGGATGCCGTCCAGCGCCGTCGAGGATCCGGGCGTGCCGTAGAGCTTGTCGATCTGCGAGATCACGTCGGCCTTGACCGAGGTGTAGGCGGCGCCCGCCGTCTCGAGCCGGAGCTGCTTCAGCGCCGCCTCGTCGAAGGTGCGCGCCACCGTGCCGACCGCGACGCCGTTGTTGCCCGCCCCCATCGAGACGGGCGTGAGCGTGCGGCGGACATAGCCCGCCGTGCCGGCATTGGCGACGTTCTGCGAGACGATGCCGATCGCCGCCTGCATGGCCTGCAGGCCGGCGGTCGCGGTGCCGAGGGCGTTCACCGACATGTCACACCTCCCGGCCGGGCGCGCTCAGGGCTTCGCGGCACGCCACCGTCAGCGGATCACGTTGAGCAGATCGGACATCATCTGCTGCGCGGTCGACATGACGCGCGTGTTCGCAGAGTAGGCTTGCTGGGTTACGATCATCTTAGAGAATTCACCCGCAATATCGGTGTTCGACTGCTCGACGTTGCCGCCGACCACGGTCGAACCCTGCAGGCCGGTCAGCGGCACGCCGGAATCGATCGTCTGCAGGTAGTTCCCCTCGGAATCGGGCTTCAGGCCGTCCGGGTTGACGAAGCGGACGAGGCCGACCGTCGCGATGGGCAGGGCCGAGCCGTTCGAGTAATTGCCGACGATCTTGCCGTCGGCCGTCACCGCGACGCTGTTGAGGTCGCCCTTGGTGTAGCCGTTCTGCGAGAGCGTGTTGGTGCTCGTCTTGCCTGTCGCGTCCGAGTACTCGGTCAGCCCGTTCTTGCCGATGTTCACGACCACGTTGCCGAGGCTCGTGTTGTCGACGGTCAGGTTCGCGATCGTCACCTTGGCGGGCATGGTCGAGACCGCCTGGCCCGCGAGATCGAAGCCAAAGCCGGTGCCCGCATTGGTCCAGGCGGTGCTGGCGCCCGTGCCGCTGCTCGTGTTCGCGTAGTAGAGGTTCCAGACCGCGGGCTGCGCGGCCGTGGCATCGGTGAGCTTCGCCCAGCGGGTCGTCAGGGAGAGCGGGGCGCCGCTCTCGGTGTAGACCGTGAGCGAGGGGCCGGCGATGCTGTTCGAGATGAAGTCCGGCGCGTTCGCGGCCGGGATCTGGAGGCCGTCGGTGCGCGAGCCGTCCGTCGCCATCACGACCGGGGCGGGCGTGATGCTGGCGGGCGGGGTGTAGAGAGCGGAGCCGGTGGTCGGCGAGTTCGCGGTGATCGGCGTCTTCGGCAGGTTGGCCGTGTAGGTCACCTCCGTGGTCGGCCGGGCGGGGAGCGTCGCGTTCGAGACCTTGACCGGGCCGGTCGTCGTCACCTGCCCCGTCACCGGGTCGAGATTCTCGCCCTGGAGGTAGCCGCCGGCGCCGTTGACGAGGTAGCCGTCCTTGTCGACCGTGAAGTCGCCGCGCCGCGTGTAGAGGCTCGTGCCGGCAAAGCTCGGCTGGCCGTTGGCGTCGCCGACCTTCTTCTGCACCACGAAGAAGCCGTCGCCGTTGATCGCCATGTTGGTGCTGACGTTGGTGGCGGTGATGTTGCCCTGGAGCGTGTTCGTGAGCTGCGCCTGGGCGAGCACGGTCCCCGCCACCTCGTGCTTCGGGGTCTGCTCGGCGATGAGGTCCACGAAGCTCGTGTCGATGCGCTTGTAGCCCGTCGTCTGCGAGTTCGCGATGTTCCCAGAGATGTTGCCGATGGCGTAGGACTGCGCCTTCAGTCCGGTGACCGCCGTCTGCAGCGCGGTGAAGATATCCATGGCTTGGTGTTCCGGCCTGAACGCGATGGGCGCCGCGACAAGGAGCGGCCCGCAATCCCAGGCCCCGCAACCGGCGTGCCAGCCCTAACCCCTTGAAAACACGAGGCTCAGGGCTCGGCACCGGCAAAAACGCCGGGGCGCCGCTTCCGCCCCCCGGCAGCTTTTGCCGGGTTTGCCGGAGGGCGCCGCGCGCGTTTACGCACCGTTATTTCCGGGCCGACTAAGATGCTCCCGATCGACGGCGGACAAATGCAGTTATGCGCGCGAAGCGGACGAGCCTCGTCCATCTCATCTATTTCTCCCGTCTGAACCTGTCCTCGGACCCGCAGCTGCGCGCGAGCCAGCTCGGCGACATCACGCGGCAGGCCCAGAAGAAGAACGAGTTCGCCGTGATCACGAGCTTCCTGATCATCGAGCAGAACTTCGCGGCCCAGGTGATCGAGGGCGAGCGCATGTCCATCCAGGAGACCTTCAACCGGATCGCCGAGGACCAGCGGCACCGCGACGTGCAGATCTGCGAGTGGCGCGAGATCGCCAAGCGCGAATTCGTGCATTCCTTCAAGACGGGCATCCGCAATTCCGCGACGGAGACCCTGTTCAACAAGGCCAGCCTGCTGCCGCAGCTCCAGCGCGGCACGCCGAAGGCGGGCGTGATCCACAGCCTCGCGATCGGCCTTCAGGCCGACGCCATGTCCAAGCAGGGCATCGACCACCTCTTCATCTGACGCCGACGCCCGGACACGAGCCGACACACGCCATGAGCGACACGCCCCCGATCCTCGTCGTCGACGACCAGGAAAAGCTCCTGAAGCTCGTCATCATGCTGATGAACCGCCTCGGCTTCCCCGAGGTCGAGGGCGTCACGAGCGGCCCGGACGCGCTGGCGCTGATGCGCGAGCGCCGCTTCGCGCTCGTGATCTCGGATCTCGACATGGAGCCGATGGACGGGATCGCGCTGCTGCGCGAGATCCGTGGCGACGACGCCCTGATGAACACGCCCTTCATCCTGACCGAGTCGTCGTTCGACTTCGAGGACATCAACGTCGCCCATCAGGCGGGGGCGGACGCCTTCATCCTCAAGCCGTTCGACATGTCGGTCCTGAAGAGCAAGCTGAAGCAGGTGCTCAACCGCAAGCCGCGCCGCCGCGAGGCGCCGCTCGCCACGGAATCGACGCTGAGCGTCGACTTCCCCATGCTCGGCAAGTTCTGAGGGCTCAGGCCGCCCGCTTCTGGTAGTCCTTCACGTCCGTGAAGCGGATCTTCTCCCAGCGCTCCTCCTCGTAGCGCAGCGAGAAGGCGGTCGTGGCCATGAAGACCGGCGCCCCGTCGAGGTCGCTCGCCATCGAGGAACCGTGCGCGCCGATGAACCGGTCGAGCTCCGCCTCGGTGTCGGAGGCGATCCAGCGGCAGACCGTGAAGCGCGTGGCGTCGTAATCGACCGGCAGGCCGTACTCCGCCTGGAGGCGCTCCTTCAGCACGTCGAGCTGCAGCGCGCCGACGACCCCGACGATGGCCTGCGCGCCGTCATGCGGCAGGAAGACCTGCACGACGCCCTCCTCGCCCATCTGCTGCAGGGCCTCGCGCAGCTTCTTCGCCTTCATGGCGTCGGTGAGCTTCACGCGGCGCAGGATCTCGGGCGCGAAGCTCGGCACCCCGCGGAAGAGCAGGTCCTCGCCCTCGGTGAGCGTGTCGCCGATGCGCAGGGTGCCGTGGTTGGGGATGCCGACGACGTCGCCCGCGAACGCCTCGTCGGCGATGGCGCGGTCCTGCGCGAAGAAGAATTGCGGCGCCGAGAGCGAGATCGGCTTGCCCGTGCGCACGAGCCGCGCCTTCATGCCCCGGTTCAGCTTCCCCGAGCAGACCCGCATGAAGGCGATCCGGTCCCGGTGGTTCGGGTCCATGTTCGCCTGGATCTTGAAGACGAAGCCGGTCATGCGCGCCTCGGTCGGCTCGACGAGGCGCTTGTCGGCGTCCTGGCCCCGCGGGGGCGGGGCGAAGCGGGCGAGCCCGTCGATGAGATCGCGCACGCCGAAATTGCGCAGCGCCGAGCCGAAGAAGACGGGCGTGAGATGCCCCTCGCGGAAGGCCGCGAGGTCGAAGGCCTTGAGGCCGCCCTCGGCGAGCTCCGCCTCCTCGCGCCAGCCGGCCGCCTCGCCCTGTTCCGTCAGGAGCTGGTCGAAGAGCGGGTCGTCGAGGCCCGACACGGGCACCATCCCGGCATCGTCCGCGGCGTCGAGGCGGCGCACGCGGTTCGAGCCGAGCTCGTAGGTGCCCGCGAAGCTGCGGCCGCGGCCGATCGGCCAGGTCACGGGCGCCACGTCGAGGGCGAGCGTCTTCTCGATCTCGTCGAGGAGGTCGAACGGGTCGCGCGCCTCGCGGTCGAGCTTGTTCACGAAGGTGACGATCGGGATGTCGCGCAGGCGGCAGACCTCGAAGAGCTTGCGCGTGCGCGCCTCGATGCCCTTGGCCGCATCGATCACCATCACGGCTGAATCGACCGCCGTCAGCGTCCGGTAGGTGTCCTCCGAGAAATCCTCGTGGCCCGGCGTGTCGAGCAGGTTGAAGACGCAATCGCCGTACTCGAAGGTCATCACCGAGGTGACGACCGAGATGCCGCGCTCCTTCTCGATGCCCATCCAATCGGAGCGGGTCGAGACACGGTTGCGCTTGGCCTTCACCTCGCCGGCGAGCTGGATGGCGCCCCCGAAGAGCAGCAGCTTCTCGGTGAGCGTGGTCTTGCCCGCATCCGGGTGCGAGATGATCGCGAAGGTGCGGCGGCGCGCCACCGGGTCGGCGGGAGCCTTGGGCTCCGCCTTGGCGTCGCTCGGGTTCTGCGTCTGCATCAGCATGGCGGACAAAGGCTCTCGCGCCCCGCGCGGGGCGTTCGTCTTCTCGGGCCGAGGGGGGATCGAGACCTCGCGCGCCCCGCCGAGGCCGGGCGCCGACAGGCGCTATGTATGGGCATCGCGCCCGATTGGCAAAGGCGCCGCCCCCTCAGCCGCGACCGATATAGGGCATCTTGGTCGCGACGACCGTCATGAACTGGACGTTCGCCGAGAGCGGCAGCCCCGCCATGTAGACGACGGCGTCGGCCACGTGCGCCGCATCCATCACGGGCTCGGGCCGCATCGAGCCGTCCGCCTGCCGGGCCCCGTCCGCGAAGGCCCGCGTCATGTCCGTCTCGGCGTTGCCGACGTCGATCTGGCCGCAGGCAATGTCGAAGGGCCGCCCGTCGAGGGAGGTGGCGCGGGTGAGCCCGGTGATGGCGTGCTTGGTGGCCGCGTAGGGCGCCGAGTTCGGCCGGGGCACCTGCGCGGCGATCGACCCGTTGTTGATGATGCGGCCGCCGCGCGGGTCCTGCGCCTTCATCATCCGGAAGGCCGCGCGCGTGCACAGGAAGGCGCCGGTGAGGTTGGTGTCGACGCTCGCCCGCCAATCCTCCAGGCTCACCGCGTCGACGCTGACCGCCGGGGTGAACACGCCCGCATTGTTGAACAGGACGTCGAGCCGCCCGAAGGCCCGCCCCGTCTCCGCGAAGAGTCGGTCCACGGAATCGGGGTCGGTCACGTCCGTCTCCACGGGCAGCGCGTCGGCGCCGATCTCGCCCGCGAGGCTCCGCAGCGGCTCCGCCCGCCGGCCGGCCAGCGCCAGCGCGTAGCCGGCCCGTCCGAGGCCGAGCGCCACCGCCCGGCCGATGCCGGACCCCGCCCCCGTCACGATCGCGACCTTCCTGCCCATCGTCTCTCTCCCGCCACGCGTTCTCCCGCCACGCGTTCCCGCGCAACCCTGTTGCCTCCGGAAGCGCCGCCGTCTAGACAGCGCTGGCCTCGGTGGGGCGTCGCCAAGTGGTAAGGCAGCGGTTTTTGGTACCGCCATTCCCAGGTTCGAATCCTGGCGCCCCAGCCAATCTCCCCGTCGTCTCGCCGCCCCTCAGCCGGCAGCCTCGCGCAACGCTCCGCGCCGACGAAACTCGACCCATCGATATCCGCGGCCCCGCATCGCCGCCAATACGCAGGCGTCCCGGCCCGGAACGGGCGCGGGCGGCATCGAATACGCTCGCCGCTGCACAGGGACCGTAGCAGAGACGTAACGACAACTATCGGTTGAGCTTGCGCAGCGTGCTACACGTACGTACCAGCAGGGGGTTCCGCAGCTCCGGCAGGGCCGACGATACGCTTCTCCCGCCGCGTTGGATGCCCGACCCGCGGAGAGCCTCGCTCAGACCCCTGCCAGCGCCGCGGACCCTCGTCGTCCGTAGGTGTGCCCATGTCGCCGTTGCCCTCGCAGCTCGAGCCGAAGCTTCTCCTGAAGAGCCTGAGGGCCTTCCGAAAAGGGGATTTCTCGGTCCGTCTGCCGCTGGATCTCACCGGAATCGACGGCGAGATCGCCGAGGCGTTCAACGACATCGTCGAGTTGAACCAGGGCCTCGCCCGCGAGCTCGACCGCGTGGCGCGGACGGTCGGCAAGGACGGGCGGATCGGCGAGCGGGGCAAGCTCCCCTCCGCGACCGGCGGCTGGGTCGAGTGCGTCGATTCGGTCAACTCGATGATCGGCGACCTCGTCCAGCCGACCACCGAGGTCGCGCGCGTGATCGGCGCGGTCGCCAAGGGCGATCTCGGCCAGACCATGCAGATCGAGATCGAGGGCCGCCCGCTGCGGGGCGAGTTCCTGCGGATCGGCAAGGTGGTCAACACCATGGTCGATCAGCTCAA
>NZ_SMNT01000067.1 GCF_004348265.1 Methylobacterium segetis
CGCGTCACCGCGCAGGAAGTTGTCGCCGAACGGGTCGACGATGATGTCATCACCGTCGCCGCCGAAGACCTGGTCGGATTCCGTCTGGGCATTGAGGTAGTCGTCGCCGCCGTCGCCCCAGAGCGTGTCGATGCCGCGATCGCCGATCAGCGTGTCGTTGCCCTCGGTGCCGCCGAGCACGACGTGCTCGCCGCCCGAGAAGCGGATGTAGCCGCCATCCGCGTGACCGTCGTTGTTGACGTCGGCACCGGGCGCATGCCGGGTGACCTTCGGGTCGATCGCCTGGAGGATCGCGTTGGCCTGGACCGGATCGGTGTCGATCTGCTTCGTCTGGTCGATCTCGAGCGTCAGGTCGGGCGTGTCGAAGAGGTTGCCGGCCACGTGCGAGGAGGTCGTGTCGCCGAGATCGGAGTTGCGCATGGCGAGCGCCGAGAAGGTGTTCGCCTCGAGCTCGTTCAGAAGGTTCAGGCCCTGCAGGCGGCTGAGGTAGTACAGACGGTCGCCGTTCTGGAGGTTCTCCATCTGATTTTCGAAGACGTAGTTGAACGTCGAGCCCAGCATGCCGCCGAATTCGGTCTTGCGCTCCGCCAGCCCGCCGATCCAGAGGTCGACGAGGTTGAGGCCGGACTCGTGGCCGGCCCATGCGCCGGTCGAGTTGAGGAAGTCGAGCCGATCGTCGACGGCAGCACCATTGATCACGCGGTCATCGGCCGGGGTGGTCGGATCGCCAAGAACAGTTTCCTGGCTGCCGATGACGAGGGCGAGCGCCGCCGCGCGCTTGCCCTCGATCGTGGTCTCGGCCTGGAGCAGCGGATGCGTGCCGTAGGCCGCCACGAAGTTCACGATCGAGAGCGGGTTCTTGAGGTTCTGGGCGAGCGCCAGCCAATTGTCGTAGGGCTTCAGGTCAATGTTGCCGGTGTCCTCGTAGAACTGCGCCCTGGCGACGTTGAAGGCCGGCACGCCGGCTTCGCGACCGCGGGCGATGTTGAGCGCCGCGAGATCGAGCGGCAGGCCGAGGAGTGTGTTGCGCAGCGAGCTCACCACGAACTCGTCGATCTCGTTGCCGGCCTGGCGCGACATGCCGCGCACGATCGCACCGGTCGCCTCGGCTGCGGTGAGGCCGCTCGCGGTGAACGCCTGCGGGTTGAGGAAGGCATCGAAGAGCTCGATGTCGCTCGCGCTCATGTTCAGGTCGAGCCGGTCGATCTTGTCGGTCAGCATAGAGTGGCCGAACCGGTAGACGACGTGCGCGAACTCGGCCGTGATCGCCGGATTGATATCGGGCGTGTTCGTGAACACGAAGGGGTTCACCGCCGGCTGGACCTTGCGGGCGAACTCCTCGAAGACGAGGTGCTGGTACTGCATCTCGGTCACGAACTTCGCGGCCTGGAATAAGCGCTCGCCATCCCAGACGAGCTTGGACGTGTCGGCCGGAACGGAGGTCACGTCGTTCACGAGCCACTCGTTCAGGAACGAGACGTCGCCGTTCGCCGCGGAGGCTAGGATCGTCTGCTTGTTCGCCTCGACGAGCCGGTTGTGCTCGGAATGGAAGATCGTGTGAACCGCGGTGAGGCCGATATTCTCGTTGCCGCGGCCGTCGCCGGTCACGAAATGCGAGTCCAGCATCTCGTTGTCGTAGGTGAGGGCGTTTCCGTCATCGACGATGCCGTCATCGAGGTCAGCGGTCTGGCGGATCGCGGGCGTTGCGGGGTTGTGGTCGTGATCGACCATCACCGGCTCGGCGTGGTGCGCGATGTCGTTGAGGAAGGCGTGGCCGGTCCGGAGCGCGTTCGCCGGCACGGAGATGCCATCAGCCGTGCCTTCGACGAAGCCGTCCGGCGTCGCGATCTGGGCGTAGCCATTCGCACCCGGGATGAAGTTGCCATAGGCGTCCGTGCGCAGGAGCGGCACGTCGAGAACATCATAATCGTCGAGCTTGATGCCGAGCATCCGGAGCGCTTGAGCCTTCGTATCGGCCCAGGTCGCAATGCTGCCATTAGCACCGTCGAGGAGGCGACCGGTCGAAACGGCGTGCGAGTCATTGACCCCATCACCGTCGGAATCGACGGAGAACATGTATTCGCGCAGGAACACCTGGTGTGACGGGTGCGAGGTGTAGGTCTGGTTCTGGTCGATCCACGGCGTTGTCGTGTTGACCGTCTCGTGGTTCGTGTCATCCGCCGTGCCCATCACGCCATCCGCGCCGGGGCCGGCAACGGGGGTCGAGCGCGTCAGCGCCATGAAATTCGTGTGGCTGTTCTCGACGTAGAGCGGGTCGTCCTTCTGCAGCGGGATGTAGACCGTCCCGTTGTTGCCCTTCGTGATGAGGTCGAGGCCGTGGTCGAAGAACTGGCCGAAGAAGGTCATCCAGCCGTTGAACTGCGGCGAGAGGCCGATGTCCGGCGACTGGTTCGGGATCACCGACAAGTCTTCGTTGGTGAGCACGATCTCGTTTGCCCCGAGCGTCTCACCGGGCTTCGGCGGGGCGACCGCCGTCTTGCCGGGATGCGCCGCCTCCCAGGCCGCAACCGCGAGCGGATTGCCGAACCAGGCAGCGATTGCGGCCGGGTTGTTCACCGACATGTCGACGATGAGGTTCGAGATGATGCGGGGATCCGCATCCGCCACGTTGCCTGTGTGGCCGCCGTTCACCGTTGGCAATGATGGCGAACCGACCGAACCGTAATCGGTGTTGTCGACGGCCATGCCGGGCGCGAACGGCATCGTGTCTCCATCCTGATCATTCAGGAAGTTGGGATCGAGCAGGCGCGGGAGGATCTGATCGGCGGCGCCGACGAACTGGCCCCCGGGCAAGAGGTTGTTGTTCGATCCGTCGACGTGGCGCAGACCCCAGGGCAGGATCGCAGCATTCGGCCCGATGATCTGCTGCAAGGTTTCGCCGGCGGTTTCCCGCTCCGCGATCACGATCTGCTTCAGGATATAGGCCAGGTCATCCTGGTTGACCGTAAAGTTCGGGTTCTGGGTGGCCATGATCGTTCCCCCCGTGCAATTTTGGATTGATCGCGAAGCGGGAGCGACTACCGCTCCTCACTCCACATCAGTAAACACTTTTTTAATCCCTCCGATAGAGAAAATATTTACCTAGAACTACATGAGTACTGTAACTAACTAGGGGGTATTAATCACGAGTTTTAGGAAAAATCGAGTGAGTTTGGGTTTTTGCGCAATTCTATATTGTCCGGCCTCTACACAGAGTGGAGAGAGCGAATGCGGCGGAATGTTAATACTGAGATTTAAGGCGTCGGGCCCTTAGTCCGGCCGAGGGCTCGGTTCAAAATGCCGGTCATGTCAGAGGCGCGGCTCGAATCCGTCACCCCTCGTTCGAGGGAACACGCCACCGGACGGGCGCGGCGCGGCTGCACGGCGGACGAGCCCCGAGAGTGAACTTGAGGCCCCCTGGATGCAGAGAAATAGGACCGGCGTCACGTACAGGGTGAGCATCTGCGACAGGAGCAACCCGCCGACGACCGCAATCCCGAGGGGCTGGCGCATCTCGGGACTGGCACCGAAGCCGCAGGCCAGCGGCACGGCACCGACGATGGCGACGAGGCTCGTCATAACGATCGGCCGGAAACGCCGCAGGGAGGCTTCCCGGATGGCTGCGGCGGGTGCCTCACCCGCCTGGAGGCGCGTCAGGGCGACGTCGACCACCATGATCGCGTTCTTCTTTACAACACCGATCAGGAGCAGGATCCCGATCATGCCCGTCAGATCGAGGCTCAGCCCGGCCCAAGCGAGGGCGAGCAGCGCGCCGCAGGCCGCCGCCGGCAGCCCCGCCAGGATCGTCAGGGGATGGGACAGGCTCTCGTAGAGAACGCCCAGGATCACGTAGACCGTGAGCAGGGCCGCGAGAACGAGCAGCCCCTGACTGCCGCCGCTCTCCTGGAAGGTGCGGGCGGTGCCGAGGAAGATAACCGTCACGGAGGCGGGCAGCTCGGCCTCCGCGCGGAGTGCCTCGATGCGCGAGATGGCCTCACCGAGGGAGACGCCCCGCGCCAAGTCGAAGGCGACGGTGACGCCGGGAAAGAGTCCGATCTGGTTGACGGATTGGAGGCCGAGGCCGGGCTCGGCCCGCGCGAAGGCCGAGAGGGGCACGAGCGCACCGCCGGCCGCGCGCAGACGGATCGCGTCGAGGTCCGCGGGTTGGCCGCTCGGCGGGCGCACGAACTCGACGAGGACCGGGTGGATGTCCGCGCCCGTCTGGATCGTCGCGACTTGGCGCGGCCCGAAGCCGAGATTGAGCACGGAGCGGAGCTGATCGGTCCCGATGCCGAGGAGGCGGGCCTTGTCGCGATCGATCCGAAGGGTGATCTGAGGGACGGCGTCTCGCAGGTCAGTAGTGACGCCGACGAAGTGCGGATCCCGGCTCATCGCCGCGGCGAGGTGGGTCGACCAGCGGCCGATCTCCTCGAGGTCCGGCCCCTGCACGGCGAATTGGTACTGGCTGCGCCCCTGCCGACCGCCGCGTAGAGTCTGGTAGGGCGTCACGAGGCTCGCGATGCCGGGGATGGCGTCTAGGCTTCGTCGCAGGTCCGCCAGGACGATGTCGAGGCCCGCGCGCTCCGGCCTCGGCTTCAGCTCCACGAAGACGCGCCCCTGGTTCACGGCCCCACCATTGCCCGCCGGCCCGCCGATGCTGGAGACCACGTGGGCGACGTGGGGCGCGGCGCGCAGCACCGCATCCACTCGTGCCTGGAGGGCGGCCATCGCCGGGAAGGCGATGTCGGGCCGCGCCTCGGTCGAGACCGTGACGAGACTCAGATCCTCCTGCGGGAAGAACCCCCGCGGGATCGTCCGCGCCAGCGCGGCTGTTCCGCCGAGGGTCGCGAGGAAAAGGAGGACGACAAGAGCCCGGTGGCGCAGCGACCAATCCAGGCTCTGGCCGTAGAGCGCGAGCACCCGCGCGAAGGCGCGCCGCACTCCGGTGTCCCGTGGCCGAGCGCAGCCGGGCAGCAGGCCGGCAAGCGCCGGCGTCAGGGTCAGCGAGATGAGGGCCGACAGCGCCAGCGCGACGCAGACGGTGACGGCAAATTCGTGGAAGATCCGCCCCACGATCCCGCCCATGAACAGGACGGGGATGAAGGCCGCGATCAGTGACACGGTCACCGAGACGATGGTGAAGCCCATCTCGCGAGCTCCGCGCAACGCCGCCTCAACCGGGCGGAAGCCGGACTCGCGGTGGTGCTGGAAACCCTCCAGCATGACGATCGCATCATCAACCACGAGCCCGACCGAGAGGGTGAGCGCCAGCAGCGTGATCGCATTGAGCGAGTAGCCGAGGAGCAGCATCGCCCCGAAGGTCCCGGCGACCGACAGCGGCACGGTGAGGCCCGCGATCAGGGTGGTGCCGAGCCCTCCGCCGAAGAGATGGATCACGAGAACCACGAGCACGCTCGTGGCGACGAGCGTCGTCAGCACGTCGGCGACGCCCTCGCGGATCCCGACCGAATGGTCGGTAACGATGGTGAGGGCGGCTTCACTGCCGAGGTCGGCCCAGAGCCGCGGCAGCATCCGCCGCACCGCGTCCGAGACCGCAACTGCGCTTGAGCCCGCCTCGCGATGGACGGCGAGGACGAGGGCCGGCTCGCCATCGAGCCAGCTCCCCGACTGGTCGTCCTCTACCGAATCCAAAACGCTGGCCACCTCGCCGAGGCGCAAGGGCCGGCCGGCCCGTGTCGCCACGATCAGGTCCCGGAAGCCGGCAGCGTCCTCGAACTGGGTGGCTGCGCTCAGCGCCGCCCGACGCTCGCCGTCGATCAGGGTGCCGACGGCCGTCTGGGCGTTTGCGGCGCGGATTGCCTGCTCGACCGCGTCCGGGCCGAGGTCACGGCCGAGCAGCGCCCGTGGATCGAGGCGGATGCGTACGGCCCGTTTCTGGCTCCCGTGCAGCACGGCCTGCCCGACGCCCGGCACCCCGGTCAAGGCAGGCAACAGGATGGTTCGAGCCATGCCGTCGAGCCGGGCTAGAGGCAGGCTCCGGCTCGTCAGCGCGACGAGGAGGACGGGCGCATCAGCCGGATTGAACTTTCGGTAGGTCGGCGCGGTCGGCATCTCCGTCGGCAGGTGGCGCTGGGCCCGCGCCAGCGCCGCCTGAACATCCGCGGCGGCTTCGCCGATGTCGCGATGGAGCGCGAATTCCAGAGTAATGGCACTGGTGCCGGTGGTGTTCGCCGCGCTCATCGTCTGCAGGGACGGGATCGCCGCGAACTCGCGGATAAGCGGGGTGGCGACCGCGCCCGCCATCGTCTCCGGGCTCGCGCCGGGAAGCTGTGCCGAGACGAGGATGACGGGGAAGTCCACGCGGGGCAGTGCCGCGACCGGTAGGAGACGGTAGGAAAGGGCACCCGCGCAGAGGAGCGCAAGCCCTAGCAGGATGGCGGCGACGGGGCGCCGGACGAAAGGGGCCGCGATGTTCATGGCATAGCCTGGGCACCGGCCGAAGCGATGGCGCGGCTCTCCACTGCGACCGACGCGCCCTCGAATAGGCGCGCCTGTCCCTCCACGACGACGCGCTCGCCCGAGCCGAGGCCGGAGCGGATCACAGCGCGTCCCTCCACCGTCTCGGCGGGCTCGACCGGGCGCCGCGCCGCCGTGCCGTCCGGTCGGACGACGAACACGGCCGTCCCGGCTCGGTCCTGCACGAGGGCGGCGAGGGGCACCGTCACGGCGTCCGAGCCCGCATCGAGCGTGAGGCTCAGGCGCGCATACTGGCCCGGCCAGAGCGCTCCGTCCGCATTCGGCACGCGGGCCTTGACGAGGATCGTGCCGGTCGCTGAATCCACCGCGGAATCGATGAACCGGACCCGGCCCGTCGCCGCTGGGCGATCGGCGTTGCCGAGGAAGACCGCTATGGCGGGGCGCTCGCCGGGTGCCGACATTGCCGCGCGCAGGGCATCGAGGTCGCGCTCCGGGAGCGTGAGGCTTACCTGGAGCGGGCTCATCGGCGTGATGGTGAGGAGCGCCGCGGTCGGGCCTTCCGCCGGTCCGACGAGATCACCGCGGGCATTGCGCACGACGCCAACGCGGCCAGCGATCGGCGCCCGCACCACGGTATAGCCGAGCTTGATCCGCGAGGCCCGGAGCGTTGCCTCGGCGGCGGCGGCGGCGACGGTGGCTGCGGCGGCCCGTGTTTCCGCGGTGAGCTGGTCCACCTGCACCTGGGTCGAGACGCTCCGGGCCCGCAATTCGAGGGCCCGGCCGAGGTCCGCCTCCAGACGCGCGAGCGTCGCGCGATCCTTCGCGAGCGCCGCCTCGTCGCGGGCGACGACGGCGCGGATCTCGCTGTCGTCGATCCGGAACAGGATGTCGCCCTCTGCGACCGTGCTGCCGTCCTCCACGAGGCGCTCGACGATCTCGCCCTCGATCCGCGCCCTGACCCTGACCGTCGAGACGGGCTCGACCCAGCCCACGCCGGTCCGAGTGACCGGTACGCGTTCCACGCGGGCGAACTCGGCGCGCACCGGGATTTCCGGCCCGCGTTTCTGCAATCCGGTGGCCGCGCTCGCCGGCGCGTCGCCGCGAGCGGCGAGGGCTTCCATGCGGGTGGGCGGCCGGCTGCCGTGAAAAAAGGCGCCGCCGGCCAGGACGGCGGCCCCGAGCGAGGCGGCAAGGCGCACCGGTCGCATCGTCGTCGCTCCCAGAGCCGTCAGAGAGAAGGCGCGCGACCGGGGGCGCGCGCGAGACCGAGGGCGGTCCAGACCTCCGCGAGCGCCCCCACCAGGGCCGCGATTTGCGCGTCTGTGTGCAGCGGGGTCGGGGTGATGCGCAGCCGCTCCTGACCCCGCGGCACGGTCGGATAGTTGATCGGCTGGATGTAGATCCCGTGCCGGTCAAGAAGCCGGTCGGCCGCTGCCTTGCAGGCGGCCGCGTCGCGCACGAGGAGCGGCACGATGTGCGTTCCCTTGTCGAGGACCGGAAGGCCCTCTGCGGCGAGAGCCTCCTTCACTGCCGCCACTTGGCGGCGCTGGGCCGAGCGCTCCGCGTCCGAGCCCTTGAGGTGGCGGATCGATGCGCAGGCTGCCGCCGCGGTCGCGGGCGGCAGGGCCGTGGTGAAAATGAAGCCGGGTGCGCAGCTCCGAATCGCGTCGACGATGGGGATGCTCGCCGCGATGTAGCCGCCGACCACGCCGTACGCCTTCGCTAGCGTTCCCTCGAGGATGTCGATGAGACCGGACACGCCCTGCGCCTCGGCAATGCCGGCGCCGCGGGCTCCGTACATCCCGACCGCGTGCACCTCGTCGAGATAGGTCATTGCTCCGTAGCGGCGGGCGAGCCGGGTGATCGCCGCGACAGGCGCGACGTCGCCGTCCATCGAGTAGACGCTCTCGAAGATCACAATCTTCGGCCGGTCCTGCGCGGCGCTCAGGATCGACTCGAGATGCGCGAGGTCGTTGTGGCGGAAGATCGCCTTCTCGCAGCCGGACTGGCGGATGCCCTCGATGATCGAGTTGTGGTTGTCCGCGTCCGAGATCATCAGGCAGCCAGGGATCAGCCGCCCGATCGTCGCGATGCTTGCTTGGTTCGAGACGTAGCCCGAGCTGAAGACGAGGGCCGCCTCCTTGCCGTGCAGATCAGCGAGTTCCGCCTCGAGGGCCACGACTGGGTGGCTGTTGCCCGAGATGTTACGGGTTCCGCCCGCGCCGGCGCCGCTGCGCTGCGCCGCCGAGATCAGCGCCTCGACCACCGCTGGATGCTGGCCCATCCCCAGATAGTCATTCGAGCACCACACCGTGACGGGTCGCGCCCCGCCGGGTGCATGCCAGATCGCATCCGGGAAACGGCCGGCGACCCGCTCGATGTCCACGAAGACCCTGTAGCGGCTCTCCGCGTGGAGTCGAACGAGCGCCCGGGTGAAATAGGCTCCGTAGGCGAGCGGATCGCGGTTGGCCGGTGCCTGGGCGTGCCGCGGCGCCGTCAGCGGCAGGCCCGGCAGGATGTGGGTGGGCGACAGCTCCTCCATCAGGGTCGCCGAGTCGACCCACTTGCCCTCAAAGCGCCGCGCGGTCTGCCAGCCGGTCCGCGCGCAATAGAGCAGGAAGGATTGCCGCTCGCCATCGGGCCAAGCCGTCTCGGCAATGGGCAGAGGTTTCGCGCACTGGCCCGAGCAATTCATGATTCGCCCCCATCTGTTGGGGCAGTTTTTAGGATTTATAAACTGAGATCAATTGGACTGAGCGGCTAATGCATTTGGCTCACTAATGCATTAATCCGGATTAGTACAGGGATTAGGTTCAACTTGCCGTGGTTATTCTTGTATTCGCTGTTCCGGCTGCGCAAGCAGGATCGCGGTGCGGACCGCGCCGCATTTCAGATGATCCGTCGAGTCGGTTCTTAAGACGGTCAGTGCGGCCCAAGCATGTGCTCGGAACGCGGCGGCGAGATTCAGGCTCTAGCCCCATCCGAACACGAGGAGTGTGGTCAGTTGCGCCCCATGTCAGCTCTGTGACAGGGCGCAGACGACCCAGGTAGGCTCACTGGGAGCGTCGACGCCGACGTCAGCCGAATTCATCGCGGCAACACAGGAGCCGATGACGTCGACAATCCCTAAATCGGTCCACAGCAATGACCGCTTCAGAGATGCTGCTCCGCTCGCTTGTGTGACGAGAATGGGCGCAAATCGGAACGGCAACTATTGGCCGCAAGCAGTCTGGCCGATTTACGCATCAAAGCCGCGGAAGCAGACATCTGCTAGGGCTCAGGCTGTCGTATGGCGGCCCTCCTGAGCTCCTCGTCACGGATCCAGTGACACGCGCGCGATGAGAACGAGTGCGGCACGAGTGCTGCGCGTACGGCTCCATGCCGCGAGCGGCGGACCGAAACAGATCACAGCGGGATCGGGGCAGGCTGATCCTTAACATTTGAGCAACCGCCTGCAGGTTTCGAGGGCCCAGCATCATCTCCGACGAGGAACTGAGGCACGCAGACAGCCTATTTGCGAGCGCACGTACCGTCGCGTACGATCATATCGACTAAGCCAAAATTGACGAATTCCTACGACGTTGGTCCGATTACTTCTTGGGTTGTTCGGATATGCCTGTCTGACAGGAGAAGTGACAGCTTCGGGCGATTGATCCGGGCAGAATGCGAAGTGCGGCCTCTTGCCCGGGCCTCAGCGGAGAGCCGGAATGCACGATGCACCACGTTTCGAACTGGAAAGCCGATCGCCGCTGGAGACCGATGATGTGCAAGCCTCGCTCGCCATCAGCCCATCCCAAACTCCCGCGCAATTAGCCCGGCGAGATGTGCTGAGATTGGGCGCGGCAAGCCTCGCTGCCGCGACGATGGGCGTCTCACCCGGGCCGACTTCTTCGCAAACGGCCTGCGCTCCCTGCACAAGTTCGACGACGGCTGCCACTTTCAAGCTCGCGATCGCTGACGTCGCCACGACCATGATCGATGGCACCGTGCTCAACATGCTCGGGTTCGGGCTTCTCGGCGGCTCAGTAGCGCCGCGCGTCCCGGGTCCGGTACTCCGGGTCAAAGAGGGCGCCGCCGTGCAGATTACCATCTGCAACACCCGGCGCGAGGCGCACACCTTCGAGGTCACGGAGGTTCCAGGCAGCAAGATCGAACTCGGGCCCGGCTGTTCGGGCACCGTGAGCTTCATCGCTCCGGCAGCCGGCACCTACCTCTACCATGACGGGCTTGGAGGAAGCCCGCTGTACCGCATTCTCGGGTTGCATGGCGTCCTGATCGTGGAGCCTGTGGCCGGGACAACGGCGGCCGGCAGCCCGACGCCGTACAGCCTCAACAGGCTTGACGATGCTCAACGAACTGCGATCAGTAGGCTGTTTGACGCTTTCGGAACAACTCCGCGGTTCCCCGGCGGCAAATGGCAGCCTGCGCCGTCCAACGCTGAATTTTCCATTCAAGAGAAGATCTGGCTGCTCTGCGACGTCGATCCCAAGTTCAGCGCGCTGATCGAGCCGGGACGAGCAATCCGATCAAGCCCCACCTTGACGAAGGACGTGATCGGGAACTTCGTCTCGCGCTACTTCACCATCAACAATCGAAGCGGCTTCGATGCGGCTGAAGGAGAAGACATTGTCGCTAGGAACTTCATCGGCGAGCCGACGCTCTTGCGGGTCGCAAATGCAGGCCTAGCCACGCACTCGAACCACATCCACGGCAACGACGTGTTCCAGCTCACCGAGCCCGAACTCGATCCGCTCTCGCCGAATTTCGGTGCCGTGACGGTTTCGCGCAACATCTTCTCGCTCGATACGTGGTCGATGTTTCCGCTGCTCCGGCGCGATGTACTGCTGCCGTTCGAGGTGCCGACCGACATTCCCTCGCGCATACCCGTTGCCAATCCGAACCCGGCTGCCAGGCAGTTCACCAGGATGGTGGCCGGCCAGACGCAGGAGCCCCTGCCGCTTCGCTACGTCATGCACTGCCACACCGAGATGTCGCAGACGGCCGCGGGCGGCAACTACCCGCAGGGCATGGTCACCCATTTCGAGATCCTCGGCGGTGTCGACGGGCGTCCCAAGAGCAAGCTGGCCGCGCGCTGAGACGGGATTGCTTGTCGGAGTCATTGGCATGCCGAACCAGACCAACATCGTAGGGACCGCGACGGCCGCTGCGGCAGTCAGTGCGAGCGCCGGGGTGGCGGCTCAGGCGCTACCTCCGCTCGGCCCCAAATCGACAGGCGTACCGGGACCGGGTGATGTCTCGGCCGGCAACATCGATTTCACGAAGACGGGGGTCAAGGGCCCGGAAACCTTCGACACATTCGGCTGTAAGGTCTTCCGTGAGAATTCGAAGACGCCCGACTTTGTCACGGCCAACGTTTATTTCGAGCGCCAAGCCTTCTTGGATGGTGATCTGGTAATGCCTGACGGGCGACAGCTCCGGCACTGGGGCTTTGAGGATCCCCTCCGAGCGCCGGGCCAGAAGTCGCTCCCGTCGCCGCTGATCCGCGTGCAAGAGGGAGACTTGGTCCATACGAAGTTCAGCGCGCGCACCTCGTCACACACCATTCACCATCACGGCATCGAGCCCACGACGATGAATGACGGCGTCGGGCACACCTCCTTCGAGGTGACCGGCAGCTACATCTACCAGTGGCAGCCGACAGAGCCGGGCACCTACTTCTATCACTGCCACAAGAACACGGTTCTGCATTTCAAGATGGGCATGTACGGCTTGCTCATCGTCGACCCGAAGCCGAACGCGAATGGGAAGGTGCCGGCTTTCGCGGGCGGTCCTGAGTACGATGTCGAGAAGTTCTGGGTGCTGGACGACATCGATCCACGATACCAAGAGCTCAACCACGACGCTGGGCTGTGCGGAGAAGATGTCGGCCTGAACATCTTCAAGCCGCGCTACTTCCTGATCACCGGAACGCCGACACGGCCAACCGTCCCAACGGATGCCCAGCGCATCTTTGCTAACCCAGGCCAGAAGATCCTGATTCGTCTCCTGAATGCGAGCTATTCGGTGATAAAGGTGACGATCGAGGGCTTGGCGGCGACGATCATCGGCGTGGATGGAAACGCTCTGAATGAGCCGTGGAATGCGCCTCTCACGATCCCACCGGGCCAGCCCTTCTTCCTGACGACCGCGCAGCGGCGCATGCTGCTGATCAATACGGCCTCGGGTCCGCGAGGGACGCATCGCGTCACATTCGAGTTTCAGGATTGGATCACGCGCAGGCGGCACAATGCCGGCCAGGGCCTCTACGAAGGTTTCGCCTTCACCACCATCAGCATCTGAGATGCAGAACCGGATGCGCATCGATGCGGGGAGGCCGACCGTGCGCGAGAACGCCCTGAGGAAGACGATGCTCCCGCTGTCGGCATTGCTGGCTTATGCCGCGTTCACAGCGGTTTCGGTCGCCCATGAACACCATCATCCAGGCGAGGTCATCAGCGAGCGCGAGATCATGATCCCGGCCGTGGGGTACGCCGGCCCGGATCCGCACGCGCTGGGCGGACATTTCGAGCTTGTCGATCATACCGGCCGCCCGGTCCAAGACACGACCTTCCGTGGGCGCTGGATGCTGATCTACTTCGGCTACACCGGCTGCCGAGAGGCGTGCCCGGTCGCCCTCGTCACGATGCAGAAGGCGCTCGATGCCCTGGGCGCGGAGGCTGATCGCATCCAACCCCTTTTCGTCGATTTCTCGCTGGAGAAGCCGGACTTCAAGGGGCTCGCGCAGTTCGTGAGCAACTTCCATCCGAGGCTGCTCGGCCTCACCGGAACGCGCGCCCAGACCTTCGCGGCGGCGCGCCAGTTCAGGGTGCGCCGTGAATTCATGCACGGGAACGACAGCCTCAAGGAAACCGGCCCGCGGATCGATCACACGACGTACTTCTACCTCGTCGATCCTGGCGGCCTCACCCGCTCGTACTTCTACCATGACCAGCCGGTGGAGAGAATCATTGAGGCGATCCGGCTGCACCTGCCCGGCGGTGACGAATGATGAGAGTGGCGGAGCTATTCCGCGCGGTGGCGCATGTACCCGCGGTGCTTCTTCTGTCCGCGCTTTCGCTACCGGCGCCAGCCCCTGCCGCCGAGATGGAGCATGCCGGCCGGCCGGTCGGTGTCGACTTGGACAGCCTGTTCTCGCTCACCACCCATCGGGGCACTCACCTCAGCATGGCCGACCTGCGCGGGAGGCCATTCGTCGTTCTGTTCGGCTACACCCACTGCCCGGAATTCTGCCCGGCCGCGCTCGCCGATCTCTCACGGCACCTTGAGCGATTGGGCGCGGACGGGAACCGCCTCGCGGTGCTGTTCGTGACGATCGATCCCGAGCGCGACACGGCTAAGAGCTTGGCAAGCTACCTGGAGTCGTTTGACCCCCGCATCGTCGGTCTCACCGGTTCGGCTCGAGACGTCGCCACCGTCGCCGCGACCTTTGGCGCGAAGTACGAGCGCCGATCTACGCAGGGCGCGAGCTACAGCGTCGATCATTCCTATCTTATGTTTCTCGTCGACAAGTATGGGCTGCTCGCGAGACGCGTGGGGTACGATGAGCCGGAGCTACTGGCATCCTCATCGGCGCGCCTCCTTGCCCAATAGAGACGCAGCGCTAACGCAGCTCTCCCTGGTTCCTGTGCGATGGCTCCATCCTCAGCATGGCAGCAATTGCGGAACAAAGCTTCTGCATCAGTCACTGCATCGTGGAGCGACGTACCGCTTGCTCCAGCTTGCTCGCCGCCACACAGCGGAAGTCCGGCTTTCCGTCAGCCCAAGCAGCAAACCAGGGACCAGGAAAGCCGCCGTCGTCCGGCAGAAACTTGATCCGCTCAGGCCAGGACACCGCGGCCATGAGAGACCCTGCCTCACCCATTTGCGGCAGTCGGCACCTGTGCGGTAAAAAACACCATACCCCTCTCGCTAAACTTCTCCGGTTATTCACCTACTTCCATGCTCGGGGAACAGTGGATCTTTGACTCATTGGGAGTCCAAGCAAAGACTCGAGCGGCTGTTTGGCGGTCATTAACACTCAAAGTGGTGTGATGCCCGTGTCGTAGATAGCGCCCTCCAGGAGCACAGGGTGGTATGATGAGACGACTCGCGCTGGCTCTAATGCTCGCCTGGGTGCCCGATCACGCCTACGCCTTTTACCTGACTGGCATCAGGCTGCAGGAACTCTGTTCCCAAAAGAACATATCGGCAGAGTTGGACAGCATGCTCAACGTGTACATGATGGGCATCGTAGATTCGACAGCACCTGCTGCCGAAGAAGTGAGACCATTCTGCGTTCCTGATGGGGTTTCTGCCAAGCAAGTGAAAGAAGCTGTCTGCAAGCACCTCACTGATCATCCGGAAGGCCGGCGCCACAGAGCGGGCGATCTTGCTGCGACCGCACTCCTCAAGGCGTGGCCCTGTCGTTGATCGCCTATAGGCGTGTCTTCCTCCGTCATGTGACGCTACCGTGAAGAGCCGGGCCCGCAGCGCGTTTTTCATTCGGCATCAGACTTACGACAGCAGCGGCCCGATCAATCAGTGGGGCTGAGAGGATCCCCCAGATCGAATGCCTCCTACGATCACGAGCCTCCACGCTGCGGCCGCCATGATCCTCATCCGGCCCTTTGCGCGCTCCGTGGATTATCGGACGGCCTCTAAGCTCAGGTGACTGGAGGCGAGCAGGGCGGCCTGCACGCGGTTCCGCACGTTGAGCTTGTCGAGGATGATCGTCAGGTAGTGCTTGACCGTCTTCTCGCTGATCTCCAGGCGGCCGCCGATCTCCTTGTTGCTCAGGCCCTCCGCCAGCAGCGTGAGGATCTGCTCCTCGCGGCCGGTGAGGCTGGAGAAGGGCGTCGGCTCGGGCTTAGAGGCGGCGGGGCGGGGCCGGGCGAACAGGCGGGCGGCCAGCGCCGGCGTGACGTAGCGCTCGCCGCGGTGGATCACCTTGACCGATTGCACCAGTTCCGGCCCGCTCACGCCCTTCAGGACGTAGCCCCAGGCCCCGCCCTGCATCGCCGAGCAGACATGCTGGTCGTCGACGATGCTCGTGAGCATCAGGATCTTCACGTCCGAGCATTGGGCGACCAACGTCTCGACCGCCTCCGCGCCGCCGCCCAGCATCCCGATGTCGAGGATGACGACGTTCGGCTTCAGGGCGACCGCGAGCCGGAACGCGTCCGAGGCGGAAGCCCCCTCGCCGACGACCGTGATGTCGGCCTCGGCGTTCAGGGTGTAGGCCACCCCGGCGCGGAACAGCGGATCGCTGTCGATGATGACCACTTGGATCTCGGACACCTTTGGGCCCATCGGATGATTAATCTTATCTCGACAAGGAAAGCGGCGCCTCTCCGTAGCACCTGAAGCATCGCCACAAGCAAAAAGCTACACTTCTCACGACCGGGCTACGTAAGTAGTCGCTGATACGAACCGCGCAGTTTCTTCGAGAGCTGTCGGTGGTGAACGCTTTCTTGCCACGTCCGACGTGATGAAATAATCCAGCATGCTTTGCAATAATGTTGAGGCGCTAGATCCGGATTAGTACAGCGGACCCAAAATCGGGCGCATCCGGTGCAGTAGCGTACTCATCCGTTAGCGAGAGGGCGCAGGGTTAGCCGCTCTCCATCTGCTTCTGTCCTTGCAGATGGGACCAGGTGAGCGCGCAGCGGACTGACGAGGTCAGCGTTCTCCTATACCTCATCGAGGTGCTCTCCGGCCGCGAAGATCAAGGCTGCTCGCTTGATGAGAACCGATCCGTACGAGGGTGACCGCCTGTTGAGCGACGCGCTGCGCTTCCTTGCGGCGCGCGGCTTTCTCATCGAGGTGGTCGAGGAGGGCGACAAGACTTTGTTCTGGTTCGAAGGCCGGGAGACCGACAGCTTTAACATCCTGGCAGTGGCTTACATGCTCGGCATGGAACGGCCGGAGAAGGGGGCATGAACTCCGTCAGCTCTCGGCTTCGTGCTGTTGAGTGACCTGTCGCGAGGCGCTTTCGGTCACTTGCCGGCCAATGTCCGCTTCCGGGGATCGACGAAGATGGCTTTAACGACTCGGACGGGCACGAAGCTGCCGGCCGAAGGTGGCCGGAAGCGGCTCGTCCGCTTCGAGGCTTGGGAGGTGGGAGAGCGGACGTTCGGCGCGGTTGAGGAGAAGGCGTCAAAGTGACCCCGAGCGGAGGTTCGATCGCCGCTGGCGAAGGGCCGGATGGGGTGGAAAGCGGCGGGTCATAGAGCGCAAGCTGAGCGTCAGGATCGCGCCAACAGCGGCCCCTCGCTCAAAATCGGCGGGCGGTCCATTTTCGCGGTATAGAGGTCTGTCTGCCGCCCGTCAGCTGTGCTCCCCAGCCAAACTTGCTGCGGGCAGAGGTACGAGAGGCGCTAAGAAGCTCGATCGCGATCGCACGCGGGAAACGCACCTTCTTACGCGCCGCTGGTCACGAGACCAGTGCCATGTCATGTGCAGGCCGGTGACCGATCATCCCGACCTCCTCCCACCGGCGCCGCTTGCGAGCCTAGGTTGGCTCGACTTCTTCGAGGAGCAGCGTGAACCGAACGAGACGAATCTCGCTCCCATGCGGATCGCCATGGTTCACCGCTCACGCCTGACAGGCCTGTCGGAGACGGGATCGGTCGAGCTGACGCTTCCCGTTCATACAAACACCGGTGATTTCGCCGTCGGCGATTGGGTCCTGGCTCATCCTCAGACCCGGATGCTCCACCGCCGCCTGAACCGAAGGACGGTCTTGGAGCGGCGCCTCGAAGGCAGCAGGACCCTGCAGCCCGCTGCAGCCAATGTCGATACGCTGTTCATCGTCACCTCCTGCAACGCCGATTTCAATCAGGCCCGACTGGAGCGCTATCTGGCTCTGGCCAATCAGGGCGGCGCAAATCCGGTTATCTTGCTCACCAAAGCCGACATGGCGGCCGATGTTGACGCCTACCGCCGCCAAGCTGCCGAGTTGCAGCGCGGGCTCGAAGTCGTACCCGTCAATCCCCGTCTTCCGGCGGCTGCATGCACCTTAGCCCCGTGGTGCGGGGTGGGGCAGACCGTGGCGCTGGTCGGCTCATCCGGTGTCGGCAAATCGACCCTGGTGAACACGCTCGCCGGTCCGGGGCAGGCGCTCCCCCAGGAAACCGGAGGCATTCGCGAGCACAACGCCAAGGGACGCCACACCACTACGTCCCGTTCACTGCACGCCATCGCAGGGGGCGGCTGGGTGATCGACACACCGGGGATGCGAACGCTGCACGTCAGCGGCGCTGCGGAAGGGATCGCAACGCTGTTCGCCGAGATCACCGAACTCGCACCCTCGTGCCGGTTCCGCGACTGTACACACGCTCACGAACCCGGCTGCGCCGTGCAGGCCGCCGTCGCTGACGGCAGGCTCAACCTCGAGCGCCTCATCCGCTGGCGTAAGCTCCTCGATGAAAATCATCACAACACGCCAAGATCCGCTGGGCCGCGCGGCCGACGTAGTGTTAGCGGGTAGACATCTCTACCGCCCCGTTGAGGCTGCGATCAGCATCAAACAGAATTCTCAAGCTTCGTTTTGGATTAGACACTTAGAGCGATTTCCACCTACTCCGGGTCGTAACCGGCGGCGGCGAAGTAGTTGGCGCACTCGGCTGGCGTGGAGGCGTCGAGAAGATCGCCGACGGCGGTCCAGAGCCGATCGACCGTGCGCTCGGCCATCTTGCGCAGCAGCGCCTTGAGCTTGGCGAAGGCCATCTCAATCGGATTGAAGTCGGGCGAGTACGGCGGCAGGAACTGAAGCCGTGCCCCGCGCGCCTCGATGGCGGCCTCGATCGCCGCGCCCTTGTGGGCGGGGAGGTTGTCGAGGATGACAGTGTCGCCGGGCCGGAGGGTTGGGGCGAGCACCTGCTCGACGTAGGCCAGGAACCAGTCCCGCGTCATCGGCCCGTCGAGGACCATCGGCGCGCTCATCCCCGACAGGCGCAGGCCCGCCACGAAGGTCGTCGTGAGCCAATGGCCGTGCGGGATGCCCGAGCGTAGGCGCTGACCGCGGGCACAGCGACCGCGCAGGCGCGCCATGCGGGTGGACAGCCCCGTCTCGTCGATGAAGATCAGGCGCTCGGGATCGAGGTCGGGCTGCGCGGCAAACCACGCCTCGCGCGCTGCGGCCACGTCCGGGCGAGCCTGCTCGGCCGCGTGCGCCGACTTTTTTCCACGTCACTGCCCGTCGGGCGAAGAACCGTCAGAGGGTGCCCAGTCCGACTGATACCCTGCGCTCGGCCCGCAGGCGCTCCTGCATCTCGGCGAGCGTGATGTCGTCCTTCTCTTCGGTGAGGGCGATCAGGAAGGCTTCGTGCGCGTCGAGCTTGGAGCCGGGTGGGCGGCCCTGACGCTGAGCCCGCGTCTCTCCTGTCGTCGTCGCGTGCACCGCCCAGCGGATCACCGTGGCGACGCCAACCCGATAGCGCAGGGCCGCGGCCCGGCGGGACAGACCCGCGCTCACCGCGTCCAGGACGCGAACACGCAGATCGTGGCTGTAGGCACGGGCCATGGCGATCTCCCTGACGAACCCTCAGGGATCAACGCTCACCCCGCCACGCCGACTCAGGGATCGTGGAAAACGCTCTAGCGTGTCGATCGGCGTCCAGACGCACTCTGAAACCACAGGCATGTGATGCCGAAGGCCGACGAGTAGCCGCTGATCGCTGACGCGGCCTCGACCTGCGACAGGGGCGCTGGCATATGCCGCGCTCGACCAGGGAGCTTTGGATGCCGTTGAAGGTGCGCGAATTTCATCGGGCCGCGAAGGGCCCCGTCAACAACGATGAGGACTGGTGGCGGCTCGTTCTCGATGACGACGCCGGGCAGATCCACGTTGAACACGAGTGGGCTCATCGGGACGTTCGGCGGAGCGGAAAGCCCGAAAATGCGACGCGCCGCTACGAAATCAACGAATTCCTAGCCGAAGTCCCCAGCGGGAGGGCACAACTCGTCCTTATGCAAATGCTCAAGTCTTTGATGGACGCATGAGGATTGGCTGGGGGCATCAGCGTATCACGCCTGCTCAAAGCACGCCCGAGGGTTGGGGAAGCGATACCTTTGGTCCATCCAAGCTCTCTGATGATTGGTACCCGGATCGATCCTACGTGGGATGCCGGACGGGCAAGCTGCTCAGGAAGGTGCCCTAGGAGCCACCCTAATTGTCGCCCGCAGCACCACACTCATGTCCGGGAGAACTCGAAGCGTCCGCAGGGCTTCACATGGCGAAATCCCAGGTTCCCTTCACTCCCGATAACCTTGGCGCCTGTGCTGCCGCCGCAATGGCCGAGATCCGGATCGTCCTAAGTCGCCTGACGCCCGCCGAGCGCGCCGCCTACTGGAACGCCGTGGATCTCCTCTACCGCGCACCTTCTGGATCTTCGATGAGCATGAAGGAATCCCGGCCGGTCCAAGAGGGCGTCGCTCAGGGTCTCAAGGTTCTGCTTCCGCCTCTATGGAAACACGCTGGCGACGCTGAGGGTTGTTACAGCCTGCCGGAGAGCTGACGTACGCTGGCTCATCTGCGCAAGCTTCGACTGTGTCGACACGCTGTCCTGAGCCTTGTCTGTGACGTGGTCGGCAGCAGGGTGGTGATCTTGCTGTTCGCGTGAGGCGAGCATGATGACGAGCGCCGATGCCAAGGCCTTTGCCCGCCTGCATCATGTCGGTCAGGTGGATGAGATTGGGCAGCCTGACTTCGAGCATCTGGAGCGGGTCGCGTTCGCTGCCGAGCGCCGTGCCCAGCATGCTGAAGACAAGGCTTTGCCGGTGATGCCCGACGAGGTCACGCAAGCGGCCTGGCTACACGATGTCATCGAGAACACCTCGGTAACTGCGGGCGAGCTGCGCACCGCCGGCTTCGCCGAGCCAGTGATCATGATGGTGGAGTTGCTGACGAAGCCGAAAGGCCAGGAGACCGACGAGGCGTGCATCGCCAAGCTGATTGCGAGCGGCAACCTGGGGGCCATGCTGATCAAGCTGTCCGTGATTGAGGACGCGGTGAGCCCGGAGCAGCCATTGGAACCGGCGGCCACGCGGCTGGCGCACACTGCCGCCGCCATGGCGCGTTTGCGCAAGGCGGCCGCGGCGCTCGGCTATTCCGAGTCGTGAGCGTGGCACGGAACTGCCGGACCTCGCTGGCGATGACCGACGAGCACTACGGCCAAGTGCGGCTTGAGCGTGTGGTGGACCGGCTGCGGCCGGAGTGGACACACGCATAGGCGGCGTCCTGCAACTGACTTTGAGCGCGCTCTAGCCGGTTGAAGAGCCGTTTTGCTTAGCCGATTGCGAGCGTCTTCTCGGTGTTCTGCTCCGCGCCTTCGGACGAGGCTCAGACGGCGGGGTTGGCCTTGGCTTGATTCGCGTGAACCGGCCCTCCAACTGGTCGGTGTCGAAAGCTCCAGTGCCACGCACAAGATCACTCAGCTTCCGATGGCCGTAGGTGCGGGGGTCGAAGTCAGAGGCGATGTTGATCAGCCGTTGGCCCACCGCACCCAGGCCTACCCAGCCATCTTCCGTCTCCAACTGCGCGATGGCTTTGTTCAAGATGGGAACGGCCGCGCTTGGCGGCTGCAAGGCCTTGGCGGTAGCCCCATCATCGGGGGCTGTAGCCTGTGCCTCAGGCAGCAGGTTCTCGGTGTAGATGAACCGGCGGCAGGCCTGCCGGAAGCTCTCAGGCGTTTTCTGCTCACCAAACCCGTAGACGTCTGCGCCCTGCTCGCGAAGGCGGGAGGCGAGCCGCGTGAAATCGCTGTCGGAGGAGACAAGGCAGAATCCGTCGAACCGGCCGCTATGCAGCAGGTCCATGGCATCGATCACAAGCGCGATGTCCGAAGCGTTCTTGCCGCTCGTATAGGCAAACTGCTGATAGGGGGCGATCGCGTACTTCTGCAGGATGTCGGCCCAGGATTTCAGCCGCGGGCTGGAGAAGTCGCCGTAGATGCGCCGGACGCTCGCCTCGCCGAACCTAGCGACCTCCTCAAACAAGCCCTGAGTGATGCGCGGCGAGGTGTTGTCGGCATCAATCAGGATGGCAAATCGGGGCAAGCGGTTCTCGGCTGCCATGCGTGACACCTCTTTGGGATCGCTACTGCCGTTGATGGCCTGTCGCACGGATAGGCGTGATCACCGGGCTGGTGAAGACCTGGCGGTCCTAAGGCTAAGCGAGGTTGGATCCTCATCTCTACGGCACCCTGCGCTGAGCAACCGTGCAGAGGAGGACTGGTGGCGCATTGTCGCTAACCACCCATCCCGCTCGAAACGAACAGCAAGGAGTTCCTCGTGCAGTGCCGGGATGGAGCTCTGAAGTGAGCGTCCTAGGCAAGTGGCGGATCGTCGAGCTGCCTCCAGACGGCCCGGGGGAGACAAGGTTTAGTCCGTTCAGGGGCACTCGTCCGAGCGCCGCGACCTGAACGAACGTCGGCTATCGGGAAGCGCGTTGGGCGCCCCGAAAGGCCGGAATGAACGCAAGGCTGCCGGCCGGGTTTGTCCGAAAGCCGCTGGTCTGCTTTCCGCATCAGAGCCGCAGAAGCGGACCTCCGCATGACTCATCGGGGGCGTCTCACAGCGGCCCGAAATGGCACCTCCGGCGCACGCGAGGAAGGTCATCTCCCCAGTGAGCACAGGTGCCACAGGCAAGCTCGCCTACATCGCCTCAACACTGCTATGCGCTCCCTCTGCGCTGCTAGCTTGATAGAACTTCGAACGCATTTGCCCGTTGGGCGAGCGTAGAAGCGCACTACGTCGAGTGCCAGTCCGGCGATCCAGCGAATTGCGAGATCAGCATCATCTCCCCGTGCCCGGGGACCACGCTCCGACCTTACACGTCGTGAATCCATCAGCCTGAAGTTGCCAATGACCCCTATCCTCGTTCGTTTCACCAGCGCTGCGCTACTCGCAGCGGTGGCTTTCGCGAGTTCCCAAGGCCGCGCCGCACAAGCGATCATCCCGACTGGGACGTGGTTGACCGAAGACGGCCGCGCCCGCGTCCGGACCGAGCCGTGCGGGTCCGACGCGACCCGCCTGTGCGGCTTCATCGTCTGGGGCAGCAAGCCTCTCGATGAGAACGGCAAGCCAAAGGTCGACCGCTACAACCCGAACCCGGCCAAGCAGGGCCGCCCGCAGCTCGGCCACCAGATGCTGCTCGGGTTGAAGTCGAACTCGGATGGGCGCTTCGAGGGCAAGATCTATAACGCGGAGGACGGCAAGTCCTACGACGTGATGGTGTGGAGTGATCAACCGTCGCTCCTGACCGTGAAGGGCTGCATGCTGGTGTTCTGCGCCTCGCAAGCCTGGAAGCGCGTTGCGGACGTCGCTCCCGGCCAACTGCAGGGAGCGACCGACGCTCCTGGCGGCCCCCGGTCCGACCCTGAATGGGCAGCCAAGGGGGCGGTGACGGGCAGCGTTCCGGCGAAGAAGGCGTCTCCCGCCGAAAGCTCGTCGATGCGGGCGAAATGAGCTGCGCCTCCTTCCTCGAACGCGTCCGTTGTCACACCTTCACGAACCGAGCGGCTCCATAACGCCCGGTCGGCGAATGCCTGTTGCGAGGCTAGCGCGCTCGCACGGCTGAGCTACTATCGTTGGCGACTTGAAGGAGGGCATCCCATCAGGTCCGCCCATTCGGCGGTGGCGCGAAACACCGAAAGCCGGCGGCCCTCCGAACCGGGGCGCGGCCGGCGCCAAGTGTTCGTGGCGGGGCTGGGCCTCGTACGGCTACTGCTCCCACTTCTCCCGGAAATCGCGAAGCATCTCGATCGTGCCGGAGAGCATGTTCTGCTTCCGCGCGGTGTCTTCGAGCAAGCGAAGCCGCTCCCGTACCTGCTCCTCCGGAAGCAGGTTCATCATCGCTGCCAGCACGATCTGTAGGCCCTGGACCTTGGCCAGAAGTTCTTGGTGCTCTTCGGTCAAGGCGTTGTCCTCGCAGTTTTCGACGGTCGCCGGGAAGACGCCGCGGCCCGTTACGTGCCACAAGTGATTTTTGGTATCGGACCGTTTGGCGAAGGCCCTGCGCAAGTGGGATAAGCTGCCCCTCTACTCGCGCGGACCGCATGCTGGGCCTTGTCGGTGCGCTCAGCGCGGACCAGTTGGCGGGTCAGGGTCACCCGGAGGGCGGATCGATGTCGAGGAAGCGCCCCAAGCTTGAGGAGATCGTTGCCAAGCTACGGCAGTCGGACGTGCTGGTCGGCCAAGGTCACAGCGTAGCTGAGGCGATCCGCGCGATCGGCGTGAGCGAGGTGACCAAAGCCAGCCGGTCAGATTACCTGTTTCAGTGCGTTGTTCCGGCAGCCCGCTGCGTCACGCTGGACGTCGGCGAGATGCCGCACTCAACCTTGATGGTCGCGATCTCGCCGGTCACGTCATCCACGATCGTGATCAGGTACGCACCGCCGGGTCCGTTCCCATCCAAATTTCGAATGTACTCCGCGGCCTCCTGAAGAGCTAACTTGCGTGCGACCGGCATAGTCGAAAGCACTGACTTTGAGCGATGCGAAGACAACCGTAAGTCCCCGGCGTTCATGTGAACCGCAATATCGGAGTTGGCGCAGGCTACCCCCGGCGAATCCTAGGGCTCATCCCTCACAGCCACCTGCTTGAGCGAATTTCAAATCGCACCGCGATAGTACGGGCCTTTCGCAGGCAACGCACACTGGGTTCTTAGTATATAGCTCTCCAAATAGTAACGATCGGCATTTTGTCGGAGCTTATCGGCCGCAGCGTAATCGCCTCTGCATTCGCATAAGCTGGCCGCAGCCCGTAGCTCGGCATAAATCTGTTCAGCAAGGGCGGCAGCAACTTCGAGATTTTTCACTATCGTGCTCATGGCGACACCAACAGATATGGGCTTACCGGCGGAGTTGACGTAAGCGCCGTTTCCTCAGTAGGCGGACTGGACGCACGCCCCTATCGCTGCTGTCCTGAATGGCGACGTAGCCGTGTTCCGAAGACAGTCACCGAGCGCCCTCTCAGATCAGGCTGAGCATGCGACGCCTGGCTGCGCGGCGTCAGATGACACAGGGCTGGAATTCACGTCTCGATCGCTCGACGAATTCCCAACCTGGGTTGCGGGTTGAGAAAACAGCGCTCGTTACGACGTTCTGCTGATCGGTGCGCACGGCATCCTCCCTGTTGCTTTAAGCACTTCCGAACAGGAATTGAGCAAAGGGTGGGCCAGAAAAATGTACCGATCCGTACGATAAAAACGACAATAGATTCAATGATTTAATGTTTGACGACCGATCTGATCTCCTTCACTGGGGTCGTATAACCCAACGCAGGGTCATATGCCCCACCTGTTCAGCCAATCCCGTATTTTTCAATTCTGTACCGCAGCGTGTCCCGTGAGATGCCTAGTAGTTTGGCTGCTCTGGTTACGTTGCCATGAGTCTGGTCAAGCGCGCGTCTGATGGAATTCTTTTCCAAGTCCCCGAGTGATCCCACGACCGGCAGCACGAGGGCAGAGTTCTCATCTGACACTTCGTTGCACCAGGTCGACAGTGCGCCCGGGGCGATAGCGAGATGCGCCTCGTCGACTAGGTCATCGCGGGTGCTCAGGACCGCCTGTTCGATCACGTTGCGCAACTCGCGCACGTTGCCAGGCCAAGCATGCGCTCGGATGCGGCCAAGCGCGCGATCGGTCAGGTGCAGGCGTGGCCGCTGATAGCGCGCACCGATGCTTCTGAGAAAATATTCTGCAAGAAGTTCAGCATCACCGCCTCGCTTGCGCAGCGGCTCGATGTCTACCGTGATCACGCGCAGGCGGTAATACAGATCAGCGCGAAACCTCCCCGCTTTGACGAGTTCTTCAAGCGGCCGGTTAGTGGCCGAGAGAAACCGCACATCGACGGGCCGGTCCCGTAATCCGCCGACGCGGCGTACCATCCGATCTTCGAGCAGTTTGAGGAGTTTGACTTGGACGCTCGGCTCAGTGTCGCCGATTTCGTCCAAGAAAAGAGTGCCGCCGTGGGCCATTTCAACGAGCCCGAGCTTGCGCTCCCGCGCATCCGTAAAGGCGCCGCGCTCGTGGCCGAAAAGCTCCGACTCCAGAAGATGAGGAGGCAGCGCCGAGCAGTTGATTTCGAGGAACGGCCCACTCGCCCTTGATCCTCCGAAGTGAAAAGCGCGCGCGACGAGTTCCTTCCCCGTACCGGTCTCCCCCCGGATAAGGACGGCAGGCGGAACTCCCTCTCTCAGGCTGCGCTCTGCATCGAGGATGGCGCTGATCCGGTCCCGTAAGCGCTGCATAGAAACGGAGTGGCCGAGGAGTTGTGAAACACCCTCATCCTGCAAGCCGCCCCTGGCGTAGTAGGAGAGGGCCTTTTCAAGTCTCTCTTCGCTCAGAGCTTTGTCGATCAAAATCCTCAACTCGCTCAAGACAAGTGGCTTCGCCACATAATCGTAAGCTCCCGCCTTCATGGCATCGACAGCGACTTGAACGCTGCCGTGTCCGGTGACGCAGATTATCTTTACCTGCCGGTCACGACGTCGGATCTCTTCTAGCACACGGAGTCCATGAAGGTCTGGCAAATTAATATCGAGCAAGACGAGATCAATATCGGGCTGGCGATCGAAGATCGCGATTCCGGTCGCACCCGACCTGGCGGCTGCTACGTCAAAGCCGCGGCGCGTGAGATAGCGTGCGACGTTGTCCGCGAGATCGACCTCGTCCTCGATCAACAGGATGCTCTGGCCCATCCTAAGGACTCTGCGGCAGATTGAGGATGATGCGAGTTCCGTGGCCCTCGCTAGTCTCAAGGCGGATCCGTCCCGCATGCCGTTCGATGATCCGTCGAGCTAGTGCCAGGCCAAGGCCTGTACCGTTCGGCTTGGTTGTCATGAAAGGCTCGAATACACGTCGCGCGAGCGAAGGGCCCATGCCGTGGCCGGAATCCCCGATCACGATCTCCAGATTACCGCCGCGGGTGGCATGGCTTTCAACAACCAGACGTCCGCCCTTCGGCATTGCTTGCACGGCGTTGGTCAACACGTTCGTGATGGCGCGCGTTAGCTGAACACGGGCGCCCCGGAGAGGGGGCGTCTGGCGCGGCTCGAATGATACCTCGATATTCTGAAGGTCCGTCTCTACCTTGAGACTGTCGAGGCATTCACGAATCACAGCCTCGATATCTACGTCCTCACGGACCTCATCAGATCCGATTGAGCCGATCAGCAGTTCGCGGATCCACGCATCGACACGATCGATCTGTCGCATGATTTTATTGAACGATGCCTCGGTTCCGGCTCGGTCGTCCTCGAGCCCGATTTCCGCTGTAGAGCGTATCGAAGCGAGTGGATTGCGGATCGCGTGGGCCACGGTGGCTGCCATTTCGCCGATCACTGCGAGCCTTTCGGCCGCGATCAATCGCTCGCGCTGCTCGCGCATAATGGTGTGGGCTTTCCAGACGATGCCGAACAATGTGACGTACAAGAGAATCCCGCCTCCTGCGGCTGCTAGCCAGACGAGGCGCAAGCCGCTGTCGATAGTTTCGAACAAAGCATTCGGCAGTTTGTAAATCTCGATGACGGCCAGCACTGCCTTTCCGCTCTCATCACGGATGGGGATGTAGGCCTCGACAAAGCGCTGGCGGCCGTGCGGCCCTGCTGCCGATGCCAATCCTATATGCTCTGGCTTGCCGCCGGCGACTGCGGTCTCACCCGTCTCGACTACGATCTGACCTGTGAGTGCAATCTCTAGCTCACGATTGTCGGCAAACCGCATGCCTACGAGCTTCGGATTGCTTGACCAGATGACGAAGCGGTCGACGCCGAAGAGATTGGCTCGCACGACGTCTGGAAAAGTCGGCACGTGCGCAGTGAATGCATCAAGCAATGCCTGAGAGTGATTTGGCTCGCGGCGCTGAAGATAAGTTCTTGTATTCTCCGTCGCGACAATACCTTCAATGAAATCCCTGCTCAGGATCGCATCCTGCATGAGGAGCTTATTTTTTAGAAAAATTGTCATGAAACTCATCATGGATATGCCAATCACAGCAATCGTGATGAGGCTTAGGATTGAGAACCATCCCAACAGGCTGAAACGCGATTCCGATGCCGATAGCGTGATCGGATCGTGACTCGACTCGGCTCGGTTTGCCAACCTCATGGGTAGTTCACACCTCCCAAGCGACACTACCGCGCCGATTGGGCGAATCTCTAGATCAATAGACGTGCGATCCCCGTGGTTTTAGGGGATAGAAGCGGCGCGGCAGCGTCGAGGTGCCGATTTTCCAATCTATGGCCATCCGCATGCGCAGCCGAGTGAAATTTAGAGTGCGGTTGAGATTGAATTCGGAGGGTCGCGTGAATAGCTATCACGTTCACTGTAAAGGGCGATGACATGCTGAGGTTATGGCCGCTCCTGCCATGTCCGCTTCTGCGGCATCACCTCGGGAAGCGCGCCATTATTGGTGAGACTGAGATTCTGACCGGGGGACGCAAGCGTGTACTTCGCCACGTGAACTTCTCTTTCGGCTCGATGGCAGCCGGCAGCTAGCATCGGCCAGAGCCGACGCACTAGATGTTCGGTCCCGGCATGTGGTGTGACGGATCGAGCCTGAAGCGTTCAGGCTCTTTCGTCCAAGTCTGGCAGATGAACTCGAAGGGTGTTCCTCCGCGAGCTCCGGCAATCGAACGAGAAGAGCCGATCAGTGATGCTGGTGCGCCCAATCCCAGATGAGAAGGGCGGTCCAGAAGGTCAGGGATCCAACGTAGGCGTAGAAGACGAGCGCTTCGATCGGCATCGATTTGCCCCTGATCGTGAGCGGTTGTCCCTTACGCCTTCGAGTTATCGGCCGCCAGCTGTGTGCCGCATCGGTCCGTAGCCGCACGCCCGTCTATCTGAGCCCCCTGGATCGTTCTGGACCTCGACCTATGACCGCCATCCGTTTCACCAGCCTGACGAGCCGGCGTGGAGGCGTCCTAGGGGTGCGGTGCCCAGTGACAACCGTTAAGACCGATCTTGTCGGGACCGAAAGGTGACCAGCGTGACCTTAACCCTCAGCGACAAGCGCGTCCTCGTTGTAGAGGATGAATCGGCGATCCTGATGTTGATCGAGGACATGCTCGGCAATTTCGGGGAGCCTCACGTTCTACCGGCGCAATCCTTGTCGGCCGGCATGAAGCTGGCCGGAAAGGCGGAACTCGACCTCGCTCTCCTCGACGTAAATCTCGCTGGTGAAGAGAGCTATCCGATTGCAGCCCGACTACGGGACCGTCGCGTGCCATTCCTGTTCGTCACGGGATA
>NZ_SMNT01000068.1 GCF_004348265.1 Methylobacterium segetis
CCCCGGGCCGCGCCGGCCGCCAGGATGCCGAGCTGGCGGCCGAGGAGCCGCGCCGCAGCCGCCGCCTCGCGGGCGGCGGCGCGGGTATCCGGGGCGGGGCCGTCCTGCGGGCGGTCCGGTTCGTGAGGCGGCATGGCTGATCGTTCATCCGGCGCGGGCCGGCCAGAGGTCTGCGGGGCCGCCTTTCTAGACCGGATGGGACGGACGGCGCTACGCGGCCGGCGCGTTCGGCCTCGCTCCGCCCGTCGCGCCCGGCAGCGGCCGGCCCGCCTCCTCGTGCCGGCCGCGCAGGCGGAAGGCGAGGATCAGGAGCATGATGCCGAAGGCGACGGCATAGCCGCCCATCCACCACGTCAGGACCACCGCCGACATGCCCGGGTTGATGAGGAGCGCGATCCCGAACAGGATCGAGATCACGCCGCCGAGCGCCAGCCACCAGCGCCCGTAATCGAGGTGGAGCTTGAACGCGGCGGCCACCATCAGCCCGCCGGTGATCAGCGCCCAGAGCGCCACGAGATAGACGAAGGCCCAGACCGCGGCCGCCGGCATCAGGAAGGCGACGACGCCGACCACGATGTCGAGGAGCCATTCGAGCAGAAGCAGGCCCCAGCGCTCGTGGCGCTGCGCCGACCGCACCGCGGCGACGATGTCGACCACGCCGTCCACCAGCATGTAGGCCGCGAAGAAGATCACGAGGGTGAGGATCGTGGCGAGCGGCGCCACGAGGCTGATCACCCCGAACAGGATGGCGCAGAGGCCGCGAAGCGCCACCAGCCACCAGTTGCGCGCGAGAACCACGCTCATCGCATCGAGGCGGGCATCGCCGACGAGGGTTGGTCCGGCCGGACCCGCACCCGCCGTCTGGGGAGGGATGATGGGGTTGCCTGTCGTCATGGCTGAAGCTCCTCCGAGGGGGCGAGACGGGGTCGCAAAGCCGGAGCCCGGCGGCTGAACCCGCCGCGCCGGCGGCGGTTTCGGCAGTCCAGCCCTGCTGAAGCGGAGCGGAACCTTGCGCCCCCTTCTGTCTTTGCAGGGACGAGGCGGGTTATCGAGGGTTTCGGGTCGTTCGCGCGGCTTCGGAACGTTTGCGGACGATGGACCGATGCTTGATGACCGGCAGGGCGCGCCGCGGGACGGCGCGCGACCGCGCGATGCCGCGCGCGCAGGCCGCGACGTCCTGGACCTCGACGCGGCCGAGGCCCGTCACGGACCCGACGGCGGATCCCGGCCCGCTTCCGGCGAGAGCCGGTCAGAGGACGGGCACGGGCATGACGGGCATGGGGATGACGGGCAGGCGGATGAGAGCCGCCCCAGCGTGCTCCGCCGCCACCCGATCTGGTTCGGCCTCGGAGCCCTCGCCGTGCTCGCCCTCGGCGTCGCGGGCTACGTCTACTGGCTGATCTACCTGCACCCGTACGAATCGACCGACGACGCCTTCGTGGACGCGCGCCAGTTCACGATCGCACCGAAGGTCTCCGGATACGTGGTCGACGTGCCCGTCACCGACAACCAGCACGTCGAGGCCGGCACTACCCTCTTCCAGATCGACCGGCGCGACTACGAGGTGGCCGTCGGGCAGGCACAGGCGCAGATCGCCTCGGCGCAGGCCTCGGTCCGGAACGCCGACGCGCAGATCGAGGCGCAGAGGGCGCAGATCGACGTCGCCAAGGCGCAGGTGACGCAGACCCAGGCCGCCCTCGACTTCGCCAAGGCCGACGCCGCCCGCTACAGGGACCTCGCGACGCGGGGCGCCGGCACGGTGCAGCAATCGCAGCAATCGACCTCGAACCTGGAGCAGCAGGAAGCCTCGCTGCAGCGGGCGCAGGCGAGCGTCATCGGAGCACAGAAGCAGATCGGCTCCCTGGAGGCGCAGAAGGCGAGCGCCGAGGCGAGCCTCGCCACCGCCCGCGCCCAGGCCGCCCAGGCGGACCTCAACCTCGGCTACACGACGGTGACCGCCGCGCAGCCCGGCCGCATCGTGCAGCTCTCCGGCGCCAAGGGCCAGTTCGCCCAGGCCGGGCAGGCGCTCGCGACCTTCGTGCCCGACGAGAAATGGGTGACCGCGAACTACAAGGAGACGCAGATCACCGACATGCGCCCCGGCCAGGACGCCGACATCGAGATCGACGCCTATCCGGATCGGAAGGTCCACGGCCGGGTCGATTCGGTGCAGCCGGGCTCGGGCACCGCTTTCAGCCTGCTGCCGGCCCAGAACGCCACCGGCAACTACGTGAAGGTCGTCCAGCGCATCCCCGTGAAGATCGTCGTCGACGACTGGCCCCGCGACGTCTCGATCGGCCCCGGCATGTCGATCGTCCCGACGGTGCGCGTGCGATGAGCGCGGGCGCCGCCGCGGCGGGCGGGGGCAGACCGGGATCGAGATCCGGCGCGCTGCCCAGGGCGGCGGGCGGCCACAGCCCGTGGGCGATCGCCCTCGTCGTGTCGCTGGCGACCTTCATGGAGGTGCTCGACACGACGATCGCGAACGTGGCGCTCCGCTACATCTCGGGCGGCCTCGCGGTCGGGCCCGACGAGGCGGCCTGGGTGGTGACGAGCTACCTCGTGGCCAACGCCATCGTGCTCACCGCCTCGAGCTTCCTCGCCAAGCGCTACGGCCGCAAGGCGTTCTTCATGTGGAGCGTGGCGCTCTTCACCGTGGCCTCGGTGCTCTGCGGCTTCGCCTGGAACCTGCAGTCGCTCCTCGTCTTCCGGGTGCTGCAGGGGCTGGGCGGGGGCGGCATGGCGCCGCTCGCGCAGTCGATCCTCGCCGATTCCTTCCCGCCGCAGAAGCGGGGGCAGGCCTTCGCCCTCTACGGGCTCGCGGTGGTGGTGGCGCCCGTGGTCGGGCCGACGCTGGGCGGCTGGCTCTCGGACAACGTGTCCTGGCACTGGTGCTTCCTGATCAACGGGCCGATCGGCCTCCTCGCCCTCGGCCTGATGTACCTCCTCCTTGAGGACCCGGACTCGGCCAAGCAGGAGCGTCGCCGGCTGCGGCGCGAGGGCGTGCGCTTCGACCTGATCGGCTTCCTGCTCGTCGCCACATTCCTCGGCTCGCTGGAAGTCGTCCTCGACGAGGGCCAGCGCGAGGATTGGTTCGGCTCGAACCTGATCGTCACCTTCGCGATCCTCAGACTCGTCGCCTTCGTGCTGATGATCCCCTGGGAGCTGACCCGCAGGAATCCGGTCGTCGATCTGCGGCTCCTCGGCAAGCGCCAGTTTGGGGCCTGCTTCCTCGTGATGCTCGCCACCGGCGCGATCCTGATCGCGACGACGCAGTTCATCCCCCAGATCGTGCAGGATTATTTCGGCTACACGGCGACGCTCGCCGGCCTCGCCCTGGCGCCGGGCGGACTCGTCACGGTGTTCATGATGCTCGTGATCGGCCGCGTCTCGGGCAAGGTACAGCCGAAATACCTGATCGCCCTGGGCGCCACGATCGTCGCCTTCGCGATGTACGATCTCACGCGGCTCTACGGCGACAGCACGTTCTGGTTCTTCGCGTGGTCGCGCATCTACATCGGCATCGGCCTGCCGATGATCTTCATCTCGATCACGGCCGCCTCCTACGAGGGCATCGACCGGTCGCAGACGGATCAGGCCTCGGCGCTGATCAACGTCGCCCGCAACGTCGGCGGCTCGATGGGTGTCTCCCTCGCGCAGAACATCCTCGCCTACCGCCAGCAATTCCATCAGAGCCGGCTCGTCGAGCACGTCACGCCGACCGAGCCCGCCTACCAGGAGACGCTCGCGCGGGCGACGCGCTACTTCGCGCAGCACGGGGCGGCCGGCGTCGACGCGCAGGGGCAGGCCACCGCCTGGATCGGCCAGCAGCTCGCCCGGCAGGTCGCCTTCTGGGCCTATATCGACGTGTTCTGGGCGCTGGCCCTGGTCTCCGCCTCGGCGGTTCCCCTCGCGATGATCCTGAGCCGGGTCAAGCGCGGGGGCGATGCGACGGCCGGCCCCTGAGCGGCCGCCGGCACGCAGCCTCAGCGGAGATCGGGCAGCGAGGCGTCGGTGACCTTCACGCGCCCGTCCTCGCGCTCCTCCCTGACGAGGGTCCCGGCAAGCGCGGCGACGCCCTCGTACTGGTTCAGACGGCGGTCGATCATGTCGTCGATCTTCTCGTAGACCTCGGCGACCGTCAGGCCGCGGCGCCCCTTGCCGGCCTTCTCCGTGAACAGGGACCGGTTGGCCCGGGCCGCGCTCCGGAATTCCTTCGAGGCGACCGTGCCCGGCTGCTCGGCGCTCAGCGCCAGGAAGCGGCCGGCGCTCGACGTGCCGAAGAAGTGGGCGAGGTAGAGTTCCGAGGTCTTCAGATCACGTCCGATCCGGGCCTCGATCCGGGCGCGATCCCGCTTGATCAGCTCCGCCGCCATCAGGCAGGCGACGTAGGGGTCGCGGCGCAGGCGCAGCACCCGCTCGCGCATGCCCTCGCCCGAGACGGTGATGGCGGCGCCGCGCCCGGTGACCGCGGCGGCCTCGTCCTCGTAGCCGTAGCGGGCACCGAAATCGCGGATCATCTCCAGCCAGGTCGCGGTGACGAACTGGAACAGGCCCTCGGCCGACGAGGTCGCGGCCTTGGCGCGCGCCGAGAAGCTCGATTCCTTGTCGGCCAGCGCCATCATGTAGACGGGATCGACCCCGGCCTCCGCCGAGGCCCGCAGGATCGTCTCGACGATCGCGCGCGGCACGCTCATCTCGCCGAAGCGCAGCACCTCGTCACCGGCTCCGGTGCGGGGCTGGGGCAGGCTGGCGAGATCGCTCACGATGAGAGCCGTGGTGGCGGGCTCCTGCTCGAGGAGCGGCACGCCGCCCCAGTCCGCCGGCCTCTCCGGCGCCGTCCGGCTCGCGAGATCCCGGGCCGCGACGGCCCGCTCGTCGATGCGATCGTGCGCGGAGGCGGGCGCCAGCGCGCTCTGCGGCAAACTGAAGCCGACGAGGCCAGCCAGCAAAGTCGTCAGCAGACGACGGCGAATATTGGCATGGCGCCGGCCCTGTCTTTTCGGCTCGGCTCGCAGCAGCCACGCTACGGTCTGATCTTGATCCACAGTCTCGCTCAGCACGAGACGGCTCGCGTCGTCGGCGCAAAGCGCCGGCTCCGGGAAAACCCCCATCATTCTTCCTTTTTCGTGCCGCGGCTTGCTTGGGCGCGGCTTCGATCAAGTGGCGGCTATGTCGCCGCCCCCTGTGTCCACAATGGGACGACCCGGTGATCCAACCGTGGCACCCTTAAGGGCCGGTTAACCCTGCGTTTTTACGGATTTTTAACGATCCGTTCGGGCGCGGTTCAGGGGACCGGGGGCAGAAATTTGTCCGAGCGGGGCTTGGAACGAAGCCTGACCGAGCCAGTTACCTAGTCCCACGCGGGGCTGGCTCTCCTGGCCCGTCCGACGCCCCCGCGTCTTCACAGCAAGGAAGTTCGGTTCCGATGAGCATGCAGACCGGTCGCCGCGTCGGCGTTGCGTTCGTTGGCATGGGTGGCGCGGTCGCCACCACAGCGATCGCCGGCATCGAGATGATCAAGTCGGGGTCGAACAGGCTCGATGGCCTGCCGCTCGCCAACGTTCCGGTCGCCGGCATGGCCGACTACAAGGATCTCGTCTTCGGCGGCTGGGACCTCAACGGCGACGACCTCGCCTCGGCCGCGACGGGCCACGGTGTGCTCACCAAGCAGGATATCGAGAACGGCGCCCAGGTCCTGAAGGGCATCACGCCCTGGCCGGCGGTCGGCAGCGCCAAGTTCTGCAAGAACATCGACGGCGGCAACCGCATCGTCGCCAAGGATCACCGCGAGACGGTCTCCATCATCGCCAACGACCTGCGGCGCTTCCGCCAGGAGAGCAACCTCGACGAGGTGGTCGTGGTCAACCTCGCCTCGACGGAGCGCTGGCCCGATCTCAGCGAGCCGGTGCTGAACTCCTCGGCCGCCTTCGAGAAGGGGCTCGACGCGAGCGACGAATCGATCAGCCCGGCGATGCTCTACGCCTACGCGGCGATCAAGAGCGGGGTGCCCTACGCGAACTTCACCCCGAGCGTCGCCGCCGACGTGCCGGCGCTGCTCGACCTCGCGCGCGAGCTCAACGTCCCGGTCGCGGGTAAGGACGGCAAGACCGGCCAGACCATGATGAAGACGGTGCTGGCGCCGGCGCTGAAGGCGCGCGCGCTGCACGTCGACGGCTGGTTCTCGACGAACATCCTCGGCAACCGCGACGGTCTCGCCCTCAACGATCCGAGCTCGCTGCAATCGAAGCTCAACACCAAGGGCACGGTGCTCGACTCGATCCTCGGCTACCCGGTCGAGGACCACCTCGTGCACATCCACTATTACCGCCCCCGCGGCGACGACAAGGAAGCCTGGGACAACATCGACGTCACCGGCTTCCTCGGGCAGCGCATGCAGATCAAGGTCAACGTCCTCTGCAAGGACTCGATCCTGGCCGCGCCCCTCGTCATCGAGATCGCCCGCGTGCTGGACCTCGCCAAGAAGCGCGGCGACGGCGGCGTGCAGGAGCAGCTCTCGACCTTCTTCAAGGCGCCGATGGTCAAGAACGGCCACGGGCCGGAGCACGCCTTCGGCAAGCAGGAGCAGATGCTGCTCGACTGGCTCGGCGTGCACTGATGCCGGGCCCGTCGGAGGGCGCCGCAGCACCCGTCGCGCTCCGCGAGCTACTCGTCGAGCTGAACGACCTCAAGCGCGTCCGCTCGGCCGGGCGCGCGGGCTCGGTCGCCGAGCGCCTGTTCGCGCAGGGGTGGAGCGCCCTGACGGGCGGAGCCGCGCCCGAGGCCGTGGCCCTCGAGATCACGGCCAAGACGCTCGCCGCCTGCCGCCTCTGCGACCTCGACGCCCCTTTCCTGGCCTCGACGGGCCTCTCCGAGGCGGCCGTGGGCGACGTGCTCGTCGCCGGCTTCGACGCGGTCACGCCCGAGCTGGAAGCCGGCCTTCGCGGGCGGCTGCGGGAGCGGCTGCGAAGCCGGGAAGCGCTGGAGGCGGGTTCGCTACCGGGTTTCGTCGCGGCGCTGGCGCAGCAGCCGCGCGCGGGCGTGACCTGCCCCGGCAAGCCACGCATCCTCCTCGAGCCGCCGGAGAACCACGCCGAGCACTGCCTGATGGTCGCCGTCTACGGCGTCGTGCTGAGCCCGTTCTACCGGGCGGACCCGACCACCGTGTTCCTCGCGGCGATGGCGCACCACTTCCACAACGCGGCGATGCCGGATGCCGGCTTCACCGGCGAGATGCTGCTCGGCGATCATCTCGGGCCGATCATGGCGCGCACCACGCAATGGGCGCTCGACGAACTCGACCCGCCCCTGCGCGCGACCGTCGAGCGGGCCCGGGCCGTGCTGCCCGACGACGCCACCGCGGAGGGCCGCGCCTTCCACGCCGCGGACGCGATCGATCGGGTGCTGCAGATCGCGCAGCACCTGCGCGCGGCCTCGCTCACCATGGGCACCGTGCTCGACGAGATGGAACTCGTCCATGCGGGGCCGGTGAAGGGGTTCCATGATCGGGTGCTGAAGGATATGCGCATCCCGTGATCGCACACGCGACGGGGGCGGGTAGCAGAGCATGATCCCCTTCACCCTGACCTCCCCCGAGACGGGCAACGCGCTCCGTTCCGACACGCCGCATTCCCTGCGCGACGCCGAAACCGGCGCCCGCTGGCCGGTGATCGACGGGATCCCGTATCTGCGCATCGGCCGTGAGGCTCTCATTGCCGAAGTGCTGGCGCATCTCGACGATGCGGAGGCAACGAACGGCCGCGAGAAGGCCCTCGTGGCCCTCCTGGCCGACCAGGACGATTGGTGGAACGGGCCGCCGGCGAACCGGGCCGACCTCGAAGCCCTCGTGCACGGGCGCGAGGAGGCCAGCCTGCGCGACGCGATGCGCCTCCTCGGCTGGGGCCGCGTCGGAGACTACTTCCTTCACCGCTGGAGCGATCCGACCTTCCTCGCCGGGCTCGCGCTGCTGGAGGCGCATTGGAACGAGCCCGCCTGCGTCTTCGAGTTCGCCTGCGGCATCGGGCATTACCTGCGCGAGTTGCAGCGCCACGGCGCCAAGGTCGCGGGCGCGGACGTGGTCTTCGCCAAGCTCTGGGTCGCCCGCCACTGGGTGGTGGGGAAGGGGGCGCAGCTCGTCTGCTTCGATGCGGCCTCGCCCCACTGGCCGGTCGGCGGCGCGCCCGTGGATCTCGTCGTCTGCAACGACGCCTTCTACTTCCTGGACGACAAGGCGTCTCTGCTCGAATGCCTCCGCCAGAACGCGGGGGACGACGGCTGGCTGGCCCTCAGCCACATCCACAACAGCGACCGGCCGGGTTTCTCGGCGGGCCGGGCCGTCTCGGCCGAGGAGATCGAGGAGCTGTTTCCGGACGCCCTCGTCTATGACGACGCCGAGCTGACCCGGGCCCTCGTGGAGACCCGCGCCCCCGCGCCCCGGCTGCCGGCCGAGATCCGCGGCTGCGAAGCCTTCTCGGTGGTGGCGGGGCCCGGGATGCGCCCGGCGCCGCGCGCGATCATCGACGGCCTGACGCTGCCCCGCGAGGGCACGCATCTGCGCCTCAACCCGCTCTACGCACCCGACGGGGCAGGGGATTACGAGATCCGCTGGCCGTCCGAGCGCTACGAGCAGGAATACGCAGCCGCCGTCACCTACCCGATGCGCTCGGACGGACCGGACGCGCTCGACTGGGTCGGCCCCCCGACCGCTCCCGAGGCCGAGCGTGTGCGGCGGCGGGAATTCGTCGATCTGCCGGAGCGCTGGTGATGACCGACGGCGTCGCCTGGGGCATCGTCGGCTACGGCTGGGTCGCGCGCGACTACATGGCGCCCGGCATCCGCGCCGCCGGGCATCGCCTCGTCGCCGTCTGCGACCCGGGGGAGGCTTCCCGCCGGGCGGCGGAGGCGGAAGGAGCGCGGGCCTACGCGACACTCCCAGACCTTCTGGCCGATCCCGAGATCGAGGCCGTCTACGTCGCCACCCCGAATCATCTGCACCGCGAGGCGGTCGTGGCCCTGGCCGCGGCCGGCAAGGCCGTGCTCTGCGAGAAGCCGATGGCGGCGCAACTCGGCGATGCCGAGGCGATGGCCGAGGCCGTGCGCGGCGGCGGCATCTTCTACGGCACCGCCTTCGACCAGCGCCACCATCCCGGCCACCGCGCCATGCGGGCCCTGATCGAGGCAGGCCGGCTCGGCACCGTGACCGCCGTGCGCATCGTCTACGCCTGCTGGCTCGATCGGGGCTGGGCCTCCATCGAGGGCCTCGACAATTGGCGCATCGACCCTCTCCAGGCGGGGGGCGGCGCCCTGATGGACCTCGCGCCGCACGGGCTCGACCTCGTCGATTTCCTCACCGGCGAATCGATCACCGAGATCGTCGCCCTGACGCAGGCCCGCGCGCAGGATTACGCGGTCGATGACGGCGCCCTGCTGATCGGGCGCACGGGCGCGGGCGTGCTCGCCAACCTTCACGTCGCCTACAACTGCCCCGACGCTCTGCCGCGGCGGCGGCTGGAGGTGGTGGGCACCAGGGGCATGCTCACCGCCATCGACACGATGGGGCAGGTGGCCGGCGGCACGGTGACGTTGACCGACGGCGCCAGCGGCCGCGCGGAGGAGATCGCCTTCGACACGCAGGCCTCGCCCTTCCTGGAGCAGGTGCGCGCCTTCGGCTCGGCCCTGCGCCGTCCGGAGGAGCGCGACGCCTACTCGGTCGAGCGCGACCTGCATACGATGCGGCTCGTGGTGGAAGCCTACGAGAGCGAGCGCCGCCGGGACGGGCCGCGGGCGGGCCGCTGAGGGCACGGCACCGGTCGGACGGCGATGCGGAACGGGATGAATCGAAGACCATGACTGAGCTTGATCAGGACGACCGCGCCCGCCACGCCCGCCTGAAGGCGCCGCGCGCCTATCGGTTCGGGCAGAAGCGCCGGATCGAGGGCCTGCCGGACTCCCTGCCCGAGCCCGTGCGCGCCTATCTCGACGTCCTGCCCGAAGGGCGCATCGTCGGCTTTCCGCTGGCGCCCCTCGACCGCACCGGAATCCCGGTCTGGTTCGTCTCGCTCTTCCTCGACGATCCCTATTTCGTCGGCGCCATGCCGAGCGGCATCGGCTACGGGGCGACCGACGACGAGGCGATCATCGGCGCGGTGGCCGAGATCGCCGAGAACCTGATGCCCTCGCTCGCGCTGATCCCGCGCCGGAAGGAGCGGGGATCCTACACCGATCTCGTGCGCGTCCATGGCGCCCGCTCGGTCGCCGACCCGCTCACGCTCGGCCTCCCCGCGGGCTCGCCCGTGGACCGCGACACCGTGCTCGAATGGACCGCCGCCACCCGCCACCCGACCGGCGAGACGGTGCTGATGCCCCTCGACGTCGCGGCGACGGATTATTTCGAGCTGTCTGAGGGCTACAAGCCCTTCACGAACCTGATCACGAACGGCCTTGGCGCAGGGCCGGACGTGCCCTTCGCCCTCGGCCACGGCGTTCTGGAATTGCTGCAGCGGGACGGCAACGGCCTCCTGTTCCGGGCCCTCGACCAGGGCGTGATGCTCGATCTCTCGCAAGGGCTTGGGCCCGAAACCTCAGGCATGCTGGCAAGGCTGGAATCGCTCGGCATCCGGGCGCTGCCGAAATTCGCCACCGACCAGTTCGGCCTGACGAACCTCTACGTCGTCGGCTACGACCGGAATCCCGCCGACGCGCCGGCGCCGATCGCCCTCTCGGCCTGCGGCGAGGCCTGCGACCCGGACCGGGAGCGGGCCCTGCGCAAGGCGCTCCTCGAATTCCAGGCGGCGCGGGTGCGCAAGGCCTTCGGGCACGGCCCCCTCTCCTTCGCCGAGCGGGTCACGCCGCCGGGCTACGTCCGCGACTTCATCGAGAAGGCCCTGCCGAGCCTCGACCTGGAGGAGAGCCGGGCGCTGAAGGCCATGCTCGAATGGATCGTGCTGCCGCCGGAGGAGCTGCACGCCGTGCTCGCCGACACCGTCTATTCCGAGCGCACGACGAAATCCTTCGCGGATCTGCCGACCACGCCGGCCGCCGACGGGCACGCGCGCGGCGCCATCGCCTGCGAGCGTCTGTCCGACGCGGGCTTCGACATCCTCTACGTGGATTGCTCGCCGCCCGGCGGCGGGGTCGGCGTCGTCAAGGCGATCGTGCCGGGGCTCGAGGTCGAGACCATGAGCTACTACCGGATCGGCGAGCGCAACGCGCGCAAGCTCATCGAGCGCGATCACCCCCTCGTCCGCTTCGGCACGCCCAGCGAGACCCTGCGCCCGATCCGCCTGACGCCCGAGGCGATCGAGCGCTTCGGCGGCCAGCCGCTCTTCGACGTGGCCCTGGCCGAGGAGATCGTCGGCAGCCATTATCCCCTCTATCGCGAGCCGGAATCGCACCACGCGCCGTTCCGGCTGGAGCAGAGGGGACGGGCCGCATGAGTCTCCGCTTCGCCTACAACACCAACGGGGCCGCCAATCACCGCCTCGACGATGCGATCGACCTCATCGCCGGTGCCGGCTACGACGGCATCGCGCTCACCCTCGACATCCACCATCTCGACCCCTTCGCCGAGACCTGGGCGCGGGAAGCCGAGCGGGTCGCCAGCCGCCTGGAGCGCCGCGGCCTCGGCTCCGTGATCGAGACGGGCGCCCGCTTCCTCCTCGACCCGCGGGCCAAGCACGAGCCGACCCTGGTGACGGCCGACGCCACCGGCCGCGCCCGCCGGATCGGCTTCCTGAAGCGGGCGATCGAGATCGGCGCGATCCTGAAATCGGAGGCCGTGTCGTTCTGGGCGGGCGTGCCGAAGCCCGGCATCGACCCTGCGGAGGCGCGGCTCTGGCTCACTGAAGGCCTCACCGAGGTCGTGGCCTATGCCCGCGAGAACGGTGTCGTGCCCTGCCTGGAGCCCGAGCCCGGCATGCTGATCGAGACGCTCGACGACTTCGCGGCGCTCCAAGTGGACGGCCTGTCCCTCGCCCTCGACACCGGCCACTGCCTCGTCACGGGCGAGCGGGAGCCGGCGGCGGCGGTCGCCGAGTTCGCGCCCCGCATCGGCACCGTGGCGATCGAGGACATGGCGCGCGGCGTCCACGTGCACCTGCCCTTCGGCGAGGGCGACATGGACGTGCCGGGGGTGCTCGATGCCCTCGAAGCGATCCATTTCGGCAAGCTGATCTGCGTCGAGCTCTCCCGCGAGAGCCACCGGGCCGACGCGATGATCCCGAAGGCGCTCGAATACCTGAGGAATTGCCGGCGGCCGGGCCCGGAACTGCCGCCGCCCGACACGAGCGTACGGGAAACCCCTGTCCGATGAGGATCTGCTTCGTCAGCCGGCGCTACGTCCCGGCGATATCCGGCATGAGCGTCTACGCGCAGAATCTCCTGCGCGAACTCGTCGGCGCCGGCCACGACGTGACGATGATCAGCCAGTACCGGGGCGACGCGTTCGGCACCCGTGTCTACGGCGGCGGCCCGCCCCCGCCCGTCCCGGGAGTCCGGGTGATCGGCCTCGAGCAGCTCGGCGAGCAGGAGGGCGGCGACTTCGAGCGCGACGTCGGGACGATGGTCGAGACGATCGCGGCCGAGCATGCGCGCGCGCCCTTCGACGTCCTGCACGCCCAGTACGGCTACCCGACCGGCTGGGCCGTCCTGCTCGCCTCCGCCAGGCTCGGCGTTCCGAACGTAGTCTCGATCCAGGGCGGGGACGGCCACTGGGTCGGCTCCTGCTGCGAGACGCACCGCCGAGCCATGTGCGCGGTGCTCGACCACGCCAACGCGCTCCTCATCGGAGGCCGCTCCTTCGTGGCGGAGGTCTGCGAGCGGCTCGGCACCGACCCGGGCCGCTTCACCATCGTGCCGGGCGCGGTCGACACGGCGCGGTTCGCGCAGACGACGGGGGAGGGGCTGCCCGAGCCCCATGCCGGCCCGGTGCGCCTCCTCTATCACGGCCGCGTCGACCGGCGGAAAGGCGTGCTCGACTTCATCGACGCGCTCGGACACCTGCGCGACCGCGGCACGCCGTTCTCCGCGACGATCTCCGGCATCGGTCCCGACGTCGAGGCGTCGCAAGCCCGCGCGGCCGAGCTTGGCCTGCCCGAGGAGAGGCTCCGCTTCACGGGATACGCCGACTACGCGACGGTGCCGGACCTCTACCGGCAGGCCGACGCCTTCGTCTCGCCGACCTACGCGGAGGGCTTCTCGAACACCATCCTGGAGGCGATGGCGGCGGGGCTCGCGGTGGTCTCGACCCACTCTGTCGGCGTCTCCGACTGCCTGCGCGACGGCGAGAACGGGCTCCTGACCCAGCCCGGCGACGTGCCGGCACTGACGGACGCGCTCGCCCGCGTGATCGCGGACGCGGACTTGCGCCGCCGCATCGCCCGCGCCGGCCTGGAGGAGTGCCGCCGCGTCTATTCCTGGGAGACGGTCGGCCGCCAGATCATGGGGATCTACGCGACGATCGCGGGTGCGCATCCGGATACGCGCTTCTCGCCCGATCTGCCCGTCGATCCCGCCTGCCGGTTCCGGGCGGAGCCGCACCTCCTCTAGGTCGACACATGCCCACCGCGCTCGCCCTCTCGCCGCATCTCGACGACGCCGCCTTCTCCTGCGGCGGCACGCTGGCGATGCTCGCCGAGGCCGGCTGGCACGTCGTCATGGCGACCCCGTTCACGGGCAGCGTGCCCGAGCCCCGGGGCTTCGCGCTCGCCTGCCAGCTCGACAAGGGATTGCCGGCGGAGGTCGACTACATGGCGCTCCGCCGCGAGGAGGACCGGGCGGCGGCGATGGCCCTCGGCATCTCCGAGCCGCGTCACCTGCCGTTCCGGGAGGCGCCGCACCGCGGCTACGGCTCGGCGCCCGAGCTGTTCGGGCCGACGCGGGCCGATGACGGGATCGTCGGGACCCTCGCCCCGGCACTCCGCGACCTCGTCGCGGAATTGCGGCCCGATCTCCTCGCCGCGCCGCAAGCGATCGGCGGCCACGTCGATCACGTCCAGATGGTGCGGGCCCTCGACGCCATCGAGACCGGGCTGCCGGTGCTGTGGTGGCGCGATTTCCCCTACACGGTGCGCAGTGCCGATCCGAAGGAACCGCTGCGCACGCGCTTCGCGGATCTTACGGAGCGGGAGATCCGCCTCACGCCGGAGGCCGAGGCCCGCAAGGAGGCCGCCTGCGCGGCCTACGCGACGCAGATCGGCTTCCAGTTCGGCGGCCGCGAGGGATTGTCCCGGCGCCTCGCCGAAGAGCGCGGCGTCGAGCGGTTCCGGGTCTCCGGGATCCTGCCGGCCGGCATTCCGGGCGCCGATGGCGCCTGAGCCCGCCGCTCCGAAAAGCCTCGCCGATCCGGCGGCGCTCGCGGCCCGGCGCGCCCTTCTCGGCTCGCCCCACCTGGCACCCCTGCGGGACCTCGCCCGGACCATCGCCGCGGAGCGGCAGGCGCCCGTGCCGGATCCCGATCCGCTCGACGGCGGCGTCGGGGCGCGGCTGCTCCTCCTTCTCGAAACGCCCAGCCCCGCGATCTTTCGCACCGGCTTCGTCTCCCGCGACAACGCCACGGGCACGGCCGCCAACCTGTTCCGCTTCCTCGCGGGCGCCGGCATCGCGCGGCGGGACACCCTGATCTGGAACACGGTGCCGTGGGTGATCCACGCCGAGGGCGCCCTGAACCGGGCGCCGCGGCGAGCGGAGGCGAAGGCGGCCGCCGCCTATCTGGAGCCGCTCCTCGACCGGCTGCCCGACCTGACCGTGGCGGTGCTGGCCGGCCGTTTCGCGGGCGAGGGCAGAGGCGCGCTCGAGGCGTTTCGCCCGGCCCTGCCCGTCGTCGCCATCCCCCATCCGAGCCCGACCTATGTCTGCACCTCGCCGGCCGTCGCCGAGCGCATCCGCCAAGGCTTGGCCGCGGCCGCCGCCCATCTCGCAGGCCCCGGATTCACGCAGCGGTGATCTGCGCTCACCGTGCGCAGGGACGGAAACGGATGGGAAGGGACCGCCGGATTCGGACGGCCTCGCTGGCCTTTGCCGGCCATTGCCCCTAAATGCCTCGCCAACGGGCCGCGGTCCGGCACAGGCTCGGGGAATGATTCACCGTCCGCTTCGCGCCGGGCGGGGCACCCGGCGGAGGCGAACGCCGAACGTATGAATTTTGTCGGACAGCATCAGAAGGCGCTCGACGACGCCGAGGCGATCGAGGCCGACCGGACGGCGGAAGCCGCCGGCGTGCCGCAGGTCGCCCGGTCGTCCGGGATGCGGAGCCGCTACGCCTGGATCGGCACCGCCGCGAGCGTGATCCTCTTCGCCGTCTCGATCGGCGTCCTGTGGAAGCTCGTCCAGACCGTCACCTGGGCGGAGTTGCAGGCGGCCTTCACGGCGGCGACCTCGAAGCAGCTCGGCCTCGCCTTCCTGTTCGTCTGCGTGAGCTACCTGTTCCTCACCGGCTACGACGCGCTCGCCCTGCGCCAGCTCAAGGTGAAGGTCCGGTACCGCATCACGGCGCTCGCCTCGTTCACGAGCTACGCGGTGAGCTTCACCCTCGGCTTTCCGCTCTTCACCGCGGGAACGATCCGCTACTGGATCTACTCCCGGGAGGGATTGTCGGCCCCCAAGATCGCCGCGCTCACGGTGATCGCGGGCTTCACCTTCTGGCTCGGCATGGGCGTCGTGCTGGGCCTCAGCCTCATCGTGGAGGCGGGCCAGCTCGCGGGATTGACCTTCACCTCGATCCGCCTGAACCAGGGCGTCGGCCTCGCCGCCCTCGTCGCGGTGCTCGGCTATCTGGCCTGGGTCTCGCTCAAGCGGCGCAGCGTGAAGGTGAAGGGCTGGCGGCTCGAGCTTCCGGGCGCCTCCGTCTCCTTCAGCCAGATGCTCGTCGGCATCGGCGACGTCTGCGCCGCGGCAGCCGTCCTCTACCTCCTGCTGCCGCCGGGCCTGACGATCGGCTTCACCACCGTCCTCGCCGTCTACGTCCTCGCCGCCATGCTCGGCATCGCGAGCCACGCGCCGGGCGGCCTCGGCGTGTTCGAGGCGACGATCCTCCTCGCCCTGTCGAGCCTGCCGCGGGACCAAGTGCTCGGCTCGCTGCTCCTGTTCCGGGTCTGCTACTACCTCGTGCCCTTCGTGCTCGCCCTCGCGATGCTCGGCGCCTACGAGATCTTCAAGCGGGCGCAGCAGGTACGCCGCGGCGCCGATCCGGACGGGCGGCCGTGACGCCTCCTGCCCGCCGCTGAGGGCGCCGTTCTCGATGGCCGGGATCCTCTGATGGCCGAGGGCGCGCGCCGGGCCGCCTGGACGGGGGCGGGCGTGGCGGCGGCCTCCCTCCTCGCCGTCGCCTGGCTCGACGGCTCCCTCGACCTCGCCCTCACCGCCGCCGCACTCGCCGCGGCCGGGCTCGGCGGCTCGATCGGCGGGCGCCACCGCCCCCCCGTCGCGGCGCGGACGGAGGCCGCAAGCCCGGCCCGCCACGCCATCGCCGAGGCGTTGCTCGCCAACATTCCCGATCCCGTCATCCTGATCGATCGCCGCTCCGTCGTCCTCGAGGCGAACCCCGCCGCGCGCGCGCTCCTCCCGAACCTGAAGCTGCGCCACCCGCTCTCCTTCGCGTTGCGGGCACCGGAGATCCTCGACGGCATCGAGGAGGTCCTGCGCACCGGCCTGCCGCTGAAGACCGGCTACGCCACCCGCGTGCCGACCGAGCGCAGCTTCGAGGTGCAGATCGGCGCCCTGCCGATGCCGCAGGCGGGCGGCCAGCCGAACGTGGTGCTGTTCCTGCGCGACCTCACCTCGGCGCAGCGCCTCGAAGCGATGCGCGTCGATTTCGTGGCCAATGCCAGCCACGAGCTGCGCACGCCGCTCGCCTCGCTCCTCGGCTTCATCGAGACCCTGCAAGGGCCGGCCCGCAACGATGTCGCCGCACGCGAGCGCTTCCTCGCCATCATGCGCACGCAGGCGCAGCGGATGACGCGGCTCATCGACGACCTGCTCTCGCTGTCGCGGATCGAATTGCGCGAGCACGTCGCCCCGACCGAGACGGTCGATCTCGGTCAGATCGCGCGCCAGATGGTGGATGCGCAGGCACCGCTCGCCGCCGAGCGCGGCGTCGGCGTGGCCGTGCAGGCGGAGGAGGGCGCTTATCCCGTTCTGGGAGAGCGCGACGAGTTGCTGCGCGTGGTCGAGAACCTGATCGAGAACGCGGTGAAATACGGCGGCACCCAGGTCACGGTCTCGCTCGCCCGCGGCGTGCAGGGACGTCTCGGCGAGCCCGAGACCGAGCTCGCGGTCACCGATGACGGCCCCGGCATCCCGCCCGAGCACCTCCCCCGATTGACCGAGCGCTTCTATCGGGTCGACGTCACGTCGAGCCGCCAGCAGGGCGGGACGGGGCTCGGCCTCGCCATCGTCAAGCACACGCTGAACCGTCACCGCGGGCGGCTGGCGATCGAGAGCGAGATCGGCCGCGGCACCGTCGTCCGCGTCAGGCTGCCCGAGCCGCCGCCGGGCGAGACGGGGACGGGGCGCTGATCCGGCCCACCGGCTGCCGCGAGGATGGCGGCGCGAGCCAGCCGTCCCGCCCTTGACCTTCCCATCATGGGAAGCCCCACATGAGGGATCCTGGATAGGCAGACGCGATCCTCTCCCATGTCCGATACCGCTCTTCGACCCCGTATCCTGAGCTTTCCCGTCTCCGGCCTGTCCTGCGCATCCTGCGTCGGTCGCGTCGAGCGGGCGCTCGCGGCCCTGCCGGGCGCCCGCGACGTCTCCGTGAACCTCGCCAGCGGCCGTGCGAGCCTCGTTCTCGGGGCGCCCGGGGCACCGGGCGAGGCCGCCGAGGCCGTCGCCGCTGCGGGCTACGCGATCCCTCAGGCGGAGACGGTGCTGCGGGTCGAGGGGCTGACCTGCGCCTCCTGCGTCGGCCGCGTCGAGCGGGCGCTGGCATCGGTGCCGGGCGTCTCGACCGCGAGCGTCAATCTCGCCACGGCGGAGGCCCGGGTGCGGCACGCGGACGGGCTCGTCTCGGCCGAGGACCTCGTCGCCGCCGTCGAGGCGGCCGGCTACGCGGCGAGGGCCGAGCCCGCCGCAGCCTCGATCGACCCGACGGACCGGCATGCGGCGGAGGCGGCCCGATTGCGGCGCGATCTCATCGCCGCAGCGATCCTGTCGCTGCCGATCGTCGTGCTGGATATGGGCGGCCACCTCCTGCCCGGGTTCCATCACGCCGTCTCCGGACTGGCCGGAGCGCAGGCGCCCTCGCTCCTGCAGGCGGCGCTCGCGACGCTGGTCCTGGTCGGCCCGGGTCGGCGCTTCTTCGCCCGCGGCGTGCCCGGGCTGCTGCGCGGGCACCCGGACATGAATGCGCTCGTCGCCCTCGGGGCGGGCGCGGCCTACCTCTACTCCCTCGTCGCGACGCTGGCGCCGGGCTGGCTGCCGGCGGGCAGCGCCCATCTCTATTTCGAGGCGAGCGTCCTCATCGTCACGCTGATCCTTCTCGGGCGCTTCCTCGAAGCCCGCGCCAAGGGCCGCACCGGCGCGGCCATCGCCCGTCTCGTCGGGCTGGCGCCGAAGACCGCGCGCGTCATCCGCGACGGCGCCGAGACCGAGATCGGCCTCGATGCGCTGCGGGTCGGCGACATCGTGCGGGTGCGGCCGGGCGAGCGCGTCTCCGCGGACGGCCTCGTGGTGGCCGGCGCGAGCTTCGTGGACGAGAGCATGGTCACGGGTGAGCCCGTCCCCGTCCGCAAGGAGCCGGGGAGTTCGGTCGTCGGCGGCACGCTCAACGGCCCGGGCGGGTTCGATCTGCGGGTCGAGCGGGTCGGAGCCGAGACGGTGCTCGCGCAGATCGTGCGGATGGTGCAGGCGGCGCAGGGCGCCAAGCTGCCGATCCAGGCGCTGGTCGACCGGGTGACCGGCCGCTTCGTGCCGGCCGTGATCGCGATCGCGGCCGCCACCTTCCTGGCCTGGCTGATCCTCGGCCCCGAGCCGGCGCTCGGCCACGCCCTCGTCAACGCCATCGCGGTGCTCATCATCGCCTGCCCCTGCGCGATGGGCCTCGCGACACCGACCTCGATCATGGTCGGCACCGGCCGCGCCGCCGAGCGCGGCGTGCTGTTCCGCAACGGCACCGCCCTCCAGGCCCTGCGCGGCGTCCGCGTCGTCGCCCTCGACAAGACGGGCACGCTGACCGAGGGCCGCCCGCGCCTGACGGATCTCGTCGCGGCGCCGGGGATCCCCGAGGACGAGGTGCTGGCCCTCGCAGCCGGCGTCGAGGCGCGCTCGGAGCACCCGTACGCCGAGGCGGTCACCCTGGCCGCGCGCGAGCGGGGGCTCACCCTCGCCGCGGTCGAGGATTTCGAGGCCGTGCCCGGTTTCGGCGTCACGGGCCGGATCGGCGGGCGCCGCGTGGCCGTCGGTGCCCGGCGCTACCTGGAGCGCCTCGGCATCGACACGGGGACGCTCGCTGCTGAAGCCGGGCGCCTCGCCGCGGCCGGGCGCAGCCCGCTCTACGTCGCCCTCGACGGGCATCTCGCGGCCCTCATCGCGGTGGCCGATCCCGTCAAGGCCGGGGCCGCGGAGGCCGTGGCGGCGCTGAGAGCGCGCGGCATCGCCGTCGCGATGGTGACGGGAGATAATCGGCTCACGGCGGAGAGCGTCGCGCGGGACCTCGGCATCGCGGAGGTCGCGGCCGACATGCTGCCGGCGGGCAAGGTCGAGGCGGTGCGCGCCCTTCGCGCCGCGCAGGGCCCGGTCGCCTTCGTCGGGGACGGCATCAACGACGCGCCGGCGCTGGCCGAGGCCGATGTCGGCATCGCGATCGGGACAGGCACGGACATCGCGGTCGAGAGCGCCGACGTGGTCCTGATGTCGGGTGCCCTCGACGGCCTCGTCACCGCGCGCGACCTGTCGGGGGCGGTGATGCGCAACATCCGCCAGAACCTGTTCTGGGCCTTCGCCTACAACGCCGCCCTTATCCCGGTGGCGGCGGGCGCGCTGACCTTCATCGGCGGACCCGCCCTCTCGCCGGTGCTCGCGGCCGGCGCGATGGCCCTGTCGAGCGTCTTCGTCGTCGGCAATTCCCTGCGGCTGCGCCGGGCCGGCGGGCGCGCCGGGCCGGGGCGTGACGGCGCGGTTCCGGCGGAGCGGCCGGCATGAAGGGGCACGAGCCGGGCCGGATCACCATCGGAGAGGCGGCGCGGCTGACCGGCGTCTCGGCCAAGATGATCCGCTATTACGAGTCGATCGGCCTGCTGCCGGCACCGATCCGGGCCGAGAGCGGCTACCGCACCTACGGCGCGGCGGATCTGCACACCCTGCGCTTCGTGCGCCGGGCCCGGGACCTCGGCTTCTCGATGGAGGCGATCGGCGATCTCCTCGCCCTGTGGCGGGACCGAAGCCGGTCGAGCGCGCAGGTGAAGGCCATCGCCCTCGATCACGTCGCGGCGCTCCGGCGCCGGATCGCCGAGCTCGAGGGCATGGCGGGCACGCTCTCGGACCTCGCGGAGCGCTGCTGCGGCGACGAGAGGCCCGATTGCCCGATCCTCGACGATCTCGCCGAGAGGCCGGATGCGGGGACCTCCCCGCGCCCCTGACCGTTGACCCGGCGGTTGGCCTCCTGTTTGCTGGCCGCAAGCCCGGTGCGCACGGCGAGAGGTGCGGGCCGCGCCCACCGGCCGGACGGCCCGTCCGCCCTCCACATCGCCAGACCCTCCGAGAGCCATGCCCGTCGTCGACCGCATCGGCGCCTTCGCGGACGAGATCACCGCGTGGCGCCACGACCTGCACGCCCACCCGGAGCTGCTCTACGACGTCGAGCGGACGGCGGCCTTCGTCGCCGAGAAGCTGAGCGGCTTCGGCTGCGACGCGGTCGTCACCGGCATCGGCCGCACCGGCGTCGTCGGCGTCATCCGCGGGCGCGGCACCGCCTCGAACCGGGCGATCGGCCTGCGCGCGGACATGGACGCCCTGCCGATCCAAGAGGTTCGGGATCTGCCCTACCGCTCGACGGTGCCGGGCCGGATGCATGCCTGCGGGCACGACGGGCACACGGCGATGCTGCTCGGCGCAGCCCGCTACCTCGCCGAGACCCGCGCCTTCGACGGGACCGCCGTGATGATCTTCCAGCCGGCCGAGGAGGGCGGCGGCGGCGGCGAGGCGATGGTGCATGACGGGCTGATGGAGCGTTTCGGCATCGAGGCGGTCTACGGCCTGCACAACATCCCGAACCTGCCGGTGGGTCGCTTCGCGATCCGGCCCGGTCCGATCATGGCCTCGACGGACCGCTTCACCATCACGATCCGCGGCCGCGGCGGGCACGCCGCCCTCCCGCAGCACGCGGTCGACAGCGTGCTGGTGGCGAGCCACGTCATCGTCGCCCTGCAATCGATCGTGTCACGCTCCGTCGATCCGCTGCAATCGGCGGTGGTCTCGGTCTGCGCGCTCGAGGCCGGCGAGGCGTTCAACGTCCTGCCCGACAGCGTCACCCTGCGGGGCACCCTGCGTGCCCTCTCGCAGGAGGTGCGGGGCACGATCAAGGACCGGGTTCGGGAAGTCGTCCGGAACGTCGCCTCGGCCTTCGGCGCGGCGGGCGAGATCGATTTCAGCGGCAGCTACCCGGTGACGGAGAACCACCCGGCCGAGGCGCAGTTCATGGCCGACGTGGCGGCGCAGGTCGTGGGAGAGGCACAGGTCGACCGGGCCGTCGCGCCGCTGATGGCGGCCGAGGATTTCTCCTACATGCTCGCCCACCGGCCCGGCGCCTACATCTTCATGGGCAACGGGCCGAGCGCGGGCCTGCACCACCCCGAATACGATTTCTGCGACGCGGCCGCTCCCTACGGCGCCTCGCTCTGGGCCCGCCTCATCGAGACGGGGCTGCCGCTGCAGGGGTGAGGGCGCGCCCCGTCATCCCCCGTAGCGATCCTTCAGCAGCCGGTAGACGAGGCGCGCCGTCTGCACCTCGCCGCCCTCCGGACGCCCCGGCTTCGTCGAGGGGTTCCAGCCGTACAGGTCGAAATGGACATGCGCGCGGGTCTTCGGCGCGAAGCGGCGCAGGAACAGGGCCGCCGTGATCGCCCCCGCGAAGGGGCCGCCCGAGACGTTGTTGAGGTCGGCGACCTTCGAGTCGAGCAGGCTCGCGTAGGGCGCGTGGAGCGGCAGGCGCCAGACGGGATCCGCCGCCTCGAGGCCCGCCGCCGCGACCGCGCCGGCGAGGGCCTCGTCCTCCGTGAAGAAGGCCGGCAGGTCAGGCCCGAGCGCCACCCGGGCCGCGCCGGTCAGGGTCGCGAAATCGATCAGGAGGTCCGGCTCCTCGGCATCGGCGAGGGCGAGCGCGTCCGCGAGGATCAGGCGCCCCTCGGCATCGGTGTTGCCGATCTCGACCTTCAGGCCCGCGCGGCTCGCCAGCACGTCGCCGGGCCGGAAGGCCGCGCCCGAGACGGCGTTCTCGACGGCGGGACTGAGGAGGCGCAGCCGCAGGTTCAGCCCGGCCCCCATCACCATGTCGGCAACAGCGAGCGCGGCGGCCGCTCCGCCCATGTCCTTCTTCATCAGGAGCATGCCGGCGGAGGGCTTGATGTCGAGGCCGCCCGTGTCGAAGGCCACGCCCTTGCCGACGAGGGTGACGCGCGGCGCGTCCGGCGACCCCCAGGTCAGGTCGATCAGCCGGGGTGCCCGCACGGAGGCGGCACCGACCGCGTGCACGAGCGGGAAGTCGCGCGCCAGCGCCTCATCCGCGATGATCGCGATCAACGCGCCGTGGCGCCGCGCGAGATCGCATGCGGCCGCCGCGATCTCGGCCGGGCCGAGATCGTTCGCCGGCGTGTTGACGAGGTCGCGCCCCATCGCGACGGCGCCCGCGATCCGCCCGATCTCGGCGGCGTCGACGCCGTCCGGTGCGACGAGGCGCGGCCTCTCGCCCGTCGCCTCCCGGTAGCGCCCGAAGCGGTAGCTGCCGAGAAGCCACGCGAGGGCGGCCTCGGCCGGGTCGATCCCGCCCTCCAGGCGGTAGCTGCCGGGCGGCAGCAGCCCCGGCAGCCGGCCGGCGGCCAGCCGGTCGCGGCCCGCTCCCTCCGCCTCGCCGAGGCCGAACAGCACGCGTGCGATCGAGCCGTCCTCGGCCGGCAGCAAGGCGAGCCGGCCCGGCTTCGGGGAGAAGTCCGTCGCCCGCAGGTAGGTTCTCTGGGCAGAGGAGAGGGCGGCCTCCGTCTCGGGCCAGCCCGCGGTGCCGACGCAGCGGATCGGAATGGCACGGCTGCCGGCGGGCAGGAATTCGGGCGAGGCTGGGTTCGTCATGCGTCCGAAGGGGAGGGGCCGAAGCCTTAACCGGGGATTAGGGTTAACGCTCTATCACCGGCGGGGCGGGCCCGTGAAGCGGGCGGCCGCGACCCTGTCCGGAGCGTAGCATGATCACGGCGCACTCGACCGCCCCTGCGGCCTCTGCGAAGGCGGGCCGCCCGGCCGGAAGCATGCGCCGAACCCCGCTCGCCGCCGCCCTCCTAGTCTCCCTGCTGGCGGCCGGGTGCCAGTCGCGCTCCCCGGAGACGACCGGCTCGATCGGGGGCCTCCCGTCCCTCGGGCTCGGCGGCTCCGGACCCGAGCGGACCATCTCCCGCCGCGAGGTCGAGGCGCTCGGCGCGAGCTACGCCTCCGATCCGAACGATCTCAACACCGCCATGCGCTACGCCCAGGGCCTGCGCGCCGTCGGTCAGCGCACGCAGGCCGCGGCGGTGCTGCAGCAGGCCGCGCTCCGCAATCCGAAGAACGTCGCCGTGCTCGCCGCCTACGGAAAGACCCTGGCCGAGGTCGGCCGGTTCGAGGAGGCGGCCGAGGTCCTGCAGAACGCGCACACGCCCGCCCAGCCCGACTGGCGGGTGCTGTCGGCGCAAGGGTCGGTCGCCGACCAGCTCGGCGACCACGCCCGCGCGCAAGGATTCTACGACGCGGCCCTGAAGATCCGGCCGAACGAGCCGATGGTCCTGTCGAATCTCGGCCTGTCCTATGCGCTCTCCCGCCAGCTCGACCGGGCGGAGGAGACCCTGCGCCTCGCCGCCGCGCAGCCGGGGGCCGATCCCCGCGTGCGCCAGAACCTCGCGCTCGTGCTCGGCCTCAAGGGCCGCCTCCCCGACGCGGAGGCCGAGCTGCGCCGCGACCTGCCGCCGGAGGAGGCGGCCGCCAACGTGCAGGCCCTGCGCTCCTTCGCGACCCGATCGGGTGCGGCGAAGGCGGACCAGTCCGCCCGCAAGCCCGCCCCGCGCGGGTGAGAGGCCGGAGCGGTCGCCGCTCCCTAGCGGAAGACCTGGATCAGGGCCGGCGTCAGGATGACGACGAACAGGACCGGCAGGAAGAACAGGATCATCGGCACGGTGAGCTTCGGCGGCAGCGCCGCCGCCTTCTTCTCCGCCTCGTTCATGCGCTGGTCGCGGCTCTCCTGTGAGAGCACCCGCAGCGCCTGCCCCACCGGCGTTCCGTAGCGCTCCGCCTGGATCAGGGCGGTGCTCACCGACTTGACCGCCTCGATGCCGACGCGGGTCGCGAGGTTCTCGTAGGCCATGCGCCGATCCGGCAGGTAGGACAGCTCGGCCGTCATCAAGGCGAGCTCCTCCGCGAGCACGACGGATTGCGCCGCGATCTCGGTGCTGACGCGCCGGAAGGCGTTCTCGACCGCCATGCCGGATTCGACGCAGATCAGGCTCAGGTCGAGGGCGTCCGGCCAAGCCAGGCGGATCTCCGCCTGGCGCTTCTTGGCCTTGTTCATCAGGTAGAGTTCCGGCGCCTTCATGCCGAGCAGCGCGGCCAGGATCACGATGCCGACCTGCACGAGGAAGGGCTGGTCGAGAACCTCCAGGACGAACAGGTAGAAGGCCGTGCCGAAGCCCAGCGTGATCGGCGCGACGAGGCGGAAGAACAGGAAGCCCGTCTCGGCGCCCACGCCGCGGTAGCCGGCCATCATCAGCTTGCGCTTGGCCGTCTCGGTGCCGAGCCAGCGGTGAAGGTCGAATTGCTCGACGACCCGCTTCATGTAGGCTTTCGGCTCGATGCGCAGGGTGGCCTTGCTGGAGAGGCGCTCCCGCTCGCGCTTGCGCATCAGCTCCCGCTCGTCGCTGACGAGCTTCATGCGCTTGGCCAGGACGTCCGGCTCCAGGAAGGGCTGCAGCACGGCGAAGGCGGTCGCGGCGACCGCGATGCCCGTCAGGACCATGCCCACGAAGCGGGGGTCCATGAGCTTGCCGACGATGATCTCGACCATGATGGGCTCTCTGCGGCTGCTCCCGTCCGCTCGACCTCCCCGGCCCGTCCGCCCGCGGTCTCGGCGGGGCCGGGGGCGGGGTCAGAAGTCGAAATGGATCATCTTCTTCATCGTGAACACGCCGATCGACATCCAGACGGCGCAGCCGGCCAGCGCGAGACGACCGATATCCGTCGTCCAGAGAAGGGAGATGTAATCGGGGCTGGTGAAGTAGGTGATCCCGGCGACGACGAAGGGCAGGCAGGCGATGATGCCGCCGGACGCCTTCGCCTCCATGCTCATCGCCTGGACCTTGGCGGCCATCTTGCGCCGCTCGCGCAGCACCCGCGAGAGGTTCGTGAGCGCCTCCGAGAGGTTGCCGCCCGATTGCTGCTGGATGTTGATCACGATCGCGAAGAAGTTCACCTCCGGCACGGGCACGCGGTCGTAGAGCCGCAGCACCGAGTCGCTCAGCGACAGGCCGAGCGTCTGCGCCTCGATCACCTGCCGGAACTCGCTGCGCACCGGCTCATCCGCCTCGCGGGAGACGATGCGGAAGCAATCGTTGACCGGGATGCCGGTCTTGATGCCGCGCACCACCACGTCGACGGCGTTGGGCAGTTCCAGGATGAACTTGTTGATGCGCCGCTTGCGCAGGTATTTCAGCAGCCAGAGCGGCAGCCCGACCCCGCCCGCGAAGGCGGCCCCGAGCCCGGCGAACGGGTTCTCCGTGGCGGTCAGGATCACCAGGCCGATGACGAGGCCGAGCAGCGCCGAGATCGCGAAGTAGGTCCGCCGGCTCCAGGTGAGGCCCGCGCGGGCGATCTTCAGTTCGAGGGTGACCTTGGTTCCCCGGCTCTTCGCGTCGATCTCGTTGAGGGTCTTGGCCACCTGCTCGCGGCGATTGACCGTGACCCCGCGGGTAGCCGAGGCCGAGACCGAGGCACTGACGGCCTTGAGGCGCTGAGCCGCACGCCGCTCCCCGCTGAGAAGGGGCAGGATGACCGCGTAGGCGACGGCGCCCGCGGCCAAGGCGCCGAGCCCGGCGGCGATGGGGAGGTTGACGGCGCCCATCAGAGCGCGGGCCCGGCCTGGTCCGCGGCGGCGTCGAGGGCGGCCGCCAGGGCGCGCTCCTCGCCGTAATAGCGGGCGCGCTCCCAGACTCTCGGCCGGCCGACACCGGTCGAGCGGTGACGCCCGATCAGCTTGCCGTTCGCGTCCTCGCCGAGGATGTCGTACAGGAAGAGGTCCTGCGTCGTGATGACCTCGCCCTCCATCCCGAGCACCTCGGTGATGTGGGTGATGCGGCGGGAGCCGTCGCGCAGGCGGGTCGCCTGGATGATCACGTCGACGGAGCCGCAGATCATCTCGCGCAGCGTCCGGGCGGGCAGGGAGAAGCCGCCCATCGTGATCATCGACTCGATGCGCGAGAGGCACTCGCGCGGCGAGTTCGCGTGCAGCGTGCCCATCGAGCCGTCGTGGCCCGTGTTCATCGCCTGGAGGAGGTCGAAAGCCTCCGGGCCGCGCACCTCGCCGACGATGATCCGTTCGGGCCGCATGCGCAGGCAGTTCTTGACGAGATCGCGCATGGTGACCTGCCCCTGGCCCTCCATGTTCGGGGGGCGGGTCTCGAGGCGGACCACGTGGGGCTGCTGCAGCTGCAGCTCCGCGGCGTCCTCGCAGGTGATCACGCGCTCGTCGTGCTCGATGAAGGCGGTGAGGCAGTTCAGCAGCGTCGTCTTGCCCGAGCCGGTGCCGCCCGAGATCACGATGTTGCAGCGCACCTTGCCGATGATCTTCAGGATCTCCGCCCCCTCGGGGGAGATCGCGCCGAAGCGCACGAGCTGATCGAGGGTCAGCTTGTCCTTCTTGAACTTTCGGATCGTGAGCGCAGGGCCGTCGATGGCGAGCGGTGGCGCGATCACGTTGACGCGCGAGCCGTCGGGCAGGCGCGCGTCGCAGATGGGCGAGGCCTCGTCCACGCGCCGGCCGACCTGGCTCACGATGCGCTGGCAGATGTTCATCAATTGCTGGTTGTCGCGGAAGCGGACATTCGTGTGCTGGATCTTGCCGCTCACCTCGATGAAGGTCCGGTTCGCGCCGTTGACCATGATGTCGGCGATGTCGTCGCGGGCGAGCAGCGGCTCCAGCGGCCCGTAGCCGAGGACGTCGTTGCAGATGTCGTCGAGCAGTTCCTCCTGCTCGGCGATCGACAGGACGATGTTCTTGAGCCCGATGATCTCCGAGACGATGTCGCGGATCTCCTCGCGCGCGGTCTCGGTGTCCAGGCGGGCGAGCTGCGCGAGGTCGATCGCCTCGATCAGCGCGCCGAAGATCATGCTCTTCGTGCGGTAGTAATCCTCGGAGCGCACCTGCTCGGCAGGGGGTGCGGCGACGGGCTCGGGGCGCCGGGGCGCGGCCGGCTCGGGCACCTGCAGGGCGGGCGCCTTGGACGCGGGCGCCGCGACCGCGGGCGCCGCAGCGGCACTCTGCCGTCTACCGAACATGGGGCGTGTCCCCGTCTCTCGCGGCTCTCTGGCTCACCCGGCGGCCCTCAGGACGCTTTCCGCCGCGCGAGCTTGGCGCGGATCGGCTCGAGCAAGGGATCGAGCAGGGTGGCGCGCCCGCGGCGGATCTCGGGCCGACCGAGGATCGTCGCGGCGAGGCTGGCGAAGGTCTCGGCGGTCTTCGATCCCGGCTGCACCTCGGCGATCATCTGGCCGTTGTTGGCGGCCGCGCCGAACAGGGCAGGCTCGAAGGGTATGCTGGCGAAGAGCGGCATCTCCAGCGCCTTGGCGAACTCCGCCGCCCCGATCTCGGGGCGCTTGGGCATGTTCACGCCGTTGAGGACGATGCGCGGGCCGCGGTCGTTCGGGCGACCATGCTGCAGGCTCGCCGCGAGGTTCTTGGCGTTGCGCAGCGAGGCGAGGTCTGGGCCGGCCACGATCAGGATCTCGTCGGCGGCGACGAGAACCCGGCGCGACCAGGCCGACCAGATGTGGGGCACGTCGAGGACGATGCAGGGCACCGCCGCGCGCAGGTGGTCGATCAGCCCGTCGAAGGCCGTCTCGGCGAGGT
>NZ_SMNT01000069.1 GCF_004348265.1 Methylobacterium segetis
AGGCGCGCCCGCAGCCCGGCCGCGAACGCGCCCCGCGCCGCGAGCCCTCGCGCGAGGCGGCGCCGACCGAGGGGCCGACCCGGCGCCAGCAGCGGGAAGCGGCGAGCGCGACGCTCGCGAGCGGCGTGCAGACCCTCACCGTCGAGACGGACGAGGCGGGCATGCGCATCGACCGCTTCCTCACCGCGCGCTTTCCCCAATTGCCCTTCACCCGCGTGCAGAGCATCGTCCGCAAGGGCGAATTGCGCGTCGACGGCAAGCGCGCGAAGCCCGGCGACCGGCTGGAGCCCGGCATGAGCGTGCGCGTGCCGCCGCTCAAGCTCGATCAGCCGGGCGAGCGGCCCCGCAGCCCGGTCCGCGACCGGGACGACGCCGCCTTCCTGCGTTCGCTGATCCTCTACGAGGACGCGGACATGATGGTGCTGAACAAGCCCTTCGGCCTCGCCGTCCAGGGGGGCTCGGGCACCGTGCGCCACGTCGACGGGCTGCTCGAGGCGCTGACGGAGCCCGGCGGGCAGAAGCCGCGCCTCGTCCACCGCCTCGACAAGGACACGGCGGGCTGCCTCATCGTCGCCAAGACCCGCCTCGCGGCCGCGACGCTCGCCAAGAGCTTCCGCTCGCGCGCGGCCCGCAAGGTTTACTGGGCGCTCACCGCCGGCGTGCCGCGGATGCGCCAGGGCCGCGTCTCGACCTACCTCGCCAAGGAGGAGCCGACCGACGCCGACGCCCGCATGCGCATCGCCAAGCACGGCGAGGAGGGGGCGAGCCACGCGCTCACCTACTACGCGGTGATCGACCAAGCGGCGCAGAAGGTGTCCTGGCTCTCCTTCAAGCCGGTGACGGGGCGCACGCACCAGTTGCGCGCGCACGCGGCCCATATCGGGCATCCCATCATCGGCGACCCGAAATATTTCGACGTGGAGAACTGGGCGCTGCCGGGCGGCATCCAGAACCGGCTGCACCTGCTGGCCCGCCGGATCGTGATCCCGCACCCGCGCACGGGCAGGCCGATCGACGTGACGGCGCCCCTGCCGACCCACATGGCGCAGAGCTGGAACCTGCTCGGCTTCGATGCCGCCCGCTACGACCCCATCGTCGAGGCGCCGGAGGAGTGAGGGCGGCACGGCCGCTTGCGACGACGGCGCCGTCGAGGCCGTCACCGTACCGCCTTGGCAATTGGGGCGAGGACCTTATTCTCTCGCTCGGCCGCGCGGCGTCCCGCGACGCGTCGGCCGATGTCGTCCGTTTCCCGGAGAGGCCGTGAGCATCATCGATTGGAAGCCTGCGACCGCCGGGCGCCTCGCCGGTCTCGGCCTGCTCGGGCTGGCCCTGGCGGCGTGGCCGGCCTGCGCGGCGCAGCCGACCGTTCAGCCGCCGGCATCGGCGCCCGCGCGCAGCACGGCACCCGCACCCGCCGCGGCACCGGGCGCTCAGGGTCCTCAGGGCGCTCAGACCCAGCAAGGCGGCCAGACTCCGCGGGTGGGCGAGCGGCGGCGGCGCAATTCCTACGCCTCCTGCAACCGCACCTCGAACCAGAGGGGCCTGCGCGGCGGCGCGCGACGGCGCTTCCTGATCCGCTGCCGCCTCGGCTACGAGCGCAAGAACCAGAACCAGGGCGCGCCCGCCCAGACCCAGCAGCCGGCGCCGCAGGCCCCGGCGGCCCAGCCGCCGGCGCGTCGGCCATGAGGAGGCCGGCCGCGACGCGGCCGCGCCGCCGACCGTGAAGCTCGTCGTCTTCGACGTCGACGGGACGCTGGTCGACAGCCAGCACCTCATCGTCGCGGCCCAGGGCGCGGCCTTCGCCGAGCACGGCCTGACGCCGCCGAGCCGCGCCGAGGCGCTCTCCGTCGTCGGCCTCTCGCTGCCGCAGGCGTTCCGGCGCCTCGTCGGCGAGGACGGGCCGATCGCGGCCCTTTCCGAGAGCTACAAGCGGGCCTTCAACGCCCTGCGGATGGACCCCGAGCACGAGGAGCCGCTGTTTCCCGGCATGGCGGAGCTGCTCGTGCGCCTGCGCGCCCGCGACGACATCCGGCTCGGCATCGCCACGGGCAAGTCGCGCCGCGGCGTGAACCATCTGATCGCGGCGCATGGCTGGGAGGGGTGGTTCTCCACCACGCAGACCGCCGACGACGCGCCCTCGAAGCCCGACCCGGCCATGCTGCGCCAAGCCATGGCGGAGGCCGACGTGCCGCCCGAGCGCACCGTGATGATCGGCGACACCAGCTTCGACATGGCGATGGCGGTGGCGGCCGGCGCGGCCGCGATCGGCGTCGCCTGGGGCTACCATCCGGCCGGCGCCCTCTACGGGGCCGGCGCCGTGACGGTGGTCGAGAGCGCGACTGCGCTCGGCGATCTCTTCTCAGGCCCCCTCTCGGAGCCGGAGCGGGGCACGATCGCGGAGGAGATCGCCCGGGGCGGCTGACCGGCCTCGCGCGGGCTCGCGCGATGCACTATCTCCGCTGCCATGAGCGACCCGAACAACGACGACGTCACCCGCGACTGGCTCGGCGAGCCCTCCGACGCGCCCGCACCGGATCCGATGCGCGCCGCGCGCGGCCCCGCCAAGCCCCTGCCGAAGCGGTTCTACCGCGAGGCCGGGTTCGCCGAGGCGGAGGGCGGCTTCCGCCTGACGCTCGACGGGCGCCCCGCCAACACGCCCGCCCGCAACCCCCTCAGCGTCCCGAGCCGGGACCTCGCCGAGGCGATCGCCGCCGAGTGGCAGGCGCAGGACGAGATCATCGATCCGGCCCGGATGCCCGTGACGCGGCTCGTCAACACCGCGATCGACGGGGTGGCCCCGCGCCGCGACGCGGTGATCGACGATCTCGCGGCCTATGCGGGCACGGATCTCCTCGCCTACCGGGCGGAATCCCCGGAGCGCCTCGTGGCGGCGCAGGGCGCGGCCTGGGACCCCGTGCTCGACTGGGCCCGCGAGGCGCTCGGCGCCCGCCTGATCCTCAGCGAGGGCGTCATGCACGTCACCCAGCCCGAGGAAACCGTGGCCGCGCTCCGCGGGGCGATCCAGGCGGCGCGGGGGCCGTTCCGGCTCGCGGCGCTCCACACCATGACGACGCTCACCGGCTCCCTCCTCCTCGCCCTCGCGGTGCTGAACGGCCGCCTCACTCCCGAGGAGGCCTGGGCGGCCGCGCATGTCGACGAGAGCTATCAGGCGAGCGTCTGGGGCCGGGACGCCGAGGCCGAGGCGCGGCTGAGTGCGCGGCGCGCCGAGTTCGACGCGGCGGCGAGGGTGGCGGCGCTGGCCGAATAGGGGCGTTTTCGCCGACGAAACTCTCGTGCTAAGGGGCCTGATCCCGTGAACCGCCAAGCCTGCGCGGTTCAGTGGAATTCTGTATTCAGTTCAGCCCGAGGCCGTCACGACATGAAGGATATTCTCGAAAAGCTCGAGGAACGGCGCGCGCAGGCCCGCCTCGGCGGCGGCGAGAACCGCGTCGTCGCCCAGCACAAGCGCGGCAAGCTGACGGCGCGCGAGCGCATCGAGCTCCTCCTCGACCACGGGTCGTTCGAGGAGTTCGACATGTTCGTGCAGCACCGCTCGAACGATTTCGGGATGGAGAAGCAGAAGATCCCGGGCGACGGCGTGGTGACCGGCTGGGGCACCATCAACGGCCGCACGGTCTTCCTGTTCTCGAAGGACTTCACGGTCTTCGGCGGCTCGCTCTCGGAGGCGCACGCCGAGAAGATCGTCAAGGTGCAGGACATGGCGCTCAAGATGCGCGCCCCGATCATCGGCATCTTCGATGCCGGCGGCGCCCGCATCCAGGAGGGCGTCGCGGCGCTCGGCGGTTACGGCGAGGTGTTCAAGCGCAACGTGATGGCCTCGGGCGTGATCCCGCAGATCTCGGTGATCATGGGGCCGTGCGCGGGCGGCGACGTCTACTCGCCGGCCATGACCGACTTCATCTTCATGGTCCGCGACACGAGCTACATGTTCGTCACCGGCCCGGACGTCGTGAAGACGGTGACCAACGAGGTCGTGACGGCGGAGGAGCTCGGCGGCGCCAAGGTCCACACCACGAAATCCTCGATCGCCGACGGCTCGTTCGAGAACGACGTCGAGGCGATCCTGCAGATCCGCCGCCTGCTCGACTTCCTGCCCGCCAACAACATCGACGGCGTGCCGGAGATCGAGAGCTTCGACGACGTCAACCGCCTCGACAAGTCCCTCGACACGCTGATTCCGGACAACCCGAACAAGCCCTACGACATGGGCGAGCTGATCCGCCGCGTCGCCGACGAGGGCGATTTCTTCGAGATCCAGGCGACCTACGCGCGCAACATCATCACCGGCTTCGGCCGCATCGAGGGACGCACCGTCGGCTTCGTGGCGAACCAGCCCCTGGTGCTGGCGGGCGTGCTCGATTCGGACGCCTCGCGGAAGGCCGCCCGCTTCGTGCGCTACTGCGACGCCTTCTCGATCCCGATCGTCACCTTCGTGGACGTGCCGGGCTTCCTGCCGGGCACCGCGCAGGAATATGGCGGCCTGATCAAGCACGGCGCGAAGCTCCTGTTCGCCTACAGCCAGGCGACCGTGCCGCTCGTCACCATCATCACCCGCAAGGCCTTCGGCGGCGCCTACGACGTCATGGCCTCGAAGCATGTCGGCGCCGACCTCAACTACGCGTGGCCGACGGCGCAGATCGCGGTGATGGGGGCGAAGGGCGCGGTCGAGATCATCTTCCGCAGCGAGATCGGCGATGCGGACAAGATCGCGGCACGCACCGGCGAGTACGAGGACCGCTTCCTCTCGCCCTTCGTGGCGGCGGAGCGGGGCTACATCGACGAGGTGATCATGCCCCACTCGACGCGCAAGCGCATCGCGCGGGCGCTCGGCATGCTGCGCACCAAGAAGATGGAGCAGCCCTGGAAGAAGCACGACAACATCCCGCTCTGAGACGCGAGCGGGCCGATAGCCCGCTCAGCGCGGCGCGAAGATCGTGATGTTGGAGTTGATCTGGTAGGCGGCCGTCGGCTCCGTGTTGACGAAGCGCAGCCGGATCGGGCTCTCGCCGAGCGCCGCGCCGAAGCTCGGCGTGACGGGGATCGGGAAACAGCGGTCGAGGGCCGCGAAGGCGGCCTTCTCGTAGGCGTCCTTCGCGTCCTGGTCGCCGACGAGGCGCCGCGCGGTCACGAGCGGCGTCCCGCGGATCGCGCCGGTCTTGTCGAGGCCGAAGCGGAAGGCGATGGTCGAGCCCTCGGTCGCGTCCGGGACCTGCCAGCACTGCGCGAGCGCCGCGCGCAGCATCGACCAGTTGTTGACGGGATCGCGCGTCTCGCGCTCCTCCCGGGGCTTCTCGGCGCCCTCGGGCGCCTGCGCCCGTGCGCCGGGCGCGGCGGCGAGAAGGGCGAGGGCTGCGGCAGCGATCAGCTGCGATCGGTCGATTCGATCACGGCGCATAGGGTGAGCGGGCCCTTCTCCCCGGTGCTGACGGAACAGGTCACGCGCACGCCGCCCGCATCGACGTTGCTGTGCCGCAGGCGGCTCGCGGCGTCGCGGGCCCGGTGGGCCGCCGCCTCGATCACGCCGGCCTCGATCCCCGTCACCGCATGACCCGCGCGCCCGAACAGGGCGTAGTAGGCATCGGGCGGCGTCTCGCCCCGGAACTGCGCGCCGACGGAGGAGGGATAGGAGCCGCCGCAGGCAAGCGTCAGCGTCGTGTCGGGGGCCACCGTGAAGGTGGCGTAGTCGAGGCTGCGATGGCCGACCTCGGCCCGCGTCTCCGCGGTCACGCGCCCGATCAGGTCGCCGCACGAATCGGCGAGGGCGGGGCCGGACACGGCAAGGAAGAGGATCGTGAGGAGCGCGCGCATGCCCTCATGCTAGCGCATTTCGCGGCCCGACAGGCAGAGGGCGGATGAAGCGTGTCGCCGCCTCAGGCCGCGCCGCGCGAGCCTGCTGCCAAGGCTGGCGCCGCGCCGAGTTCGAGGAGCACGATCTCGGGCGGGACGCCGAGCCGCACGGGCACGCGGCTCACCCCGAACCCCCCCGACACGATCATGTGGCGGCCGCCATGCCGGACATGGCCGTAGGCGAAATCGTTGCCGTGCACGGAGGGGAGCACCGGCGAGTAGCCGAACAGGCGGATCTGGCCTCCATGCGTGTGGCCGGCGAGGGTGAGGGAGACGCGCTCCGGCACGTCGAGGAAGATGTCGGGCTCGTGCACCATCAGGAGCACGGGCGCGTCGTCGGTGACCTTGGCCAAGGTGCCGGGCAGGTCGTCGCGCCCCCGCGAATCGCCCCAGAGCACGTAGGGCTCCTGGTCGCCGATCCCCGCGATCCAGAACGGGTGCCCGTCCTTCGTCAGGCGCAGGGCCTCGTTCTCCATCACGGGGATGCCGACGGCCTCGAGTTCGCGCCACGCCTCGCAGGTGGGGCTGCGCCGCATCTGCGCCTCATGGTCGTCCCACCAATCGTGGTTGCCGAGGATGGCGTGCACCCCGAGGGGCGCCTTCAGGCCCGCGACGACGCGGGCGAAGTCCGCGAGCGGCACCTTGCGGCGCGCGACGCGGCCGGCCGGGTAGTCCCCGAGCATCAGGATGAGGTCGGGGGCGAGCGCGTTCGTCGTGTCGACGATCTCCGCGACGCGGTCGAGCGGCATGTAGGGCTCGCAGACATGGAAATCGGCGAGCACCGCGACGCGCAGGGAGAGACCCGGCGTCCAGCGGGGCAAAGCGGGCGCGTAGCGGGTGACGACGAGGCGATAGAGCGGCTCGATCCCGAAGGCGTAGACGCCGGTCGACCCGACGAGCGCGGTCGCGCCCCCGAGACCGGCCAGGAACTGCCGGCGGCTCGGCAGGATCAGCATGCGACGTCCCCCGCGCGAGGCCCGGGCCATGGGCGCCCGGGACGAGGGCCGAGCCTGTGCCAGCCGATTCAGACCGTTTGACGGCGCGCGAGCCGCGCGCCGGTCACGCGCTCAGGCGAGCGGCGCGTCCTCGTGCAGCAGTTCCAGGATGCCGCGGCGCTCGGTGCGCTGGGAGGCCTTCTGCGCGGCGGGTCCCTTCATGCGTACGGCGGCGGCGAGGGCGGGAAGAGCGAGGGGACGGAAGCTCTCTGCGTCCTGACCCTTGTCCGTCTGGCGGCGTCCGGTCTCGGCTGCCGCGATCGGGGTCTCGCTGGAGGGGAACATGGTTGGCGTCCTGTCTGAGCACTCGTGAAGGCGGTTGCGTCACCGTTCTGGGAGGTGATCGCGACCGCGCCTGGGCACCTTTGCGGCGGCCGCGGGACGATCCGCGGGCGGCCACAGCGCCATAGAGGAGCAGTCAAACTGAATGACACCTTAAGGAAAAGCCGATCTTTGGCATCACTCCCAAAGAGAAGCTTTCAGCTTCTTCTGAATACAAAACACACATTGCTGGGAGGCCGGGTGGAGCGGCGGCCCGGTTCAGACCCGCTCCAGGGGCGCGGCTTCGAGCCCCTCGGCGGCGATCCAGGCGGCGGTCCGGTCGAGCGCCCGGGTGAGGCGGTCGAACAGGGCGTCGATCTCCTCGGCGGTGATCACGAGCGGCGGGCAGACGGCGATGCGGTCGCCCGCGAGGAAGCGCACGATCAGCCCCTCGCCCTGCGCGAAGGCGACGCAGCGCGCCGCGACCCCGGCCTTCGGGTCGTATTGCCGTTTCGTGACCTTGTCCGCGACGATCTCGAGCCCGCCGATCAGGCCCATGCCCCGCGCCTCGCCGACGAGCGGATGCTCGGCGAGGCCCGAGAGCCGGGCCTGGAAATGCGGCGCCTTCTCCCGGACGCCCTCGATGATGCGGTCGCGCCGGTAGATCTCGATCGTCTTGAGCGCGACCGCGCAGGCGACGGGGTGGCCCGAATAGGTGGTGCCGTGGCCGAAGGTGCCGATCTTGCTGCTCTCGGCGAGCATCGCCCGATAGAGGGGCTCGTCGATCGAGACGCCGCCGAGGGGCAGATAGCCGGAAGTCACGGCCTTGGCGAAGGAGAGGGTGTTCGGGCGCAGGCCCAGGGCCTCCGATCCGAACCACGTGCCCAGGCGCCCGAACCCGCAGATCACCTCGTCGGCGACGAGGCGGACGTCGTGCCGCTCCAGCACCGGCTGGATCGCCTGGAAATAGCCCTCGGGCGGCACGATGGCGCCGCCCGCGCCCATCACCGGCTCGGCGACGAAGGCAGCGACCGTCTCGGGGCCCTCCCGCTCGATCAGCGCGTCCAGCTCGGCCGCGAGGCGGGCGGAGAAATCCGTCTCGCTCTCGCCGGGCTCCGCGCCCCGGTAATGGTGCGGGCAGCGGGCGTGGATGAAGCCCGGCAGCGGCAGATCCCAATCGGCGTGATTGGCGGGCAGGCCGGTCATCGAGGCGGTGGCGACGGTGACGCCGTGATAGCCCCGGACATGCGAGATGATCTTCTTCTTGGCGGGCCGCCCGAGGGCGTTGTTCATGTACCAGAGCAGCTTGACCTGGGTGTCGTTGGCCTCCGAGCCCGACGAGGTGAAGAACACCTTCGAGGTCGGCACCGGCATCAGCTCCTTCAGCGTCTCGGCGAGTTCGATCGCCGGATCGTGGCTGCGCCCGGAGAAGAGATGCGAGAAGGGCAGGCGCGAGAGCTGCTCGGTCGCCGCCTCGACGAGTTCCTCGTTCGAGTAGCCCAGGGCCGTGCACCACAGGCCCGCCATGCCCTCGATGTAGGGGCGCCCGTCCGTGTCGTAGACGTAGACCCCGTGGCCCCGCTCCAGGACGAGCGGACCGGTCTCGCGGAAGGTCGCGAGATTCGTGTAGGGGTGCACGAGAGTTTCGACGTCGCGGGCCGCGAGGTTCGAGCGCATGGGGGGATCCGGAAGCGGGCGGGCGTTTCTGCCACACTACCGGCCCGTTGGCCCATCATAAACCCGAGACCGGCGCGACGCCCCGACGCCCCACGGATTCCGAGAGATGCTCGATCCCGCCACCATCGTTGCCGCGCCGGCCGCCGGCCGCGCCTGCGGGACCTGCACCCTGTGCTGCAAGGTCTACGATGTGCCGGCCGTCGAGAGCGTCGCCGGGCAATGGTGCCGGCACACGCGGCAGGGGCGGGGCTGCGCCATCCACGAGACCCGGCCGGATCATTGCCGCGCCTTCCACTGCCTCTGGATGACGGAAGCGTGGCTCGGACCCGAGTGGAAGCCCGAGCGGGCCAAGATGGTCCTCAGCCTCGACCCGGTGTCGCGCCACATGAACGTGCAGGTCGATCCCGGCCAGCCGAACGCGTGGCGGCGCGAGCCCTATTACGGGCAGCTGAAGCGCTGGGCGGTCGCCTCACTGCCCCGCAAGCGGCACGTCCTCGTCCATCTGAACAAGGTCACGACCGTGGTGCTGCCCGACCGCGACGTGCCGCTCGGCGAGTTCGGTCCGCAGGACAGGCTCGTGATCCGCGAGCGACCGGGCCCGGGCGGTCCCGCCTTCGAAGTCGAGAAGGTCCGCGCCGCCTGACCGAAGGTTGCATCAAAGGTCTCCTGCACGCTGAAGTCGTGCCGAATCGCACCGCTTAACCCTCGAGCAACCATACCGCGCGATACAGGAGGTCCGGCCATCCTGCGCCCGAAATCGGTCGCGACGATTGCCGGGCGTGGCTTTCCGGTACGGGTCGGTTCGGCGTGGCGACAAGACGAGTTCGACGCAGATCGAGCCTGCACTGGCTCGGGACGGCGGTGACGCCCTGGCTGGCCGGTCTCGGCCTGCTCGTGTCCTTCACGGCGACGGCGGGCACCCAGAGCACGATCGGCTCGAGCCTCCTGCCCGAGCGCGACGCCCGCTTCGCGCCGGCTCTGCCCGGCGGCACGCTCCTCATCGGCGGATCGGGCCTGCACGACGGCACCGGCCATCTCCTCTCGATCGCCCGCGCGGACGCGTCGCTCGCGCCGATGCGGATCGGCGACGACCCGCTCCGGGCGGACATGAAGGCGCAGGCCCGGGTGTTCCCGGTGGTGCAGCGGGGGGGCAAGGGACCGGCTGCCCTGGCGCCGGGCGCGAGCTTCGAGCGCAGTGCCGCCGCCTTGCGCGACACCGGAACCTCGCTCGTCTTCGCGAACCTCACGAGTTCCGTGGCCGGGGTGCTGAGTCCCGGCTCTGCCACCTGGAATCCCGAACTCGAACCGGATCCCGGTTTCGTGCCCGTCCCCGACCTCGGCCTGACGACGGGTGCGGGCAGCGCCGCCTCGACGGGCGAGGCGGTGGCCGACGCGACGCCCCCCGAGCGGCACGACGGCTCGACCCCGGCGATCCCGCGCGCGGTCGCACTCTCCTCGACGACCCCGGCGCCCGCCGACGCGACCCCGATCGAGGTGGCGGCCGCGAGTCTCGCGCTGCCCGGCTTCAGCTTCCGGGCGGACCGGCCGGAGCCCGGCAGGAGCGAGGCGGCCCCCGATTCCGCGCGGCACCGCTACGCCGACCTGATCGTGCCCGAGGCGATGGACAAGGAGCAGCGCTGCCTCGCCGAGGCCGTCTATTTCGAGGCCCGCAGCGAGCCCGAGGAGGGCCAGGCCGCGGTAGCCCAGGTGGTGCTCAACCGCGTCAAGAGCGGGCTCTATCCCGGCAACGTCTGCGGCGTCGTCTACCAGAACCGGCACCGCTACATGGGCTGCCAGTTCTCCTTCGCCTGCGAGGGCAAGTCGCTGCGCATCACCGATGCCGGCGCCTGGCAGAACGCCACCCGCATCGCCCGCTCCGTGATCGACGGCCGGACCTATCTCAGCGAGGTCGGCAACGCGACGCACTATCACGCCGACTACGTGAAGCCCGGCTGGTCGCGCCGCCTCAAGAAGATGGACGTCATCGGGCGGCACATCTTCTACCAGCTCAAGCGCGGCCAGACCTGAGCGGAGCGCTGTTCTGAATTGGCACCGTTAAGCATAACAGGTGCCGAAGATATGATGCTGATTTACTTAGGTAGATTGACGCCTACGTAGTCCTAAGCGAGGGTTAATTTTACCCTATCACGCGATAGAACTTGCTTGTCCTGCAACTTGACGGCCTCCTGCACGTCGAGAGGTGCGCACGCCAGCGTACCATCCCGCCGTACAGCGTATCTCCGAGGAAGCCGTCATGACCGCGCCGGTCACCCGTCTCACGTCCCTGCTCGTCGCCCTCGCCGGCACGCTCTTCGCCGCTCCGGCCGAGGCCGGAGGCTGCTACGGCAGCGAGTGCTACCGCCGCGTGACGACCCCTGCGGTCTACGACACGGTCTCGGAGCAGGTGCTGGTCCGGCCGCCGCGGACGATCTACCGGACGACGCCGCCCGTCTTCGACACCGTGTCCGAGCGCGTCCTGGTCGCCCCCGGGGGCCGTGTCTGGCAGACGCGGCGCGGACCCTACGGAGATTTGATCGGCTGCTGGGTGACGACGCCGCCGCAATACGCCGTCCGCCACCGCCGGGTCCTCGTGCAGCCGCCGCAATCGATCCCCGAGACGATCCCCCCCGAATACGCCAGCGTGTCGCGCCGCGTCCTCGTCCAGCCGGCCCGCGCGGGCTGGGTTCCGGTCGGCGGCGGCTATGGGCCCGGCCCGGCCTACGGGCCCGGCATCGGCGGGCCGCTCGTCGGCTCGATCCCGGACGCCTTCGGCATCACCGGCGCGAGCTCGGCCGATATCGGCGTCGGGCTCGGCTTCTCCTCGGGCAGCATCTACGACGGCTATTGAGGCCGGGCTTGAATCGTCCCCGCGCCGCCACAGGTCACCGGCACCGGGTGGAGGCGCGGGACTCATGGCGACGTTCAAGGCTTGGGTGGTCGAGAAGGGCGAGGGCGGGCAGAGCCTGACCTTCAAGGATTTCGACGATGCCGATCTCATGGAGGGCGACGTCACGGTCCGCGTGACGCACTCGACCCTGAACTACAAGGACGGGCTCGCCATGACCGGCAAATCGCCGGTCGTGCGCCGCTTCCCGATGATCCCCGGTATCGATTTCGCGGGCGTCGTCGAGACCTCCGAGCATCCCGACTACAAGACAGGCGACGCCGTGGTCCTCACCGGCTGGGGCGTCGGCGAGACGCATCTCGGCGCCTATGCCGAGCGGGCGCGGGTCAAGGGCGATTGGCTGGTCCCGCTGCCGGACGGCCTCAGCCCGGCCCAGGCCATGGCGATCGGAACCGCGGGCTACACCGCCATGCTCTGCCTGATGGCCCTCGATCATCAGGGCCTGACGCCGGAGCAGGGGCCGGCGATCGTCACCGGCGCCTCGGGCGGCGTCGGCTCGGTCGCCGTGGCGCTGATGGCGCGCGCCGGCTGGCATGTCATCGCCTCGACGGGTCGCGACAGCGAGGCCGAGTACCTTCGCCGCCTCGGCGCTGCCGAGATCCTCGACCGGGCGGAGCTTTCCGGCGCGCCGAAGCCGCTCGCCAAGGAGCGCTGGGCCGCGGGAATCGACGCCGTCGGCTCGACGACGCTCGCCAACGTCCTCGCGATGACGAAGGCGGACGGGGCGGTCGCCGCCTGCGGCCTCGCTCAGGGGATGGACCTGCCGACTTCGGTCGCGCCCTTCATCCTGCGCGGCGTCTCGCTTCTGGGCATCAACAGCGTGACCACGCCGCAGCCGAAGCGCCGCAAGGCCTGGGAGCGTCTTGCCCGGGAACTCGACCTCGACACGCTGGCCGCGATGACCACCACGGTCGGGCTTCGCGACGTCGCCGGGCTCGCCGACGAGATCCTCGCCGGCCGGACGCGCGGGCGGACGGTGGTCGAGGTCTCCTGACGGCTGCCCCGGACGGAACGGCGGCGCGCGGAACCTGTACCGTTGCCGGCGCATTGCTTTTTGCATGAGCATCGCATTCGTTCGTGAGCGGGAAGGCGGAGAGGCCTTCGAGGATCTGCCGGACCGGCCGATCTCGCCGCACCCCAATTTCGTGACCCCTCAGGGCCTCGCGCAGATCGATGCCGAGGTGAAGCGCCTGCAGGCCGAGGCCGGAAAGCTCAGCCCCGAGGACAAGGCGGACAGCGCCCGCGTCTCGCGCGATCTCCGCTACTGGACCGCGCGGCTCAACTCGGCCCAGCTCGTCGAGAAGGTCGCGGGCGACACCGTGCATTTCGGCTCGACGGTCTCGATCGAGCGCGAGGACGGCTCGAAGCAGACCTTCCACATCGTCGGCGAGGACGAGGCGGACCCGAACAAGGGCTCGCTCTCCTACGTGGCGCCGCTCGCCCGCGCGCTGACGGGCAAGAGCGTCGGCGACGTCGTCGAGGTGAACGGCCACGAGGCGGAGATCCTCGAGATCAGGTGATCGGCCGCGCACCCGCGAAGAGCGGGCGCATCGGCGCGATCTCCTCGGCCATGAAATCCATGAAGGCCCGCACCCGCGGCGCGTGGCGCAGATCCGGATGCGTGAGGAGCCACAGGGTGCTGGCAAGCTCCGGCTCGGGTGGGGCGAGGCGGGCAAGCGCCGGGGTGGCATCGCCCTGCATGCAGGGCAGCGGCGCGATTCCGATGCCGGATTCGACCGCCTCCGCGAGCCCGAGAACCGTGTTGAGCTGAAGCCGAACCCGGTCCTTCCCGGCGCGCGCCTGCACGAACCGGAAATGACGACCGCCGCCGACACCTTCGCTCGGCGCCACCCAGTCACGCCCCTCGATCTCGCGGCTCGCGTCAGCGCGGCCGTAGATCGCCCAGGCGATGTCGGCGAGCCGGCGCCCGACGAGGGTCGGCGGCGGCCCGTCGGTCGCGCGAAGCGCCACGTCCGCGTCGCGGCGCGAGAGATTCAGGGCCTCCTCCGACACGACGACGTCCAGCCGGATCTGCGGGTACCGGTCGCAGAAGCGGCCGAGCAGCGGCATCATCACGCTCGACAGGAAGCTCGCCGCCGCGGTGACGCGCAATTCGCCGGCCGGCGCCTGCGCACGGCCCGCGATCTCGCGGGAGAACGTGGCGACGTCCGTCTCCATCCGCGCGGCGGCGCGGACCATCGCCTCGCCCGCCGCGGTCGGGACGTAGCCGGAGCGATGCCGCTCGAAGAGCCGCGCGTCGAGGCTCGCCTCGATCGCGGCGAGGCGGCGGAAGGCCGTCGAGTGATTGATCGCGAGCGCCTCCGCCGCCAGGGTCAGCCCGCCGCGCTCGGCGATCGCCTTGACGAGGCGAAAATCGTCCCAGTGCAGGGCCATGAGCGACGGTTCCGGCGATCTTGCAAACCTGCAAAGATGATCTTGCAGGACAGGGCATTTCGGCAAGTCCGGAAAGCACGATATCGGTGGCACCCGAGGCTGGGCGCGGGCCATTCCGGCTGCGCGAACACATCCGTTCCCGAAACGTGGAGATGCCGCGATGGCGAAGGTTCTGGTGCTGTACTACTCGTCCTGGGGCCATGTGGAGCAGCTCGCTCTCGCGGCCGCCGAGGGCGCGCGCGAGGCGGGTGCCGAGGTCAGCGTGAAGCGCGTGCCCGAGCTGGTGCCCGAGGAGGTCGCCAAGCAGTACCATTACAAGCTCGACCAGTCGGCGCCGATCGCGGACCCGAACGAGCTCGGCGAGTACGACGCGATCATCTTCGGCACGCCCACCCGCTACGGCAACATGGCCGCGCAGATGAAGCAGTTCATCGACCAGACGGGGGGTCTCTGGGCGGCGGGCAAGCTCGTCGGCAAGGTCGGTTCCGTCTTCACGTCGACGGCGTCCCAGCACGGCGGACAGGAGACCACGCTGACCAGCTTCCACACCGTGCTCCTGCATCACGGCATGGTGATCGTCGGCCTGCCCTATGCCTTCCCGGGGCTCAACGGCGTCGAGACGGTGAAGGGCGGCACGCCCTACGGGGCGACGACGATCGCGGACGGCGACGGCAGCCGCCAGCCGAGCCAGGTCGAGCTCGACGGAGCGCGCTTCCAGGGCCGGCACGTGGCGCAGATCGCCGCCAAGCTCGCGGCCTAGCGCGGGGCGCAGGATCGCGCGCAAGAAAAAAGGCTCGGATTGCTCCGAGCCTTGAAAGGAAAAAGGCCATTGGGGGCTGAACTGGCCTTCGTGACCCATCAACGGGCCGCCCCCCGGGTTGGTTCCGCGTCTCACAGAAAAATTTCTACCGAGGCGCGGCGGCACGCCGAAGGCGGTCGTTGATGGCCTCGCCGAGGCCCGACATCGGCACCGGCGCGACCGCGATCACGGACGCGCCCGAGGCATCGAGATCGCGCAAGGCCGCGAACAGGTGCGCCGCCGCCTCGGCCGGGTCGCCCTGCGGGCTGAGGTTGAACGTGGCGCGCGCCTCGGCGCATCCCGGCGGCGTATCCGGTCCGAACAGCAGCGCCGCCTCGCCGGGCTCAATCCGCTCGGCGTCGAGGCGCACCCGCGCTCGCGGCGCGTAGTGCGAGGCCAGAAGCCCGGGACCGACAGGGCGCTCGGCCGCATCCGCCTCCGCATCGAGGATGTCGGTGCCGAGCACCGCCCGGATCGCCTCGCGCGGCAAGCCGCCGGGCCGAAGCAGGCGCGGCGGGCCACCGAGGCAGGCGATCACCGTCGATTCGAGGCCGACCGGCGTCGCGCCGCCGTCGAGCACGGCGGCCACGCGGCCGTCGAGATCGCCGAGCACGTGCGCGGCGCTCGTCGGGCTGACGCGGCCGGAGCGGTTGGCCGACGGCGCGGCCACCGGGCGGCCGACGCGGGCGAGGAGATCCTGCGCCAGCGCGCTTCCCGGGACCCGGAGCGCGAGGCTCGGCAGGCCGGCCCGGGCGAGATCGCAGACCGATGTGCGCGCGTGCGCCGGCACGACGAGCGTGAGCGGGCCCGGCCAGAACGCCTCCGCGAGCCGCGAGGCGGCCGCATCGATGCGCCCCTCTGCGCGGGCCGCCGCCGCGTCCGGCAGATGGGCGATGAGCGGGTTGAAGCGGGGACGCTCCTTGGCCGCGAAGATCCGCGCCACGGCGCTTGGGTCGGTCGCGTCGGCACCGAGCCCGTAGACCGTCTCGGTCGGGAAGGCGACGAGCTCGCCCCCGGCCAGGAGACGCGCGGCCTCGGCCAGGCCCGACGCGTCGGCACCCAGGCGGCGCGTGGCGATACGGCCCTCGACGGGCATTGACCCGAGATCGTTCATATATAAACTATCTCCGACCGTGACGGGAGACGCCGTTCGGGCGTATGTCGGCGGGGCGACGCGTGCGGGCCTATTCCCGGCCGGGCATTGCCGTCAAACGCCGAGACCGTCAGGGACAGCGCCGCCGAAGACGGCGCGGGAGGGGAGTACCATGAGCTACCGCGCACCCGTCGCCGAGCTGGCCTTCACCCTGCGCCACGTGGCGGGGCTCGAGGCGGCGCTGGCCGGATCCGGGCAGGGCGATCTGACGCTTGAGGATGCGCGGGCCGTGCTGGAGGAGGCGGGGCGCCTCGCGGGGTCCGTCCTGGCTCCCCTGAACCGCGTCGGCGACCGCCACGGCACGCCGCTCGCCGACGGCGTCGTGACCACGCCGCCAGGCTGGCGGGAAGCCTACCGCACCTTCGTGGAGGGCGGCTGGAACGGGCTCAGCGCGCCGGAGAGCCACGGCGGGCAAGGTCTTCCGCACCTCCTGAACGCGGCCTGCACCGAGATGTGGAACGGCGCCAACCTCGCCTTCAGCCTGTGCCCGCTGCTGACCGCGGGCGGCATCGAGGCGGTGGAGAAGCACGGCTCCGATGCCTTGAAGGCCGGCTATCTCGAGAAGCTCGTCTCCGGCGAGTGGACCGCGACCATGAACCTGACCGAGCCGCAGGCGGGCTCCGACCTCGCCCTGCTGCGGACCCGCGCCGAACCGAACGGCGACGGCAGCTACCGGATCACCGGCGCCAAGATCTACATCACCTACGGCGAGCACGACCTCACCGAGAACATCGTCCACCTCGTGCTGGCCCGCCTCAAGGACGCGCCGGCGGGCACGCGGGGCATCTCGCTCTTCCTCGTGCCGAAGGTGCTGCCGGACGGGAGCCGCAACGACCTGCGCTGCTCCGGCATCGAGCACAAGCTCGGCATCCACGCCTCGCCGACCTGCTCCATGGCCTTCGGCGACGGCGGCGGGGCCACGGGCTGGCTGATCGGCGAGGAGAACCGGGGCCTCGCCTGCATGTTCACCATGATGAACAGCGCCCGCCTCGGCGTCGGCCTGCAGGGCGTGGCCGTGGCCGAGGCCGCGACCCAGAAGGCGCTCGCCTACGCGCAGGAGCGGCGGCAGGGCCGGGCGCCGGGCGCGGGCGAGGGCGGCGCGAGCCCCATCATCGAGCACGCGGACGTGCAGCGCATGCTTCTCACCATGAAGGCCGGGACGGCGGCCGCGCGCGGCATCTGCTACCTGACCGCGGCGGCGCTCGACGCCGCGCGCGGGCCGGAGGGGCAGGCCGCCTACGACCGCGCCTCGCTGCTGACGCCGGTCGCGAAGGCCTTCTCCACCGACATCGCCAACGAGGTGACCTCGCTCGGCGTGCAGGTCCATGGCGGCATGGGCTTCGTCGAGGAGACGGGGGCCGCCCAGCTGATGCGCGACGCCCGCATCCTCGCCATCTACGAGGGCACCAACGGCATCCAGGGGCTCGACCTCGTCGGCCGCAAGCTGCCGCTCAACGGCGGCGCCACGGTGCGGGCGCAGATCGCGTCGATGCGCGAGGTCGCCGAGGGGGTGCTCCGGGACAACAGCCCCGCCTTCGGCCACACGGCGGCGCGGATGCGGGCCGCGATCGAGAGCCTCGACCGGGCGACGAGCTTCGCGCTGAGGGCGCTCGCCTCGAACCGGCCGGAGGAGGCCCTGGCGGGCGCGACCCCGTATCTGCGCCTGTTCGGACTGGCGCAGGGCGGGACCTGCCTCGCCAAGGCGGCGCTCGCGGCGAGCGCGGCGATCCGGGACGGCGAGACCGACCCGGCGCATGCCGCGCGGATCGCGCTGGCGCGGTTCTTCGCCGAGAACCTCGCCACGGCGGCGGGCGGGCTGGAGCAGACCATCCTCGACGGCGGCGGCTTCGTCCACGAAGCCAGGATTGCGCTGGCGAGCTGAGTTCAACGAACGCGGGAAGAGCCGGATGAGCGAGTTCATCGGAATCGAGGATCACGGACCCGTCCGAGCGATCACGATTCGACGCCTGGAAAAGAAGAACGCGATCATCGGCCCGATGTACGACGCCATGCGCGAGGCGCTGGTCTCGGCGGATGCTGAGGGCTCGGGAATCGGCGCCGTGCTCTTCTCGGGAAGCGCGGGCGTGTTCACGGCCGGCAACGATCTCGCCGATTTCCTGGCGATGGCCGGCGGCCCCTTCTCGGAATCGCCGCCCCTGCGGTTCATCCGGCAGCTCGCCCGCACCCGCACGCCGATGGTGGCGGCGGTGGACGGGATTGCGGTGGGCATCGGCACGACTCTGACGCTCCATTGCGACCTCGTCTACGCGAGCCCGTCCGCGCGCTTCCGCATGCCCTTCGTCGAGCTCGGCCTCGTGCCGGAGGCGGCATCGAGCTACCTGCTGCCGCGCCGGGTCGGCCACTTGCGCGCGACCGAGATGCTGATCCTGTCGGAGGCCTACGACGCGGACACCGCGGTCGGGCTCGGGCTCGCCAACGCAGTGATCCCGGCCGACATGCTGGCCGAGCACGCGTTGGCGCAGGCAAGGCGCCTCGCCGCCCTGCCGCGCGGTGCGGTGGCGGCGACGCGGCGCCTGATCCGCGGCGATCAGGCGGCGGTCGAGGCGGCGCTGGAGGCCGAGGCGGTGGCCTTCGACGCGCAGCTCCGCTCCGAGGAGGCGCAGGGCGCGCTGCGCGCCTTTTTCGCGCGCGGCGCCGCGAAGGCGAAGACGGACGCCGCCGCGTGAGCGTGCCCAACCTCCGCGGCCGGGTCTGCCTCGTGGCGGGGGCCTCGCGGGGCGTCGGGCGCGGCATCGCGCGGGGACTCGGGGAGGCCGGCGCCACCGTCATCGTCACGGCCCGCTCCAGCGAGACCGGGGCACGCACGGAGATGCGGCCGGAGGCGGTGGAGGACACGGCGCGCGAGGTCGACGCGGCCGGGGGCCAGGGCCACCACTATCTCTGCGACCACACCAGCGAGCGCGCCGTCGACGAGCTGATCCGCTGGACGCTGCGCCGCTTCGGGCGGATCGACGTCGCGGTGTCGAGCGTCTGGGGCGGCAACGAGGGCTTCGACGGCACCCGCTACCCGGACGGGACGGGCTGGGGCACGCCGTTCTGGCGCCGCTCGGCCGAGCCGTTCGGCCGCTTCCTCGAAGGCGGCCCCTACGCCGCCCTGCTGCTGGCGCGGGCGGTCGCGCCTGCCATGGTGTCTGCAAAGGGCGGGCTGATCGCGCTCGTCTCCTTCGACACTCAGGACGGCTATCTCGGCGACGTCTTCTACGACCTCGCCAAGGCGGCCACCAACCGGCTGGCGCTCGCCTTCGCGGAGGAATTGCAGCCCCACGGCGTCACGGCGCTCGGCCTGTCGCCCGGCTACGTGCGCACCGAGCGGGTGCGCGACCTCGGCCAGGAGGAGCGCGCGACCGAGAGCCCGCTCTACGCGGGCCGCGCCCTCGCGGCCCTCGCGGCCGATCCGAGCGTCGCGGAGCGGGCCGGGCAGATCCTGCACGCGGGCGATCTCGCCCAGGTTTACGGCTTCACCGACGCGGACGGCGCCCGGCCGCCGCGCTTCCGCGTCGGGCAACAGGACTGAGGGCGGCGCGGGGCTCCCGGTCGACGGGAGCCTCGGGAGCGCCGCGAGATCCGGGGAGGGTTCGATGGTCGCATCACTGAAGGGCAAGACCCTGTTCATCACCGGCGCTTCGCGGGGCATCGGCCTCGCGATCGGCCTGCGCGCGGCGCGCGACGGGGCGAACGTCGCGATCGCGGCCAAGACCGACACGCCGCACCCGAAGCTTGAGGGCACGATCCACACCGCCGCCGCCGAGATCGAGGCGGCGGGCGGCCGGGCGCTGCCCCTCGTCGTCGACGTGCGGGAGGAGGAGAGCGTGGCGGCGGCGATCACCCGCACCGCCGAGACCTTCGGCGGCATCGACATCGTGGTGAACAACGCGAGCGCGATCTCGCTGACGCGCACGCCGCAGACCGAGATGAAGCGCTTCGACCTGATGCATCAGATCAACACGCGCGGCACCTACATGGTCTCGAAATACGCGATCCCGCACCTGGAGAAGGCCGAGAACCCGCACATCCTGATGCTGTCGCCGCCCCTCGACATGCAGGAGAAATGGTTCGCGCCCCACCTCGCCTACACGATGGCGAAGTTCGGCATGTCGCTCTGCGTGCTCGGCCTCTCGGGAGAGCTTCGCCGGGCCGGCATCGCCGTCAACGCGCTCTGGCCCCGCACCACGATCGCGACGGCCGCGGTCAACAACCTGCTCGGCGGCGAGGCCCTGATGCAGGCGAGCCGGACACCCGAGATCATGGCCGATGCGGCCCATACCCTGTTCCTGATGCCGTCCCGCGAGGTGACGGGCCGCTTCCTGATCGACGACAGCTTCCTCGCCGAGAGCGGCGTCACGGACTTTTCAAAATACCGCGTCACACCCGGCGTACCCCTTGCGCCGGACTTCTTCGTGCCGGATGCGAGCGTACCGCCACCGAACGCGTTCGCCTGAGAGACCTCGTGATCTTCATCCACCAGCCGGCGGCCGGCGCCGGCCAGATCCTGCTTGAGCGGCGCGCCCTCGACCTTCAGGACCCGATCCCCGACGACACGGTCTGGCTCGACATGATCCGCCCGACCCGCGAGGAGGACCTCAAGGTCGAGGCCTTCATGGGCATCCAGGTGCCGACCCGCGAGGAGATGAAGGACATCGAGCCCTCGGAACTCCTCTACGTGGAGGAGGGCGCCCGCTACATGACGGGCCGCGTGCTCAGCAAGGTCAGCGATTCGGAGGATCCGGGGCTTGCCGGCATCACCTTCATCCTGCGCGAGAACCGCCTCGTCACCGTGCGCTACGAGGAGCCGCAGGCGTTCCGGATGTACACGCAGCGCGCCGGACGCACGACGGGCAACGGCCCGGCCGGCATCACTTCGGGCGAGACCATCCTCGCAGGGCTGATCGAGGCCGTGATCGACCGGGCGGCCGACGTGCTCCAGCTCCAGGGTGAGCGGATCGACCGGCTCTCGGGCAAGATCTTCGAGGTGCAGGACGACCCGAGCGTGCGCAACACCGCGCTGCAGGACACGCTGCGCGCGCTCGGGCGTCACGGCGACCTCATCTCCAAGCAGCGCGAGAGCCTCGTCTCGATGGAGCGCATCCTGCTCGCGCTCTCGGCGACCTACCGCACCAACAAGGCGCCGCGCGAATTGCGCGAGGACGTGCGCTCGACCCTGCGCGACCTGCAATCGCTGGAGGAGCACGCGACCTTTCTCTCGACCAAGATCCAGTTCCTGCTCGACGCGACGCTCGGCCTCGTGAACCTGGAGCAGAACAACATCATCAAGCTGTTCTCGGTCATGGCGGTGGTGTTCATGCCGCCGACCCTGATCGCGTCCATCTACGGCATGAACTTCAAGGCGATGCCGGAGCTCGAATGGCCCTTCGGCTACCCGATGGCGGTGCTGATGATGGTGGTGGCCGCCGTGCTGCCTTACGTGTTCTTTCGGTGGAAAAAATGGCTCTGAGGTCGAACCAAGCCGTCCCGTCAGAGTTGTGAAACGGCTTCGCTTGGCACATTTCGGGGGTGCCGTTAGAGAAGGGTGGGCGTGCATTCGGCTGCCCGTCCGAAGCGGGCTCTCCCCGAGATGACGAGACCGGACTTCATGAGTGCGATGGCCGGACAGTCGAAGAAGGCGAGGATCGGGATCTCCGGCCTCGACGACGTGCTCTCCGGCGGCCTCGTCCGGAACCGCCTCTACCTTCTGGAAGGCAGCCCCGGCACCGGCAAGACCACGGTGGCGCTGCAATTCCTGCGTGACGGCGCCGCGCAGGGCGAGAAGTCCCTCTATATCACGCTCTCCGAGACCGAGGAGGAGCTGCGCGAGACGGCGGCCTCGCATGGATGGACCCTCGACCCCAGCATCGTGGTCTTCGAGCTGATCCCGCCCGAGAGCCTCCTCGACGCCAACCAGCAGCAGAGCCTGCTCTACTCCTCGGATCTGGAGCTCGGCGAGACGACCCGGCAGATCTTCGACGCCGTCGACCGGGAGAAGCCGGACCGGGTCGTGCTCGACAGCCTGTCGGAGATCCGCCTGCTCGCGGGCTCGTCGCTGCGCTACCGCCGCCAGATCCTGGCGCTGAAGCACTATTTCGCCCGGCACGCGATCACCGTCCTGATGCTCGACGACCTGACGGCGGAGAGCCTCGACAAGACCGTCCACAGTGTCGCCCACGGCGTCATCCGCCTGGAGGAGCTGGCGGTCGATTACGGCGCGCAGCGCCGTCGCCTGCGGGTCATCAAGTACCGTGGCCAGCACTTCCGCGGCGGCTTCCACGACTTCACCATCGCCACCGGCGGCGTGCAGGCCTTTCCGCGCCTCGTCTCGCTGGAGCACAAGACGGGTTTCGCGCGCGATCGCCTAGCCAGCGGCATCCCGGAGCTCGACGCGCTTCTCGGCGGCGGCGTCGAGAAGGGGTCGAGCGCCCTCATCCTCGGCCCCGCGGGGACCGGCAAGTCGCTCTTCGCGGTCCAGTACGTGCTGGCGGCGATCGCCCGCGGCGAGCGGGCGGCGATGTTCGTCTTCGACGAGGAACTCGGCCTCCTGTTCGACCGGACCCGGCAGCTCGGCTACGACCTCGAAGGCGCGCGCGCGGCGGGCCATCTCCTGATCGAGCAGGTCGACGCCGCCGAGCTCTCTCCGGGAGAGTTCGCCCACAGGGTGCGCGCGCTGGTCGACGCGCACGGGGTCAAGACGGTGGTGGTCGACAGCCTCAACGGCTACCAGGCCGCGATGCCGCAGGAGAACGCCCTCATTCTCCACGTCCACGAGTTGTTGCAATACCTCAACCGGCAGGGCGCCACGACCTTCCTCACGGTCGCCCAGCACGGCCTCGTCGGGGACATGAAGTCGCCCGTGGACGTGACCTATCTCGCCGACACCGTGATCCTGCTGCGCTACTTCGAGGCGTTCGGCCGGGTCCGGCGGGCGATCTCCGTCGTCAAGAAGCGCGCGGGCCCGCACGAGGACACGATCCGCGAATACACGATCGGCGCGAACGGCCTCGCCATCGGCGCTCCGCTCGCCGGCTTCCAGGGCGTTCTCCGCGGGATCCCGACCTTCATCGGCGGGGCGGGCGAGTTGCGCCGGCCCGACGGCGAGGCGGGGCAAGAGGGCGACGCGTGACGCAGCCCAACAACCCGCACTCGGAGCGCGTGCTGGTCCTCGCCCCCCACGGCCGAGATGCGCCGATCGCCGCCTCGCTGCTCGGCGAGGCGAAGATCCCGGCGCTGATCTGCCAGGATCTGAACGAACTTCATCGCGGGCTCGTCGAGGGCGCCGGCATGGTCCTCCTCACGGAGGAGGCGATCCGCACCGCCGATCTCGGCGCAATCAGCCGCTGGATCGAGGCGCAGCCGCCCTGGTCCGACATGCCCTTCGTCCTGCTCACCGGCCGGGGCGGAGGGCCGGAGCAGAACCCGTCCGCCGCCCGCCTCTTCGGTATCCTCGGCAACGTCACCTTCCTCGAGCGGCCCTTCCATCCGACGACCCTGGTCAGCGTCGCCCGCACCGCGCTCCGCGGGCGCCGCCGCCAGTACGAGGCCCGCTCACGCCTCGAGGAGCTTCACGAGGGCGAGAGCCGGCTGAAATCGGCGCTGATGGCCGAGCAGCGCGGTGCGCAGCACCAGCGGCTGCTCATCGACGAGCTGAACCACCGGGTGAAGAACACGCTCGCCACCGTCCAGTCGATCGCGACGCAGACGCTGCGCAACGCCGACACCAACGACGAGGCCTACGCCTCGCTGGAGACCCGGCTGCTCGCCCTGTCGCGCGCCCACGACGTGCTGACCCGCGAGAACTGGGAGGGCGCCGACCTCGTCGAGGTCGTGTCGCAGGCGATCGCCCCCTACCGGGGCCGCAACGGCGAGCGCTTCCACATCACGGGGCCGGGCGTGCGGCTGTGCCCGCGCATGTCCCTCGCCATCGCCATGGCAATCCAGGAACTGGCGACGAACGCCGTGAAGTACGGGGCGTTGTCCAAGGAGGGCGGCGCCGTCGAGATCGACTGGGCCGTGCGCAACGGGCCGAAGCCGCCGCGCCTCGCCTTCCGCTGGACCGAGGTGGGCGGCCCCTCCGTGAAGCCGCCGAAGCGCCGCGGCTTCGGCTCGCGCCTGATCGAGCGCAACCTCGCCCGCGACCTCGACGGGGCGGTCGAGATCAACTTCGCGCCGACCGGCGTCGTCTGCACGGTGGACGCGCCGATCGCGTGAGTCTCGGGCGGGAGGGCTGAGGCGATGTGCGGGCGGTTCTTCATTGCGCAGGCGCCGGAGATTTTCCGGGACTTCTACGGCTACCCGGAGCGGCCGAACTTCCCCGCCCGCTACAACGTGGCCCCGACGCAGCCCGTCGCGATCGTCCACGCGGAGGGCGGCGAGCGCCATTTCCGGCTCGTCCGCTGGGGCTTCTGGCCGGGCTGGCTCAAGGACCCGAAGGGGTTCCCGCTCGTCATCAACGCCCGCGTCGAGACCCTCACCGAGAAGCCGACCTTCCGCGGCGCGCTGCGCCACCGCCGCTGCGTCTTCCTCGCCGACGGGTTCTACGAGTGGCGGCGGGAGGGCACGGGCCGCGGCGCGATCAAGACGCCCTTCATGATCCGCCGGGCGGACGGGGCTCCGATGGCGCTGGCGGGGCTCTGGGAGACCTGGGCGGGCGCGGACGGCTCGGAGATCGACACCGCGGCCATCGTCACGACGGGGGCGAACGGCACGATGGCGGCGGTCCACGACCGGATGCCGGCGATCCTCGCGCCCGAGACGATCGAGCCCTGGCTCGACACGCGCGACGTCGATGCCGGCCCCGCCGCCTCCCTCTGCCGGCCCTGCCCGGACGCGTGGCTGCGCCTCGACCCCGTCGGCGCCCGCGTCAACGACGCGCGCAACGACGATCCCGGGTTGATCGAGCCGGTGGGCGAGCCACGGCCGGCGCCCCCCGAGCCCGGCGCGCCGCCCCGCCGCTCCAGCGACGAGGACGCGCAGGGCGCGCTGTTCTGAGGCGCCGGCTCCCTGTCCGACAAAGGCGCGGCCCGCGGTCATTTGCAGCCCTGGCAGATGCTGCGCTCGATGCGGTCGTCGGCGGAGCGCTCGCGGCGCTGCTCGGCGGCGCTCGGCACCTCGCCCGGGCCGAGGGAGCCCGGCGGCTTCGTCACCCCTTCCGCATTCGTGTAGGGCGCGGTGATCGTCGAGGCCGGTCCGCCGCCGGTGCCGGTCCGGTCGGGCGCCGTCGTGCTGTCCTGCGCGTGCAGCATCGTCGGCAGGGCGAGGGCGAGGCAGAGCCCGGCGGCTCCGCGGGCGAGGGCTGAGGCAAGCATGGCCGTCTCCTGTGCCCGCAGAACGCGGCGCCCGCGCGAAGGTTCAGGGGCGGGAACCGTACGCTCTAGCGCCGCCGCTTCGGGGGAGGGCGCCGGAACACGCCGACGAGTTCGACATGGGGCGACCACGCGAACTGGTCGACGGGCGTGACGCGCTCCAGCGCGTAACCGCCGGCGACGAGGGTCGCGGCGTCGCGGGCGAAGGTCCCCGGATCACAGGACACCATGATCACCTGAGGCGTGCGGGATTGGGCGAGCTGCGCCGCCTGCGCCTGGGCGCCGGCGCGCGGCGGATCGAGCACGACGGCGTCGTAGGCATCCGCCTCGTGCGCGAGGAGGGGGCGGCGGAAGAGGTCGCGCCGCTCGTGGCTGATCCGGCGCAGGCCCGTGGCCGCGCGCGCCGCCCGATCGAGGCTCGCGAGCGAGGCCGCGTCGCCCTCGAGCGCGTGCACCTCGGCGCGGCGGGCCAGCGCGAGGCTGAAGGGCCCGCTGCCCGCGAACAAGTCCGCGACGCGCTTCGGCCGGCCCGCGAGGGACTCGACCACGATCTCCGACAGGATCGCCTCGCCGCTCTCCGTGGCCTGCAGGAAGCCCCCCGGCGGCGGGACGCGGGACGGGCCGCCGGACCCGATCGCGGGCGGGCGCCGCTCGACGACGACGTCGCCGTGCAGCGCGAGGCGGGCGAGGTCGAGCTCGTCCGCGAGGCGGACGAGGACGGCGCGCACGCCCTCGCTCACCGGCCCGTGGCCGCGGATGTCCACGTCGAGGCCCGCTCGCGTCGCGGTCACCGCCACGTCGAGGGGCTTGCGGCCGTGGCCCAGCGGCGCGGAGAGCCTGCGCGCGATCTCGGGCGCCCGGTGCAGGGCGGGCACCGTGATCGGGCAATGGTCGATCGCCACCAGCGCGTGGCTACGGGCCGCCATCAGGCCGGCCTCCGCCTGCCCCTCGACGTGGCGCACATGGAGCGTGATGCGCCGCCGCCCGGGCGCCGAGGCGTCGCGCAGCGGCTCCGGCTCCACGGCGAGCCCGGCCTGAGCGAGCGCGCCTGCCACGAGCCCGCGCTTCCAGGCAGCGTAGGCGGCGGGCGCGAGGTGCTGCACCGCGCAGCCGCCGCAGCGCTCGAAATACGGGCAGAACGGCGCGATCCGATCGGGCGAGGGGGTCTCGACCGCGACCAGTTCGGCGCGCGGGCCGGCGCGGCGCACGGCGACGCGCTCGCCCGGCAGGGCGCCCGGCACCGGTGTGCCGTCCTCGGCGATGCCGTCGCCGCGGGCGCCGAGATGGCGGATCGCGACCGTTTCGAGTTCGCTCAACGCCGATCTCCCATGCGGCCGCCGATCAGGAATTCCCGGTTGCCGTCGCCGCCCGCGACCGGGGAGGGGACGAGGCCGAGGATCGTCGCGCCGAGCCCTTCGAGGCAGGCGCGCACCTCCGCGCAGACGGCGTCGTGCACGGCCGCGTCACGCACGATCCCGCCGCGGCCCACGCGCTCGCGCCCGGCCTCGAATTGCGGCTTGATCAGCGCGGCGAGGCCGGCGCCTTCCGCCAGGAGCGGCACCACGGCCGGCAGGACGAGCCGCAGCGAGATGAAGCTGACATCGACCGCCATCAGGGCCGGCGCCCGCGGGATCGACGCCCGGTCGAGGCGGCGCGCATCCGTTCCTTCGAGGCTCGTCACCTCGGCGCGCGCGCGGAGCGAGGCGTGCAGCTGGTCGCGCCCGACATCGACGGCGTAGACATGGGCTGCGCCGCGCTGGAGCAGGACGTCGGTGAAGCCCCCCGTCGAGGCGCCGACATCGAGGCAGACGAGGCCCCGCGGGTCGAGGCCGAAGGCGTCGAGGGCGGCGGCGAGCTTGACGCCGCCGCGGGACACGAAGGGGTAGGGCTCCCGCGCCTCGATCCGCGCCTCGGGCGCGATCCGATCGGAGGCGCGCAGGATCGGGCGCCCGTCCGCGCTGACGAGCCCCGCCTCGATGGCCGCCTGCGCCCGGGCCCGGCTCTCGAAATGGCCGCGCTCCACCAGAAGGCGATCGGCTCTCGGCCGGTCCCGCGTCATGTCGCCCCGATGGTCCCGTCTCGATGTGTGGTCAATGCGCCACCCGACGCTTCGGCTTGGCGGCAAGCCCTGTCGAAGGGCAAGCTCGGCGCCTAACTAGCCCAGCGTGGAGAGGAGAGCCATCACATGAAATGCCACCTGCCGTTGCTCGCGGCCCTCGCGAGCGTGACCCTGACCGCATCCGCCCTGGCCCAGAGCGCCGAGGCACCGGCGAAGCCCGCCGCGCCTCAGACCTTCGAGAGCGAGATCAAGAACAACAAGGGCGAGCCGATCGGCACGATCCAGCTCCGCGACGGCTCGAACTCGCTGGTGGTGCGGGTCTCGATCAAGGCCAACGGCCTGCCGCCGGGCTGGCACGGCATCCATTTCCACGCGGTCGGCGACTGCTCGGACACCGAGAAGTTCGAGAAGTCGAAGGCGCACGTGAACCACGACCAGAGCAAGCACGGCCTGCTCAACCCGGACGGGCCGGACGAGGGCGACCTGCCGAACGTCTTCGCCAATGCCGACGGCTCGGTGAATGCCGAGGTGTCCAGCGAGACCCCGCTGACGGGCGAGGGCGGCCTCAAGGACGGCGACGGCTCGGCCCTCGTCATCCACGCGAACGAGGACGACCACGCGAGCCAGCCGATCGGCGGCGCGGGCCCGCGCCTCGCCTGCGCGGTGATCAAGTAGGTCGCGGGATCGAAGGGCGCGTCTCCGGCCCGCGAGGGGCAGGAGACGCGGCCCCTCACGCGTGGGCGAGCCGCGGCTTGGCGCCGAGGGCCTCCTCGACCGTGCCGTCGCCGTCGAGATAGCCGTGGCGCTTCGGGTTCGGCATGATGACCGACCCGACGAAGGCGACGGCGAGCATCACCGTCACGTACCAGAAGAAGCTCGACTCGATGCCCTGGTCCTTGAACCAGAGGGCCGCGTACTCCGCGGTGCCGCCGAAGGTGGCGTTGGCCAGCGCGTAGGAGAGGCCGACACCGAGCGCCCGCACGTTCGTCGGGAACAGCTCCGCCTTCACGATACCGCTGATGCCCGTGTAGAAGCTGATCACGGTGAGCCCCAGCGTGATCAGCGCGAAGGCGAGATAGGGGTCCTTGTTGCCCCCGAGCAGGGTCATCAGCGGCACGACCATGATCGTGCCGAGCCCGCTGTAGAGCAGCATGTTCGCCTTGCGGCCGATGCGGTCCGAGAGCGCCCCGAAGATCGGCTGGATCAGCATGTAGACGAGGAGTGCCAGGGTCATCACCTGCGAGGCGGTGGTCTTCTCCATGTGGGCCGTGTTGACGAGGTATTTCTGCATGTACGTCGTGAAGGTGTAGAAGCTCAGCGAGCCGCCGGCGGTGTAGGCCAGCACCACGCAGAAGGCGCGCCAGTGCTTGAACAGCTCCTTGAAGGTGCCGGCCTGCTCCCGGTCGCCGCCTTTCTCCATCGTCTCGGCCAGCGAGCGCCGCAGGTAGAGGGCCACCACGGCGGCGAGCGCGCCGATGAAGAACGGGATGCGCCAGCCCCAGGCCCTGAGCTCGTCGGCCGTCAGGAGCGCCTGCAGCGAGACGAGGACCAGCGAGGCGAGGAGCTGTCCGCCGATCAGCGTGACGTACTGGAACGAGGCGTAGAAGCCGCGCTGCCCCTTCAGCGCCACCTCGCTCATGTAGGTGGCGCTGGTGCCGTACTCGCCGCCGACCGAGATGCCCTGGACCATCCGGGCGACGAGGAGCAGGATCGGCGCGGCCGTGCCGACCGTGGCGTAGGTCGGCAGGAGCCCGATGGCGAGCGAGCCCGCGCACATCATCAGAACCGAGATCACCATCGAGGTGCGGCGCCCGAGCCGGTCCGCGATGCGGCCGAACAGCCAGCCGCCGACCGGCCGCATGAAGAATCCGACCGCGAAGATGCCCGCCGTCTGCAGGAGCTGGCTCGTTGGATCGCCCTGCGGGAAGAAGGCGGGCGCGAAGTAGAGGGCGAAGAAGGCGTAGCAGTAGAAGTCGTACCACTCGACCAGGTTGCCGGAGGAGGATCCGACGATCGCCATGATCCGGCGGCGGCGGTCGGCGGCATCGTCCTGCGCGGAGGACGCGATTCCGATCGTGTCGGGCGGGGACGTGTGCATGGGCGTTTCCTCTGCGGCACGCGGCGTTCGCGGTGATTGTACTTCGCGCCACCCGCACGTTTATCCCCTGCCGCCCCATCCGAACAGGCTGGCGGGCGCGCTAACGCACTGAGACACCTCGGGGTGTCACCGTCGGGCCGCATCGCCCGCGCGGGCGCGCGGGGAGCGCGCGATCGGCGGATCCGGCATTTGCGGAACGGTTTCCTGCACCTTCTCGTTGCGGGGCGGAGTCGACGCCAGAACGGCGTCGCGAAAACGGGATCGGATCACGCCATGAGCAAGCTCGTTCGGAGCACGGTGACGGCCGCCGTGCTGGTTCTCGGGGCCGCGACGGCCCTCGCACAGGGCGGAGCCGGCGGTGGGGCTGGCGGTGGCGCCGGCGGTGGTGCTGGCGGAGGGGCAGGCGGCGGTGCCGGGGTCGGCGCAGGTGGCGCGGGCGGCGGCGCGGGCGGTGCGGGCG
>NZ_SMNT01000070.1 GCF_004348265.1 Methylobacterium segetis
GTAGAATTGCGGGCGGTAGTTGGTGAAGAACGGCGTGTGGCGCCCGCCCTCCTCCTTGGTCAGGATGTAGGCCTCGGCCTTGAACTTGGTGTGCGGCTTCACCGAACCCGGCTTGCACACGACCTGGCCGCGCTCCACGTCCTCGCGCTTGGTGCCGCGCAGCAGCACGCCGACGTTGTCGCCCGCCTGGCCCTGGTCGAGCAGCTTGCGGAACATCTCGACGCCGGTCACCGTGGTGGTCTGGGTGGCGCGGATGCCCACGATCTCCACCGTCTCGCCGACCTTGATGATGCCGCGCTCCACCCGACCCGTCACCACCGTGCCGCGGCCCGAGATCGAGAACACGTCCTCGATCGGCATCAGGAACGGCATGTCGATCGGACGCTCCGGCTGCGGGATGTAGCTGTCGACCGTCGCCATCAGCGCCAGCACCGCCTCCTTGCCGATCTTGGGCTCCTTGTCCTCCAGCGCCATCAGCGCCGAGCCCTTGGTGATCGGGATGTCGTCGCCGGGGAAGTCGTACTTCGAGAGAAGCTCGCGCACCTCAAGCTCCACCAGCTCGAGAAGCTCCTCGTCGTCGACCATGTCGACCTTGTTGAGGAACACCACCAGCGCCGGCACGCCGACCTGGCGGGCCAGCAGGATGTGCTCGCGCGTCTGCGGCATCGGGCCGTCGGCGGCCGAGACCACCAGGATGGCGCCGTCCATCTGGGCGGCACCCGTGATCATGTTCTTCACGTAATCCGCGTGGCCGGGGCAGTCGACGTGCGCGTAGTGCCGGTTCGTGGTCTCGTACTCCACGTGCGCCGTCGAGATCGTGATGCCGCGCGCCTTCTCCTCCGGCGCCTTGTCGATCTGGTCGTAGGCCGTGAAGGTCGCCCCGCCCGACTCCGCCAGAACCTTCGTGATCGCCGCCGTCAGGGACGTCTTGCCATGGTCGACGTGGCCGATCGTCCCAATGTTGCAGTGCGGCTTCGTGCGCGAAAACTTCTCTTTGGCCATCGTCTCTTTCCTGCGGCAAGGCCCGCGCTCGCGCGGGCCTGAACGGTCGCCCTCAAGTCTGCGAGCCGGGCGAAAGGCGCGGACCGCTTAGAGGCAACCCGTCCTTTGATCAAGTGCCGGGCCCGGAGGGATGCCGGAGACCGTGAAGCGTCCGACCGGAACCGGTCATTCCGCCGCCTCCCCGTAAGCTTCCGGCGGCGGGCAGGAGCACATCAGGTTGCGGTCGCCGTAGGCGTTGTCGACGCGGTTGACCGGCGGCCAGTACTTGTCGATGCCGAGCGTGCCCGCCGGGAAGCAGGCGGCCTCCCGCGAGTAGGGCCGCTCCCAGGGGCCGATCAGGTCCTGCACCGTGTGGGGCGCGTTCTTGAGCGGGTTGTTCCGGGGGTCGCTCCGCCCCTCCTCGATCGCCCGGATCTCCTCACGGATCGCCAGCATCGCGTCGCAGAACCGGTCGATCTCCGCCTTGGTCTCCGATTCGGTCGGCTCGATCATCAGGGTGCCGGCCACCGGCCAGCTCATCGTCGGCGGGTGGAAGCCGCAATCGATCAGGCGCTTGGCGATGTCGTCGACGCTGATGCCGGCGCTCTTCTGGAAGGGGCGCACGTCGACGATGCACTCGTGCGCGACCCGCCCGTTCCGGCCGGCATAGAGGATCGGGTAGGCCCCCGAGAGGCGGCGGGCGATGTAGTTGGCGTTGAGGATCGCCACCCGCGTCGCCTGGGTCAGCCCGCGCCCGCCCATCAGCAGGCAGTAGCTCCACGAGATCGGCAGGATCGAGGCCGAGCCGTAGGGCGCGGCCGAGACCGCGCCCGCCTCGCCGCTGCGCGGATCGCCGGGCAGGAACGGGATCAGGTGCGCCTTGACGCCGATCGGCCCCATGCCCGGGCCGCCGCCCCCGTGCGGGATGCAAAACGTCTTGTGCAGGTTGAGGTGGCTGACATCGGCGCCGATGTCGCCGGGACGGGCGAGGCCGACGAGGGCGTTGAGATTCGCCCCGTCGAGGTAGACCTGCCCACCCTGCCCGTGGACGATCTCGCAGATCTCCCGCACCCGCTCCTCGAAGACGCCGTGGGTCGAGGGATAGGTGATCATGCAGGCGGCGAGCTCCGCCCCGTGCCGCTCAGCCTTCGCCCGGAAATCGTCGAGGTCGATGTTGCCGTCGGCATCCGCCCCGACCACCACCACGCTCATGCCGCACATCTGCGCCGAGGCCGGGTTGGTGCCGTGGGCGGAGGACGGGATCAGGCAGACCTTGCGGTGCCCCTCCCCGCGGGAGAGATGGTAGCCGCGGATGGCGAGAAGCCCCGCATACTCGCCCTGCGCCCCTGAATTCGGCTGCATCGAGATCGCGTCGTAGCCCGTGATCGCGCAGAGCTTGTCCGAGAGATCGCCGATCAGATGCCGGTAGCCCTCCGCCTGATCCTCCGGGACGAAGGGGTGGATCTCGGAGAATTCGGGCCAGGAGATCGGCAGCATCTCGGCCGTGGCGTTGAGCTTCATCGTGCAGGAGCCCAGCGGGATCATGGCCCGGTCCAGCGCGAGGTCGCGGTCGGCGAGGCGGCGCATGTAGCGCGTCATCTCGCTCTCGGCCCGGTTCATGTGGAAGATCGGGTGCGTCAGGTATTCGGACGTGCGCAGCAGCGCCTGCGGCAGCCGCGGCTCGGGCCAGCCCTCGTCGTAGGCGAGGTCGGTGCCGCCGAAGGCGTGCCAGACCGCCTGGACGATGTCGGGCCGGGTGCGCTCGTCCACCGTGATGCCGATCCGATCGGCCCCGACCCGGCGCAGGTTCACCCCGTTGGCCAGGGCGTTCTGCAGGATCACGCCCTGGAAGGGGCCGACCTCGACCGTGATCGTGTCGAAGAAGCTCTGAGGGCGAACCGTGAAGCCGAGGCGCTCCAGGCCCGCGGCGAGGCGCACCGCGTCCCGATGCACCCGGTCGGCGATCGCCTTGAGGCCGCGGGGCCCGTGATAGACCGCGTACATCGAGGCGATGACGGCGAGCAGCACCTGGCTCGTGCAGATGTTCGAGGTCGCCTTCTCGCGGCGGATGTGCTGCTCGCGGGTCTGCAGGGCGAGGCGGTAGGCGCGGTTGCCGTTCGCGTCGACCGAGACGCCGACGAGGCGGCCGGGCAGCGCCCGCTTGTGGGCCTCGCGGGTCGCCATGTAGGCGGCGTGCGGGCCGCCGTAGCCCATCGGCACGCCGTAGCGCTGCATCGAGCCGATGGCGATGTCGGCCCCCATCTCGCCGGGCGGCCTGAGGAGCGTCAGCGCCAGCGGGTCGGCGGCGACCGCGGCGATGGCGCCCGCCGCGTGGAGCGCCGCGATCGGCCCGGACACGTCGTGGATATCGCCGCAGACGCCCGGATACTGGAACAGCGCGCCGAACACGGCCGCCGGGTCGAGATCCCTGAAGGGGTCGCCCACGACGATGCGCCAGCCGAGCGGCGCGGCGCGGGTCTTCAGCACCGCGATGGTCTGCGGCAGGCATTCCTGATCGACGAAGAAGGTGTCCGCCTTCGCGGTCGCGACGCGGTGGGCCATGCCCATCGCCTCGGCGGCGGCGGTCGCCTCGTCGAGGAGCGAGGCGTTCGCCACGTCGAGCCCGGTCAGGTCGCAGACGAGGGTCTGGAAGTTGAGGAGCGCCTCGAGCCGCCCCTGGCTGATCTCCGGCTGGTAGGGCGAGTAGGCCGTGTACCAGGCCGGGTTCTCGAAGATGTTACGCTGGATCGCGGGCGGCATCGTGGTGCCGTGGTAGCCCTGGCCGATCAGCGAGACGAGGACCCGGTTCCTGTCGGCGACCGAGCGGATATGCTCGAGCACCCGGCGCTCGCTCAGCGAGCGGCCGAAATCGATGCGCTCGGCCTGCCGGATACCCGCCGGCACGGTCTCGTCCACGAGGGTGTGGAGGTCGGGCGCGCCGACGACGGCGAGCATCGCGGCGATCTCCGCCTGGCTCGGGCCGATGTGGCGGCGGTTGGCGAAATCGTAAGGGTCGTAGCGGTCAGCGCTCATGGGATACCCCCGGAAATGGTGGAGCGGGCCGGCGGAAGGCGCGGGCTATTTCGGCATCGCCGCGTAGGCGGCCTCGTCCATCAGCCCGTCGAGGGCGGCAGGATCGTCGAGGCGGATCCGGTAGAGCCAGCCGGCACCCTGCGGATCGGCCGCGACCGAGCCCGGATCGTCGACCGCGGCCGGGTTGATCTCGGTCACCTCACCGGAAACCGGGGCGTAGACGTCGGAGGCCGCCTTGACGGACTCGACCACCGCCGCGGCATCGCCCTTCTTCAGCCGCGCGCCGATCTTCGGCAGCTCGATGAAGACGAGGTCGCCGAGCTGCTCAGCGGCGTGGGCGGTGATGCCCACCGTGGCGACGTCGCCCTCGCGCTTCAGCCATTCGTGATCCTCGGTGAATCTCAGCATGGTTCGCTCCTGTCGAAAGAGAGGCTCAGCCGCGCTTGAAGCGGGCCGGGACGAAGGGCAGGCGGGCGACGGCGAGGGCCAAGCGCTGGCCGCGCAGCTCCGCGAAGACGGTCCGGCCGGGCTCGGCGAGCGACGCGGGCAGGTAGCCCATGGCGACGGGCGCCCCGAGGCTCGGGCCGAACCCGCCCGAGGTGACATGCCCGACGGGCTCGCCGCCCGCCTCCGCGGCGTAGAGGGGGGCGCCGGCCCGGACCGGGGCGCGCCCCTGCGGCAGCAGACCGACGCGGCGGCGCTCCGGCCCCCGCTCAAGCGCGCCGAGAATACGCTCCGCGCCCGGAAAACCGCCCTCCCGCACCCCGCCGCGCCGACGGGCCGGCGGGATCGCGAAGGCGAGCCCGGCCTCGACCGGATCGGTGTCGCGGTCGATGTCGGCGCCGTGCAGGCAGAGGCCCGCTTCGAGCCGCAGGGAATCGCGGGCGCCGAGGCCCACCGGCAGGACGTCGGGATCGGCGAGCAGGGCTTCGGCGACCGGCTCCGCTTCGTCCGCCGGCAGCGCGATCTCGAATCCGTCCTCGCCCGTGTATCCGGAGCGGGACACGGTCGCCGGCGCACCGAGGATCCGCGTCTCGCGCACCTCCATGAAGCGCAGCGCGGCGACGTCCGGCGCGAGCCGCGCCAGGCTCGCCTCGGCCCGCGGCCCCTGCAGCGCGAGGAGCGCCCCGGGCAGCTCGGCGGCGCGGACGCCGCCGGGGAGGTTCGCGCGCAGGTGCGCAAGATCCGCCGCCTTGTTGGCGGCATTGACGACGAGGATCAGCCGGTCGTCGAGGCGCGCGACCATCAGGTCGTCGCGGATGCCGCCGGCCTCGTCCGTCAGGAATCCGTAGCGCTGACGGCCCTGCGGAAGGCCCAGGATGTCGATCGGGATCAGCCGTTCCAGCGCCGCGGCGGCCTCCGCGCCGGACCCGGCCGTGACGACGATCCGGCCCATATGCGAGACGTCGAACAGGCCGGCCGCCTCCCGCGCGCGCAGGTGCTCCTTGAGGACGCCGGCCGGATAGTGGAGCGGCATCGCGTGGCCCGCGAAGGGCACCATCCGGGCGCCGAGCCGCAGGTGGAGCGCGTGGAGCGGCGTCTCGATCGGGGCTGGAGATGCGTGGGCCGGAGCGTCGCGCTCGACGGCGGGGTGTGGCGATTCTGGAGGCATCCGCTCTCTCCGCGACAGACAGCATCGGCAGAATCCGAGCGGATCCTGCCCCTGCCCCCATCTGTCGCGGTTACCTGAGAGCTTCTCTCAACCGCCGGGGCGGCCGAGATTTCTCCTTCGGTGGACGCCGTGCGGCGCCTCTCTCCAGATTGTCCAACGAGTGCGGTGATTGTGCCTGAGAGTTTCCGGGGGTGGTTGCTCCGTCGGCGCCATGCCCGGCTCGCACCGGACTGGGCTCTCCCGCGTCGTCTGTTTCGGACGGTCCCAGCCTGTCACGATGCGAAGCTTGCCGCAAGCGCCGCGAGCGCGCTGAAATGCGGCAATGCAAGAGGCTTAGAGGTACGTTTCTGCTCTTTTCTGCGGCAGGGAGCGCGAAACGGGGCGATTTCGGGGCCTGTGTGGCAAGACTGGCATAGGGGCGCTGCAGCATACGGCCTAGTCTCGCCCGGACTGCCATTCGTTTCGGGATCTCGCCCCATGATCAAGACGCTTCTCCTGGCGAGCGCCGCCTCCGCGCTCCTCGCGGGCGCCGCCTCCGCCGCCGACCTGCCCCGCCGCGCCGCGCCGCCTCCGGTCTTCACCGCCGTGCCCGTCTTCACCTGGAGCGGCTTCTACATCGGCACGCAGACCGGCTACGTGATCACCGACAACGGCCCGATCCGCACGCAGGGCAACGATGCGTTCACGCGGAACAACGTCCAGCAGGGCTTCCGTCCCGCTCAGATCCGCTCCGACGTCGACGGGCTGACGAGCCTCGGCGGCGGCATCGGCTACAATTATCAGTTCACGCCGGGCTCGGGCTTCGTGGTCGGCTTCGAGGCCGATGCGACCTGGACCGACATCTCGAAGCGTCCCGTCTACTTCAGCCAGCGCCAGGACCCGGCCGCGTTCCGGCAGACGCTCGATTGGCTCGGCACGGTGCGCGGCCGCCTCGGATACGCCTTCGACCGCGTCTTCGTCTACGGCACCGGCGGCTTCGCCTACGGCAACGTCCTCTACCGGTCGCGCTTCTTCAGCTTGGCCGCGGGCAACCCCCTCGCCTATACGGGCCAGTTCGACGGCGTCGAGACGGGCTTCGCCTACGGCGGCGGCATCGAGTACGCCATCCCGACGGACAGCTTCCTCAACCGGTTCAACTTCATCGGCTCGTTCCTGAAGGCCGACGCCGTGACGCTGAAGGCGGAGTACCTCCACTACGACCTCGGCAGCCGCAACGTCCTCGTGGCCGGCGGCCTGCTGCCCGCGGCGCCGGGCTCCTACACGTCCCGCTTCCGCACCGAGGGCGACCTGATCCGCGCTGGCTTCAACTACAAGTTCAGCGGATTCTGATCGGGAACGCCGGCATCGCCGGCCTTCGCGCCAGTCTCGGGGCCGGGTCCGCTCAGTGCGGATCCGGCCTCGCCGTTTGAGGGGCCGAGTTCCGAGCACCCGCCCCGCGAGCCGCCGACTTCCGGGTCAATCCACCGCCCGCAGGCCCGGTTTCGTCCCCGGCTGCGGGCGTGCCGCCTCCGCCGCCCGCCGCACGGTCGAGCGGGCCGCGTCCACGGCCATGGCCGCCGCGCTCATCGTGCGCGGCTCGGTGGGCCGGTCGACCGCGTGGCGCACGATCTCGGCGGCGAGGTCGTCGATCTCGCCGGCGAGCGCCTGGAGGCGGCCCGCATCCCCCGGCCGGCGCGCCTCCGCCTGGATCTCGAGAAGCCGCTCGGTGGCGACCTCGACCCGCTCGCGCCGCAGGCGGGACAGGCGCTGGCGCAGCCATGCCAAGCCGGATCCGACACCGCCGCCGAGGAAGGCGACGAGGTAGATCCAGGTCTCGTAGCGCTCGATGAAGCTCTCCTGCTCGCGCTCGTAATAGTCGATCGCGCCCGGGTGGATCGGCAGCCGCGCGCTCGTCGCGCCCGCGGTGGCCTCGTAGCTGGGGGCATGGATGGCGTTGGCCGCGGGCAGGGTGTCGGCGAGGGCGTTGCGCATCTCGAACAGGTATTGCGTCACCTCCGCGGCCGTGCTGCGCGAGAGATCGGACCGCGCCATCAGCCGGTAGGAGGCGCCCACCGTGGCGACGTCCTCCTCCGGCAGCTTCGGGCGGCCGCCGAACAAGCCTGCCGGCACGGAGACCGCCTGGAGCCGCGGGAACCGCTCGATCAGGGCCGGCCCCTCCGTCACGCCGAACAGGGCAATCTTCCGGTTGCGCGCCGCCGCCTGGACGAGGCCGACGATCCGGCGCGCGGCCGGCGTCGTCGGCGTCGTGACGAGGGCAACGGCGTCGATCCGCTTCTCGGCCAGCGCCTGCGCGAGATCGTCCTCCGCCACGGCGACGAGGGCGACGCTGCCCGCCGCAACGGGGCCGGGCTCGGTCTGGAGCTTGAGCCCGTAATGGTCCACCGCGTCGCCGATCAGGGTCCGGTCGGCGCTCCGCTCGGCGATCATGCCGAGGCGCTTGCGTGCGAGGTCGGGGAAGGCGCGAACGCCCGCGCCGTCCGGGGCCACCACGATGAGCGCCTGCTCCCGCAGGATCGCGAGCGTGAGCGCGTTCGGAGGCAGGGCCACGTCCGGACGCACGACCGCGAGGTCCACCTCTCCCCGGGCCAGCGCCTCGGCACTCTCGCGCACGCCGTCGAAGGGCAGGATCTTCAGGCGAACGCCCTTCCGCCGGGCCGCGAGCCCCTCCGCGTAGGCTTTGAGAAGGGTGGGTTCGGTGCCGCCGCTCGGCGCCACGGCGACGGTCAGGGTGCTGGCCCGCGACCAGTAGAGGGCTGCGCCCGCGGCGAGCGAGAGCAGCACCGCGACCACGAGGAACACCATTTCCCGACTGACGGGCATCCTCCGCATCCTGTGGCCCCCGCCCGCCGCCCCAGCGGCGACCCGACGAAGCGCAACACCGCGATCACCGATATGGTTGCGCCGGCCACGATCCCGGATGCCGACGCGCCGCCTCGACCGGGCAGGCGGCGATCACCCTCCCCGGGGCCTCGGGGAGCCACTTCCCGATCCCGCGCCGCAGGGCGAACTCAAATTTCGAAATCCAGGGGCGCGATTCGCGGGACGGCGCGGCGCTCTGCCCCAAGCACGACTCATTGCGGCGCCCGGGGCCAAGAAAAGACCCCGCGAACAGGGTTCACGGGGTCAGGTAATTCCACGGGGCGTCCCTAACGGGCCACTGGCATACTGAATACCATCTATGCGCGCGGCGCAAGGGGCGGCATACTGATTCTGCGGATTTTTGTTTCCCTATGCCGGATAGCCTACCCGCGCGGCGCCCCGCGAGCCTCGCTCACCAGGGGCCGTCGCAGGTCCGGCCGACAGTCAGGACAGAGCGTCCCGCTCGGCCTCGAGGAGCCGCACGAGCCGCTCGGCGAGGCGGCTCGGCGGTTTGCCCGCGGGCCGCAGCAGCATCGTCTCGATCGGCAAGTCCGGCCGGAATGGCCGCAGGGCGATGGGCAGCCCCGAGAGCTCGCGTGCCGGTAGGGGATCGACGATCGCGAGCCCCAATCCCTCGGCGACGAGGCCGCACCTTGCGGCGGTGTACTGCGCCATGTGGGCGAAGCGCGGCTCGACGCCGGACCGGGCGAAGGCCTCCTCGATGGCCGTCTGAAAGGCGCCCGCGCCTCCCGAGATCAGGGGCTCGCCCGCGAGGTCCTGGGCCGAGACGGCGCGCCTGCCGGCCAGGGGATGCCGGCGGGGCATGGCGCAGACGGCCCCGACCGTCAGGAAGCGTTCTGCCTCGACGCCCGTGTAGCCGGATCGCGGCCGAGCCAGCCCGATGTCGCACTGCCCCGAGGCGGCCCAGGACCAGATCGTGTCCGGGCTCGGAACGTGAACCGAGACGCGCGCACCCGGGCATTCCGCGCTCAGGTTCCGGATCGCGCGCGGCAACAGCCGGGAGGCCAGGGAAGGCTGGCAGGCGACGCGCAGCGAGCCGCTGCCGCGCTCCCGGATCTGACGAGCCGCGTGGCCCAGGTGCTCGAGGCCGGCATAGGTCCGCTCGACCTCCTGCGCGAACGCCTCCCCCTCTCGGGTCGGCACGGCGCTTCCGTGCCCCCGCACGAAGAGGGGGAAGCCGAGCTCGGCCTCGAGGTGCGCGATGGCGCGGCTGATATGGGGCTGCCCCACGCCGAGCGCGGCCGCGGCCCTCGTCATGCCGCCATGCCGCAGGACGGCCCGGAACAGGTCGAGATGGGCCGGATTGATCATGCCTCATCCGCATCGGAAGGCGAGATAGGGGCATGGGGCGCCATGAGGGGCGGCCGGTTGTCAAGCCGCGCGGGCCGCAGGCCGAGCCCAAATGCGCCGCTTCGCTCATCCTCGCCGGGTGCGTCAGCCCCCGGGGCGCATGCGGTCTCGGCCCGCGATTCCCGACGCCCGGCGATGCGGAGCCGCGTACGGCTCCGCATCGTCCCGTCAGGATCGCAGGGCCTTCACGTCCTCGGTCGTCAGACCCTTGCCGCCGATGCCCCAGTCACCGCTGCGCAGTTCCTGCACGCGCACCCAGGTCACGCCGCGCATGGCTTCGCCCTCGATCGCGACCATGGCATCCGTGACCTTCGCGATCATGTCCCGCTTCTGAGCCGGGGTGAAAACGCCTTCGATGAGCTGAATGTCGACGAGCGGCATGGTGATGCTCCCTTGGGTCCGGCCCGGGACGATCCCGGCGCCGGCGAGCCCCGTCCTAGCCGCCCTGCTCCGACCCGGCTTGAAGGCGGCCTGCAGAGGTCGGGGAGATTTCCTGGAGATGTGCTAGGATTCCGGCACCGCATGCGCTCGTCCCCGGAGAGCCGGCGATGCTCTACCACTTCGACGCGTTCGAACTCGACGCCGATCAGGTCGAGCTTCGCCGGAGCGGGGTCGTCATCCCGGTCGAGCGGCAGGTCTTCGCGGTGCTGCGCCTCCTCGTGGAGAACCGGGACCGCATGGTCTCCAAGGAGGAGGTCGTCGAGAAGGTCTGGAACGGGCGGTTCATCTCCGATGCCGCCATCTCGAGCCGCATCAAGTCGGCCCGCCGCATCCTCGGGGACGACGGGAAGGCGCAGCGCTTCATCCGCACCCTGCACGGCCAGGGCTTCCGTTTCGTGGCCGAGGTCCGGACGCGCGCCCCGCAACCGGCTCCGGTGCCGGCCCGGACGAAGGAGGGCCCGGCCGAGCCGAGCGAGCTCAGCGAGCCGGGCAGGCCGTCGATCGCGATCCTGCCCTTCCGACTCGCCGGAGCCTCGGCCCTGCACCCGGCCATCGGAGAGGCGATCGCCCACGATCTCATCACTGCGCTAGCCCGGTTGCGATGGCTGTTCGTGATCGCCCGCGGGTCGTCGTTCCGCCTGCCGGCGCAGGGCTGCGACGCGGCCCGCATCGGGCAGGTGCTCAACGTCCGCTACGCCCTCTCCGGGTTCATCGAGGCCTTCGCGAGCCGGGTGACGATCAGCGTCGAACTCACGGAGACGCGCACGGGCGGCGTCCTCTGGGGTGACCGCCTCTGCGGCGGGATCGACGACATTCACGACCTGCGCGCGCGCATCGCCGCGAGCATCGTCGCCGCCCTCGAGATCCGGGTGCCCCTGAACGAGGCGGCCCGGGCGTCGCTCGCCGTGCCGAACAGCCTGGACGCGTGGTCCGCCTATCACCTCGGCCTCAGGCACCTCTACCGCTTCAACCGCGACGACAACGCGACGGCGGCCGGCCTGTTCGAGCGTGCCGTCGCCCTGGAGCCCGGGTTCGCACGGGCCAATGCCGGATTGTCCGCGACGCATTTCCAGAGCGCCTTCCTGCGCTACTCCGGCGATCCGGACCGCGATGCGGGGGCCGCGCGCCTCTTCGCCGAGCGAAGCGTGGAGCTCGATCCGCTCGATCCCTTCGCCAACGTCACGCTGGGGCGCGCCTTCTGGCTGACGGGCGACGTCGATAGCAGCCTGCCGTGGCTGGACCGCTCGACGCAGCTCAGCCCGAGCTACGCGCACGGCTTCTACGCCCGGGCATGGGCCGACATGGTCTGCGAGCGCGACCGGGACGGGAGCGAGAACGTCGAGACCGCGATCGCGCTCAGCCCGCTCGACCCGTTCCTCTACGCCATGCTGGCCACCCGTGCCCTGACCTGCCTGATGCACGGCGACACCGGGCAGGCCGCTTCCTGGGCCGACCGGGCGGCACGCTCGCCCGGCGCCCACGTGATGATCGCGCTCATCGCCGTGATCGCCCACACCCTCACCGCGGATCCGGAGCGCGCGGCGATCTGGGCCGCCGACGTCCGCCGACGCCGCGGCGCCGTCTCCCAGGCGCATTTCTTCGCATCCTTCCCCTTCCGGGAGGGTGATCTGCGGCGCCGGATCGCGAGGGCGCTGACCGATAGCGGCATTCATTGAGGGCACGGCGTCCCGGCCGCCGGGGCAGGCCAGCGCCCGCCGGTGCTGCCATTCGGGCGTGCGGTCTCGCCGAGGGCCGAGCCGCTGGTGTCCGGGCGGAAGCGGGGAGCGAGGAACAAGGCGGGGCGGCGGGAGGTTGGGTGCGGACTTTGCCGGCGGGGCGTTCCGCTGGCGCGGACCCTGCGAGCCCGGGACGGAATCGGTGTCGGCCTGGATCGAACATGCTGTCTGGTGGCAGATCTTTCCCCTCGGCTTCGTCGGCGCCGAGCCCGAGGCCCGTCGCGAGACGGCCGTCACGCATCGGCTGACCCATCTGCAGGCCTGGCTCGACTACGCGGCCGAACTCGGCGTCTCGGGCATCGCGCTCGGGCCGATCTTCGCGGCCTCGACGCACGGCTACGACACGACGGATCCGTTCCGGATCGACCCGCGCCTCGGCGACGAGGCCGATTTCGACGCGCTGATCGAGGCCGCTCGCAGCCGCCATCTGCGCATCCTGCTCGACGGCGTGTTCCATCATGTCGGGCGCGCCCATCCCGCCTTCCGGGAGGTCCTCGATCGCGGCCCCCAGGCGGAGCGCGCCCATTGGTTCAGGCTGTCCTGGCCGCGCGGCACCGCGCCCGGGACGGAGCCGGACTATGCCTGCTTCGAGGGACATCGGCAGCTCGTCACCCTCAACCACGACGAGCCCGAGGTCGCCGACCACGTCGCCGCGATCATGAACCACTGGCTCGCCCGCGGCGCCGATGGCTGGCGGCTCGACGCGGCCTACGCCGTCCCGAGACGGTTCTGGGCCGGCGTGCTGCCGCGGGTGCGCGCCGCCCATCCGGACGCCTACATCGTCGGCGAGGTCATCCACGGCGACTACGCCGGGTTTGTCCAGGATACCGGCCTCGATGCGGTGACCCAGTACGAGCTCTGGAAGGCGATCTGGAGCGCCCTCAACGACCGCAACCTGTTCGAACTCGCCCACGCGCTGGAGCGCCACAACGGCTATCTCGACAGCTTCGTGCCGCTGACCTTCGTGGGCAATCACGACGTGACGCGCATCGCCAGCCGCCTCGGGGACGAGCGCCACCTGCCCCACGCGCTCGCGATCCTGTTCGCCTGCGGCGGCACCCCCTCGATCTACGCCGGCGACGAGCAGGCCTTCCGCGGCGTGAAGGAAGAGCGTGTCGGTGGCGACGACGCGATCCGCCCTGCCTTTCCCCCCTCGCCCGCCGGGCTCGCCCCCTATGGCTGGCTGATCTATCGGCTGCACCAGACCCTGATCGCGCTCCGCCGACGCCATCCCTGGCTGCACCGCGCCCGTGCGCGGAAGGTTCACCTGACCAACGAGCAGCTCGTGCTGACGATGAACGAGGGCACCCGGCGCCTCCTGCTCGCCCTGAACCTCGCCGACGGGCCTGCGACGCTGCCGGCGCCGGACGCGCGTCACGTCGAAGCGGGAGACGGTGACCTCGTCTCGCCGGGCGGACGCGCGGGGCAGGTGAGCCTCCCGCCGCACGGCTGGGCGATCCTCTCCGCCTGATCCTCGGCGGGGAGCGGCCCACTCAGGTCGGGCCGTCCGGCCTCCGGTCACCCGCCGTGGCGCAAGACCTCGGACATCATCCGCCGACAGAGCCCGAGAAGGTCGAAGCGCCCGGCCTCGCCCAGGGGTTCGACCGCGACCGTCGCGGTGCGGCCGGAGACCATCCGCACGCCCTGAGGAACGGCGTCGAGCTTGATCCGGACCGGGACCCGCTGAGCGAGCCGAACCCAGGCGAAGGTCGGGTTGACGCTGGCGAGCAGGTTCGAGCCCGCCGTGCGCTCCCGGTCCTCGACTCCGCCCGCCACGCTCTCGACCTGCCCGGCCAGAATGGCCCGGTCTCCCATCAGCCGGATGCTCGCCCGGTCGCCGACATGGATGCGCGCCAGCTTCGTCTCCTCGAAATATCCCTCCACCCGCAGGGTGTCGTCGTCGATGAGCGCCATCACGCCGCGCCCCGTGGTGACGTAGGTGCCGGGCCGGAGCTCCATGTTGCTGATCCGCCCGTTGACGGCGGCCCGCACGGCCGAGCGTTCGAGGTTGAGCTTGGCGAGGTCGCGGTCGGCGAGCGCATGGTCGTAGGCCGCCCTCGCCTCCAGATCGGCGGCCCGGGCGGCCTCGACCTTCTGCTGCGAAACGGCCGCGTCGCTCAGCTTGCTGTAGCGCGCGTAATCCGCCGCGGCCTGCTCGGCGCCGGCACGTCTGCCCTCAACGGTCGCCTCGGCCTGACGCAGGGCCAGGGCGAAGCGCTCGGGGTCGATCCGGAGCAGGACGTCGCCGCGCTTGACGACCTGATTGTCGGCGACGGCGACCTCGGTGACGAGGCCCGAGACGTCGGGCGCCACGGCCACGACGTCGGCCCGGACCCGGCCATCCCGGGTCCAGGGTGCCTCCATGTAGTAATCCCACAGGGCCAGTCCGACGAGTGCGGCGAGCGCTACCGTCGCCAGGGTGACGACGAGGCGGAACGAGAGGGCGATGAGCCGTGTCATGCGATGAGCCGGACGAGCGAGAACGGGGGCGGGGCGGGCCGAGGGTAACGGCCGCCCCGCGTCACGAGGTCAGCGGGATCGCGACCGAGACGACGAGGCCCAGCACCACGACGTAGAGGGCGAGATCGAAGAGCGGCCGATGCCAGACCAACCGGTAGAATCCGGCCCAGGCCAGGGATCGCCGGGCGACCAGGCAGATGAGGAAGGCGACGAGCATCCAGGCGGCGAGGCTCGGGATGAAGACGCCGTAAAGGTCGAGATCACCGCTCATGCCGCGAGGTCCGGTCCGGAATGGGCGGCGTGGGCCGGCCGGTAGGGCGCCGCCTCGGGACCGAGACCCCGGCGAATGCCGACGAGGCCCATGAGGGCGGCGCGGTGGGCGGGACGCCGCGCCTCCTCCGCTGCCGCATCCAGGGCCGCGTCGATCAGGGGAAGGAGGTCGGCGGCCCGGTCCGCGTCGCCGCGATAATGCCGCGCCAGGGCGGACAGGAGGCGTTCGGCCGCGTCCCTGGCCGCTCCGGAGAGCTGCCGGCGGTCGCGCCGCAGCTCGACGATGTTGATCCCGACCCGCACCTCGGCGAGGAGGTCCGCCACCCGCTCGGCATCGTCCGGCGGCAGGGCGGCGAGCCGCGGGGCGATCAACCCCACCCTGTCGAGCATGAGGGCGGCCAGCGCCAGGCCGTTCTGCGCGCCCTGGCGCCCGGCGGCCCGGGCGAGGCTCCGCCGGTTCACGGCCCGCAGGCGCCGCACGGTCCACGCGGCGCCGACCGAGCGAACGAGTCGCGTCACGATCGCGGCCACCCACATCCCGGCGATCACGGCGATCGAGGAATTGGCGAACGCCGCGAAGTCGCCCGTGTAGCTGCCCTGGAGCGCGATCAGGGCCGAGCCGTTGACCGCCGCCCCCAGTGCCAGCGGCGCCGTCCGCGGCTGGGTCATGAAGACGCCGCAGAGGAGGAGACCGGGCGCCAGTGCGAGGGCCAGCATCTCGAAGCTCGTGGCGAAGGGCAGGACCCCGAACAGGTAGATCCCGGCGCCGATCGCCCCGACGACGGCCGAGTTGGCGAAGCCGACGATCGAGGGCGCGGGATCGTCCTGCGCGGCGAAGAAGCAGCAGCCGACCGCCGCCATCATCGGGGCGCCGGCCCCGTCCGGCCAGCCGGTCGCGATCCAGATCGTGCAGGTCAGCACGATCGAGAGGAAGACGCCGACGGCGGAGAGAAGGGCCAGGCCGTGGTCCCGGTGGCGGATCGTCCGCGCCTCGGCCGTGTAGCGGAAGGCGAGATCTTCGATGACGGGGGTTCCGTCAGCGACGTGACGCTGCAGCAGGCGGGTGTCCTGGCGCAGGTCGATGAGGTCGCGCAGGCGCGCCAGGAGGCTCGCCAGGACGAGGTCGGTCCAGGCGGGGCGCTCCGGCAGGGCAGGATCCGCCGCCTCCGCCCTCTCCCGCAGGCGCGCCGCCTCGGCCGGGTCGGTCGTGCCGGCGGCGAGCCAGGCGGCCATGTCGCCGAGGAGCGTGCGGACACGCTCGGGCAGCGCCCGCGACCGCTCCAGGGCCTCGATCCGGTCCGAGACCGCGGACACGATGGGCAGGACCATGAGCATGTGCTGGCGCAGCATCGCCATGGCTTGGGTCGATCGTTCCGCGCCCGTCCTGTCGTAGCGCAACGGCGTCGCCAGGGCGTCGAAGGCGATGGCGTCGGAGGCGAGCCGCAGCCGCCTGGCCTGCGTGTCCTTGGTCTGAACCTCCTCGGCCCACGCATCCTTCGCCGCGCCGGCCCGGCCGAGAACGTCCACGGCCCAGCCGCGCGCGTCGTGCAGCCAGCCCTCCAGCCGGCCCGCGATCACGGGCGCCACGGACTGGGGCAGCACCACCGACGAGACGAGGCCGGCGCACAGGATCCCGAGCGTGATCTCCTCGGCCCGCGCCACCGCCGTGTCGAACATCGTCCCCGGCTCGGCTACGGCCGGAAACCCGATCAGGGCAGCGGTGTAGCCGCCGAGCATCATCAGGTAGCTGCGCGGGGTCCGGTCGAGGAGGGAGACGTAGAGGCAGACGGCGACCCAGAGCGCGATGGCGAGCGTCAGGAGTTCCGGCGCGTCGACGAGGTTCGGCACCAGAATGACGGCCACGCCGGCACCGAGGATGGTCCCGAGCACCCGGTACAGCGCCTTCGAGCGCGTGGCGCCCGCCAGCACCTGGCTCGTGATGTAGACGGTACCCAGGGCCCAGTAGGGTCGCGGCAGGTCGATCCACAGGGCGAGGTACAGGGCCAGCATGGCGGCCCCATAGGTCTTGATCGCGAAGGCCCAGTCGCGCCAGCCCGGGAGGGTCATGCCGCGGGCTCCCCCTCGGACGGCTCGCTGAGATGGCCGGAGCCTGCTTCCGCATCGCGGCCGACTTCGTGGAGCGCCCGGAACACCCGCAAACTGGCCTCGATGTCGGCGGCGCTCACGGCGGCGAACACCGATTCCCGCAGAGTGTGAAGATCGGCTTCCATCCTCGCCACCACCGCCCTGCCCGCCTTCGTGAGGCTCAGCACCTTGGCGCGCCGGTCGGTCGGATCCTCCTTGCGGACGACCAAGCCCGCCGCGCCGAGCTGATCGAGCAGGCGCACCAGGGAGGGACCCTCGATGCCGATCGCGTCGGCGAGGGCGTTCTGGCGCGGCTCGCCCGCCATGCGCCCGATCATCACGAGGGGGAGCGCCGTCGCGTCCGAGATCCCGTGCGCCCGCGCCGCCGCGTCCGCGCATCGGCGCCACTGGCGGCCGGCGAGGAGCAGGGCCTGGGTGTAGGCTTGGCGCAGCTGCTTGAGATCGTCCTGCATCCGGCCCCCGCGAACATGACCGGAAGGTCGCCGGTGTCGTTAGATAGTAAGCTATCTATTCAACTGCAATGCGTGGTTGCACGATCCCGAACACGCGCCGCAGTTGCCTGCCCGACGTGAGACGCGGGAGGGTATGCTGCGCACGCATCCCTGTCGCGGAACTCTGGCCTGGCCTATGCCTCCGAAGCCCGTTCCGTCACCGCAACCAGCAGGATTCATGTTCAAACCCCGTACCACTCTCAGCACCGTTGCCCTGCTCGCTCTCCTCGGCGCCCCCGCACAGGCACAGGAGCGCTTCGCCGTCGAGGAGGCGACGATCGCCGGCGTCCACGACGCCCTCGCCGCCGGGACGATCACCTGCCGCAGCCTCGTGCAGACCTATCTCGATCGGATCGCCGCCTACGATCAGGCCGGCCCGAAGCTCGCGGCGATCCGGGAGGTCAACCGGCAGGCCCTGGGCCAAGCCGAGGCGTTCGACCGGAACCGCAATCGCCTGGCCTCGGAGCCCCTCGCCTGCGTGCCGCTCGTCCTCAAGGACAATTACAACACCGCCGAACTGCCCACGACCGGCGGCTCGGCCTCCCTGGCCGGGGCGCAGCCGGCCAAGGACGCGTTCGCGGTGGCCAAGTTGCGCAAGGCGGGAGCCATCGTCCTGGCCAAGACGAACCTGCAGGAATTCGCCCAAGGCGGCGTCTCGGTCAGTTCCCTCGGCGGCCAGGTGCGCAACCCCTACGACCTGACCCGCACGCCGGGCGGCTCGAGCGGCGGCACCGGAGCGGCGGTGGCGGCGAACCTCGCGCTCGCCGGAACGGGCACCGACACCGTCAACTCGATCCGGTCGCCGGCCTCGGCCAACAACCTCGTCGGCCTGCGCGCGACGCAGGGGCTGATCAGCCTGAGCGGCATCATGCCCGTCTCGAAGACGCAGGATGCGATCGGCCCCATCACCCGCACGGTTGCGGACGCGGCAGCGCTCCTGCAGGCGATGGCCGGACCCGACCTCGACGATCCGCTCACCTCCCCGTCGGCGGGCAAGGTGCCGGAGAGCTACGCGGCTTTCCTGAAGCCCGACGCGCTCAAGGGCGCGCGCCTGGGCGTCGTCAAGGCGCTGTTCGGAACGAAGCCCGAGCATGCCGAGGTCAACCGGGTGATGCAGGAGGCCCTGGACGCCTTCGAGAAGGCCGGCGCCACCCTGGTCCCGATCGAGGATCCGGCGTTCGAGGCCAACGCGCTCAACGCCGAGAACGACGTCCAGACCTACGAGTTCAAGGCGCTGTTCAACGCCTACCTCGCCACGATCCCGAATGCCCCGCACAAGGATCTGGCCGGCATCATCGCCTCGGGCCAGTATCACAAGGCCGCGCTCGACAAGTTCCTCAACGGTGCGGAGGCTCGCCGGGACGGCATGGCCGAGCCGGACTACAAGGTGCGGCTGGAGCGGATCTCCGCCTTCAAGGCGCATGTCGCGGCCGTGTTCGACAAGGAGCGCCTCGACGCCCTCGTCTACCCGCTGCAGAAGCGGCTGGTCGTGCCGATCGGCGAGTTGAACCAGGCGGAGCGCAACGGGATCGTGGCGGGTCTGACGGGCTTCCCGGCGATCGACATCCCGGCAGGCTTCTCGGCGCCGACCGAGACGGCGCCGCTCGGCGTGCCGGTCGGCCTGGACCTGCTCGGCCGACCCTGGAGCGAGGGCAAGCTGCTCGGCCTCGCCTACGCGTTCGAGCAGGCGACCAAGCTGCGCCGTCCTCCGGCCAGCGCGCCGTGAGCCCGGTCGCCTGAGCCAACCTGCCTCCGAGACGGGCCGGCGCGCGACAGGGCGTGCCGGTCCTCAGCCCTCCTCGACCGTCGGACGGTCGATGTTCTGCTCCTCCTCGTCGAAGACGTAGCCTGCCAGCCAATCCGCGCTGTCTTGCGAGCCGGCGCGGTAGGGATTGGCCGAGACCGGCTTGCCGGCGAGCTTCGCCGCCCGGCCGTCCTGCATGGCCTGATTGAGATCGTCCTCCATGGTGCGTTCTCCCGTGCGGCCTCGGCCCTGCCGCGGCCGCGAGCGGGCGCGGCAGGGCCCGATCGCATCATGGCACGAACGGGTGCCGCGCTCACCGCTCCCGCCGGAGCGCCGGGACCCTCAGGGCCTGAACGCCTCGTTGGCCGCCGAGGCTTCCGCGCCCGGCTCCTCGGCAGCAGCCTCGTCCCGCGCCTCCCGGTCGCGGCCCGCGACGAGGCTCCAGAGACGCTCCGCGGCCGGACTCTGTCGGGCCCGGGGCCGGTACAGGCGGATCTCGACGGGGATGTCGCCGGCCGACGCCCCGGCCCGCACCAGCCGGCCGCGCTCCAGATCGTCCGCCACGACGCTCAGAGGGGCCCAGGCAAGCCCGTGCGCGTCGCGCGCCATGGCGACGAGCAGGGAGGTCAGGTGCGAGGCGAAGACCGGCCGCAGGGACGCGCCGCTCCGCTCGATCGCCCGCGCGCCGGCCAGGATGCGCCCGAGGCCGGATTCGGTCGTGTAGGTGAGGAGCGGAAGCGGCGCCTCTCGCGTCCCCGGAAGGGCGTGGAGCGGCCCGGCCCCGTCGGGCAGCGGCGCGCTCACGGGCAGCAGGATGTCGGTGCCCAGCGGGACGGACCGGAACTGATCCGAGGCCAGCCCGTGCGTGGTCTGCGGATGGTCGTGGCAGAGGAGGAAATGCGCTTCGCCGCGCAGCATCATCTGCTCGCAGGCCGCCATGTGCGCGGCGGTCAGGTTGACGGTCGCCTGGATGTTCTCGAAACCCTCCAGGGTCCTGACCCAGTTCGGGAAGAAGCTCACCGACAGGGTCTGCGTCGCGGCGAACCGGACGGTCGCGGCCGCCATCCGCCCGGCCTCCCGCGCCGCCTCCCGCCCCAGGTAGAGCCGCCGAAGCGTCTCCTCCGCCACGGGCCGGAAGCGCTCGCCGGCCGGCGTCAGCGTCACCGGCAGCACGTCCCGCGCGAAGAGGGGGGCGCCGACCCACTCCTCGAGGGCGCGGACCCGCCGGCTGAAGGCGGGCTGCGTGATGCAGCGCTGCTCCGCCGCGCGCGAGAAGTGCCCCAGATCGACCAGGGTCAGGAAGTCTTCGAGCCAGGCGGCGTCCATCCGTCGAGCCCTCCCGGCGGGGCGAGGCCGCTCCGCGGCCCCTCTCCCGCGCTCGATCGGGCGAGGATGACGAGCGCCCGCAGGCCGGTCAACGGCGCCGGGACGGCCCGGCATCAACCGATGCCGCAACGGCATTGGCGCTCGTGCGCGCGCTCTGGTCCTGTGACCGCAGACCGCCCCGGCTCGCAGCCAGGATGGCGGCTTACCAGAAGCGAACCGGGAGAAACGCCGTGCAGAGGGTCGCCCAAGCCTCAGCCAAACCGCTCTACAGGAGCCTCTACGTCCAGGTGGTCGCCGGCATCCTGCTCGGCGTCGCGGTCGGCACCGCGGCGCCAGGCCTCGGCGTCGACATGAAGCCGCTCGGCGACGCCTTCATCAAGATGATCAAGATGGTCATCGGGCTGGTGATCTTCTGCACCGTCGTCGCCGGCATCAGCGGCATGAGCGACATGAAGAAGATGGGCCGGCTCGGCGGCAAGGCGCTGCTCTACTTCGAAATCCTCTCGACCATCGCCCTCGTCATCGGCGTCGTGGTCGGCAACCTCGTGCGGCCGGGCGCCGGCATGAATGCCGACCCGAGCAAGCTCGATGCGGGCGCGGTCGCCAAGTACGCCGGTGCCGCCAAGGAGCACGGCACCGTCGACTTCCTGCTCAACATCATCCCGAACACCGTGTTCGATGCCCTGACGAAGGGCGAGATCCTGCCCGTCGTCTTCGTCGCCGTGCTGTTCGGCACCGTCCTGTCGAAGATGGGCGATGCCGGCCGGCCGCTGCGCGACCTCGTCGACGCCGCCTCGCACTGGATCTTCGGCGTCATCAACGTGCTGATGCGCTTCGCCCCCTTCGGCGCCTTCGGCGCGATGGCCTACACGATCGGCAAGTTCGGCCTCGGCTCGCTCGGACAGCTCGTCGGCCTGATCGGCACCTTCTACCTGACCGGGGCGATCTTCGTCTTCGGCGTGCTCGGCCTCGTCTCGCTCTGGGCCGGATTCAGCCTGTTCAAGCTGCTGCGCTACCTGAAGGAGGAGCTGCTCATCACGCTCGGCGCCAGCTCCTCGGACGCCGCTTTGCCCTCGCTGATGGAGAAGCTGGAGCATCTCGGCTGCTCGAAATCCGTCGTCGGCCTCGTCGTGCCCACCGGCTACATCTTCAATGCCGACGGCACCTGCATCTACATGACGCTCGCGGCCCTCTTCGTCGCGCAGGCCACCAACATCGACCTCACCCTGACGCAGCAACTCGCGATCTTCGGCGTGTCCCTGCTGACCTCGAAGGGGGCGAGCGGCATCACCGGGGCCGGCTTCATCGCCCTCGTCGGCACGCTCTCGGTCGTGCCCGCCATCCCGCTCGCCGGCATGGCGCTGATCCTCGGCATCGACCGCTTCATGAGCGAGGGCCGGGCGATCGTGAACATCATCGGCAACGCGGTGGCCGCCGTCGTGATGGCCAAGATCGAGGGCGAACTCGACACGGCCCGCATGCGCGACGTGCTCGAAGGCCGGCTCGTCGCGGATGATCCGGTCGGCGGCGACGCGAAGGCCCCGCCCCGCGCGGTCCTCCCCGCCACCGCGACGGCCTGACCCGGCCTGCCCCCGGGCGCGGCCCGCCGCCGCGCCGCCTGTCCCAAGGACCGAAACGATGTCGCCCCGAACCCTCTACGACAAGCTGATCGACAGCCACACCGTGGCCCGCCTCGACGACCGGACCGGGCCGGGGGCCGAGGTGCTGCTCTACATCGACCGCACGGTGCTCAACGAGTACACCAGCCCGCAGGCCTTCAGCGGCCTGCGCGAGGCGGGGCGCCGGGTCTGGCGGCCGGAAGCCGCGCTCGGCATCGTCGACCACGTCAACCCGACAGCGCCGGACCGCGGCCGGGCGATGCCGGACGCGGGCGGCGCCCGGCAGGTGCGCTACTTCGACGAGAATTGCCGCACCTTCGGCATCGAGCTGTTCGACGTGCTGCACCCGCTCCAGGGCATCGAGCACGTGGTCGCGCCCGAACTCGGCTTCATCCTGCCCGGCATGATCGTGGCCGCGGGCGACAGCCATACCACCACCTACGGCGCCCTCGGCGCCCTCGGCTTCGGCATCGGCACCTCCGACATCGAGCACTACCTCGCCACGCAGACGCTGCGGTATCGCCGGATGCGGACGATGCGCGTGTGGCTCGACGGCGCCCTCTCGCCGGGCGTGACGGCCAAGGACGTGGTGATGGCCCTGATCCGCCGGATCGGCGCCTCGGGCGCCACGGGATACGCCGTGGAATTCGCCGGCGACGGCGTCGCGGCGCTCTCCGTGGAGGGCCGGATGACCATCTGCAACATGGCGGTGGAGGGCGGGGCGCGCGGCGTCGTCATGGCGCCGGACGCGGCCGTCTTCGCCTATCTCGCGGGCAAGCCCCGCGCGCCGAAGGGCAAGGCCTGGGAGGGCGCCCTGCGGCACTGGTCGGGCCTGCACAGCGACGCCGACGCCGTCTTCGACCGGGAGATCCGTCTCGCGGCCTCCGAGATCGAGCCGCTGGTGACCTGGGGCATCAGCCCGGATCAGGCGGCCCCGGTCGGCGGCCGGATTCCCGACCCCGGCGCCGAGCCCGACACGAACCGCCGCCGGGACATGGAGCGGGCGCTGGCCTACATGGACCTCGTGCCCGGCACCGCGCTGGAGAGCGTGCGCATCGACCGCGCCTTCATCGGGTCCTGCACCAATGCCCGCCTCTCGGACCTGCGCGAGGCCGCCGCCGTGCTGCGGGGCCGCCGCATCGCCGCGGGCGTGCGCGGTATGGTGGTGCCGGGCTCGTCCAGCGTGCGCCGCGCCGCCGAGGCGGAGGGGCTCGACCGGGTCTTCGTCGAGGCCGGGTTCGAGTGGCGCCAGTCGGGCTGCTCGCTCTGCCTTGCCATGAACGACGACGTGCTCGCCCCCGGCGAGCGCTGCGCGTCGAGCACGAACCGCAACTTCGAGGGCCGCCAGGGCGCCGGCGGGCGCACGCACCTGATGAGCCCCGCCATGGTCGCGGCCGCCGCCGTGACCGGCCACCTGACCGATGTGCGCCGCCTCGCGCAGCAGCCCCAGGGGATCTGAAGCCATGCAGCCCTTCACCACCGTCACCGGCCCGGCCGCCTCCCTGCTGGCCGCCAACGTCGACACCGACGTGATCATGCCCAAGCAGTTCCTGAAGGGTATCGACCGGAGCGGCCTCGGGGCCGGGACCTTCCACGACCTCCGCTTCCGGCCGGACGGCGCCAAGCGGCCGGAATTCGTGCTCAACCGGCCGGATTGGGAGGGCGCGCGCTTCCTCGTGGTCGGACCGAATTTCGGCTGCGGCTCCTCCCGCGAGCACGCGGTCTGGGGGCTCCTGCAGCTCGGCATCCGCGCGCTCGTCGGCACCACCTTCGCCGGCATCTTCGCGGACAACGCCGCCAATA
>NZ_SMNT01000071.1 GCF_004348265.1 Methylobacterium segetis
GCGGCGCGAGATCCTCGACCGGCTCGACGCGATCACCGCCCGCGGTGACGCAAGCCTCCCGTAAGCCAGGACGCCTACAGAACCACGACTCCGCTCCGCGCGAGGAGGCGCCCGATGAGCATCAGCCCGCCCACCGACATCGTCCTCGACGTCGCGCGCGCCGCCGAGCCCGCCCGCGCGGAGGCCGCCGCCGCCAAGCTCTCGCTGCCCGGCGATCCGGCGGCCTTCACCGATGCCGTGCGCGCCGCGAGCGCCGCCCTGCACATGCCCCTCGACGCCCGCGGCACCCTGACCGGCCTGCAGAACGGGACCGCCCTGTCCGGCCCCTCCACCGACCCCTACCGGAAGTTCGAAGGATTGGTCCTGCAGCAATTCGTCGAGGCGATGATGCCCGAGAAATCCGAGACCGTCTTCGGCAAGGGCCATGCGGGCGGCATCTGGAAGTCGATGCTCGCCGAGCGGATCGGCGAGCAGATCGCCAAGGCCGGCGGCGTCGGCATCGCGCGGATGCTGGACAAGGCCCATCCCGCGGCGTCGCCGTCCGCCAACGCGCAGAAGGTCTGACCCCGGATGCTGCTCGCCTGCCTGAACCGGCTCGAGGCCACGATCGAGGCCGAGACCGAGGCGCTCCTCGCGCGCCGCGCCGTCGATCACGCGGCCGTCAACCACCTGAAGAGCCAGAGCCTCCTGGAGCTCAGCCGGCTCTCCCGCGGCCTCGACCCGGCCGGTCTCGACGCGGTGGCGGCGATCCACCTCGCGCGCCTGCGCGACAAGCTCGCCCGCAACCAGGAGGTCGTGGCCATGCACCTGCGCGCGGTCGAGGAGATCGGCGAGACGGTGGCCGCCGCGGAGCGCGCGGCGGAGTCGGACGGCACCTACGCCCCCCGGGTCGGGCTCTGAGGCGGCTCCATGCGCGTGCTCGTCACCGGCCTCTGGATCTGCGCCGTCACCATCCTCTCCTGCTACGGGGCAGTGACCTGGGGCGGGGGCTTCTTCGCGAAGAAGACCGAGCCCTACCTCGAGGGCCTGCAATATCAGAAGCTCGCACCGATCAACATTCCGATGATCGCAGACGGCAAGGTGCAGGGCTACGTCGTCACGGTTCTGGTCTTCACTGCGGACGCGAAGCTGATGCACACGCTGCCGGTGCCGCCGAATGCGTTCGTGATCGACGAGGCGTTCCGGCAGATCTACTCCGACCCTGCGATCGATTTCCGGAAGCTCGCCAAGTACGACATCAACACGCGCCTCGCCGAGATCCGGGCCAGGGTCAACGCGCGCCTCGGCTCGGACGTGGTGAAGGACGTGCTCGTGGACGAGATGAACTTCGTCGCCAAGCGCGAGCTGCGCTCGTAGCGCCTTCGCGAACGGAGCGATCCCGGTTCGCGCGAAGAGGATGCGCTCATTCGAGGGATGGGAGCGTGACTTGGCGCGGCCTCACACGCCGGCGAGGAACCGACCCAGCACCTCGCCTGCGAGAAGCCGCGCGAGGCGCTCCTCCGCGCCGCCCTCCGTCGCGATCAGGAGGCCGCCGCAGACGGCGCCCTGCCCGCTGAAGGCGTAGCGGAGCGCGCTGCCCGGACGAAGCCCGCCGCCGACCCGGGCGAGGAAACCCTGCATCGCCCCGGGCCGGCCGTCGCGGCCGCACAGGATCTCGACGCCGGCGGCCCTGCCCGTGATCGTCAGGGGCACGAGCCCGAGGCGCCGCCCCTCGGCCTGGGCGAGGACACGCCGCGGGTCCGACAGGGCGAGCACCGCGTCCGGCGCGACATGGACGCGGGCCGCGAAGGCGATCGGCCCGGACCCCGCGAAGCGGTCGATCACCGCGATCCCCGCGAGATCGTCGAGGAGCAGGAAGGTCCGGACATGGCGCAGGTCCGGCCCGTGCACATTCGTGAGGATCGCGTGCGCGCTCGCCCCGTCGAGGGGAAGCGAGCCGAGGAGGCGCCCGAACCCGGCCGCCGTCTCCCGGCCCTCCAGGATTGCCACGTTGTGGGCCCGGGCCGAGAGGAGATAGTGGCGGGCCGGGCCGGTCTCGGCCTGTTCCGAGCCGCCGGCCTCGACGATCCAGGGCCGGGATTGCGCGGCGAAGACGAAGGAGCCGCAATCGGCGTGGTCCTGCGGCGATTGCCCGGCGAAGGTGCAGGCGAAGTGGCTCCAGCCCCGGTCCAGGCCGCCGGCCCGGGCCGAGAGGGTGCCGCCCGCCGCGTCGAGCCGCGCGCCGGGCCTCGGCGCCCCGGTGCCGCGCGCGTCGCCGGATTCCCGCACGGCCGAGAGGCGGGTGATCCACGCCCCGTGGTCGATCCCCGGCGGGCTGTCGCCGAAGGGCGGCAGGCGGCCGCCGGGGTCGAGGAGGGCGGCGAGGCCGGGCAGCGCCGCCGCGACGGCCTCGGCGATGGCCGGGCCAGGCTCCTCCCCGTCGAGCGCGGCGGCGAGGGCGCGGCCGAGGGTGAGGAGTTCGAGGCGCCGGTGCAGGGAGCGCTCGGCGAGCGCCGCAGAGAAGCCCTCCCCGAGCGCGAACCGGGCGAGCGCGTCCCAATAGGCGGCCAGCGGCAGGCGCGGCAGGGTGCGGGCGATGCCGAGCAGCGCGCCGGCGGCCCGCATCTGCAGCGGGGAGCGGCTCAGCGTGTTCTGCCCCACGATCTCGGCCATGGCGAAGCCGTGGCGGACGATCTCGCCGACGAGCGCGATCGCCGCCTCGGCCTCGACCGGCCCGGCCAGGAGCGCGCCGAGCACGTCGGCCCGCGTCGCGAGCGCGTCCGGGTGAAGGCTCAAGGGGTCGGCCGGCTGGCCCCAGGGATTGGCGCGCGACCAGCCGAGGGCGAGGTCGAGGGCCTGGGACCGGCCCGCCTCAGCCGGCCCGGGCAGGGCCGCGAGCCACGAGAGCGATTGATATTCCAGGCGCCAGGGGACCGAGCGGAATGGATCCTCTCCCCAGTCGGGCGCCGCGGGCAGCGGCCAGTCCGGCGCACCGGCGAGGCGCAGGACGAGGGCTTCGCCGGCGCGCGTAGCGGCCGGCCCCGCCGGCCCCTGCAGGGCGCGCTGCGCCAGCAGGATGCGGGGCGCCGCCTCGGGAGGGGAGATCCAGGCGGCTTCCGCCCCGGGCGGCAGGCCGAGGGCCTCGGCGAGGCGGGCGAGGAAGGCGGGCGCGTCGAGCACGTCGTCGCCGCACAGGCTCTCCAGACGCAGCCCGTCCTCCAGAGCGATCTCGGGGGCGGCGAGGAGTTCGACGCCGGTCCCGGCCGGCGCGTCCTCCCAGCGCTCGAAGCCGATCTCGACCGCGGCGGCATCCGGCGGCGGCTTCAGGTTCAGGGTGAAGCGCCGCGCCTGCTGGTGGGCCGCGAGGTTGATCACCGCCCCGAAGCCCGGCACCGAGACCGTGTCGGGATAGGGTGGGGCGACGGGCACGCCGTCGGCGTCCGCGTAGGCGATGCGCGCGCGGGCTGCGTGCTCGTCGGGGCGGCTCGCATGGATCTGCCCGCGCAGGACGAGCCCGGCGCCCGGCACCAGGGCGAGGCGCAGCGGCTCGGCCGTCGGCCCGAGCCGGCGGTGCGGGCGCGCCTCGGCGGCCTCCGCCCCGTCGAGGCCCTGCCGCAGCGTCGCCGCTCCGATCGTGAAGGGCCGGGTGTTGCGCCAGGAGCGGAAGGTCACGGCGAGGTTGCGGGCCGGGGCGGGAACCGGGAAGGCGATGCGCAGGGCGGCCGTGCGGGTGCGCTCGCTCCCCTCCGGCTGGTAGGCCGGCCCGGTGATCCAGGCGCTGTGCGGGTCGAGCAGGCTGCGCGCGAGGCCCGGCACGTGGTCGAGATCGAGGCCGGACCCGTCGGCGGCGAGGAAGTCGAATCCGACGAGGGCGAAGTCGAGGGCGTTGCCGGCCTCCTCCTCGGCATCCCAGGCGATCCGCGCCTCCAGGCTGCACCATTCCCCCGCCCGCAACCCCTCGAAATCGAGCACCGCCCGAGACCAGCGGTTCCTGGCCGCGATCACGTGCTCGCCCGGGGCGGGGCCGGGCGCCGCCCCGCCGGCGTGGCGGGCCGAGACCGGCAGCAGATCCGTCGCGGCAGGCGGCTCTTCCGGAAGCATGGCTCGGGAATGGGAGGGGGAACGGGGTGTCGGGCGAGGGGGCAGCTTAGCCCGGAATGCGTCCGGGGTGCCATGGTCCGGCCGCCACTCGCGCGATCGATGCGAGGGACATTCACTTCCGCGTGGGCATTCCCATTCAATCATCCTCGTCCTTGCACGGGGCCAGGAGGCACGGCGGACTCCCTCTCCCGTGTCGGGAGAGGGTTGGGGTGAGGGGCCCCGGGCTGCGGACGAACAACGACACCCTTCCTGGCAGGTCGCAACCCTCACCCGGTCCCTCCCGGAACGAGAGGGGACCCGTGTCCGATAGGCCGACGTCGGGCCTCGCCCGAACGAACCATGCATCTGACAGCCCGAACGGGAGAGGAGGCGCACTGATCGGAGGCCGACAGGCGCCCCCCTCCGCCTGAGGCGCTGCCCGCGCCAGCCTCGGGCAAGGTTGCGCCCCTAGACCGCTCCCATCGGATGACCCGCTCCGGGGCATCCCCGGCCAGCGGGCCGAAGCATCGGGAGGGGCAAGGATGGCGGGCGTCTATCTGTTCGATCTCGCCTCCCAGCAGGCCCACTACCTCGCGGTGCGGCAGGCGACGATCGCCGGCAACGTCGCCAACGCCAACACCCCGGACTACCGGGCGCGGGACGTGGTGCCCTTCGCGCAGGTCCTCGCCCGCACGGGCCTGGAGATGGCGGCGACCGCGAGCGCGCATCTCGACGGCGAGGGTCTGCGCATCCCCGTCCGCACCGCCGAGTCCCGGGACGGATGGGACGTTCTCGAGACGTCGAGCTCGGTGAGCCTCGAGCAGGAGATGCTCAAGGCGAGCGACGTCTCCCGCGAGCACAGCCTGAACGCGGGCGTCGTGAAATCCTTCCACCGCATGCTCATGGCGGCCGTGAGGGGCGGCGCATGATCGATCCCCTCCTCTCCGCAAGCCGGCTCGCCAGCGCCGGGCTCGAAGCGCAGTCGCTGCGCATGCGCGTGGTCTCCGAGAACCTCGCCAACGCCCAGTCGACGGGCGAGGCACCGGGCGCCGACCCCTATGCCCGCAGGACCGTGACCTTCCGGGCGGAGCTCGACCGCGCGGTCGGCGCCGCCTCGGTGCGGGTGCGGGGGATCGGCACCGACACCACCCCGTTCCGGACCGAGCACGACCCCTCGAACCCGGCCGCGGACGGGAACGGCAACGTCAAGCTGCCGAACGTGAACATGCTCGTCGAGATGGCCGACATGCGTGAGGCCAACCGCTCCTACGAGGCCAATCTCCAGGTGATCAAGCAGACCCGCGCCATGGTCGCCAGCGTCATCGACCTTCTGAGGACCTGAGACACCGATGATCGAGGCACTCGCGTCCCTCTCCGCCTTCGACAAGGCCGCCTTCTCCCGCGCCACGACGGCGCCGGCCGCGAGCGCCGGCCTCTCCGCCGCACCCGGCCTGACGGGCGCCGCCCCCGCCGGCAGCCCCGCGGATTTCGGGGAGATCATGACCCAGTTCGCCTCGGGCGTGCGCACCTCGCTGCGCACCGGCGAGGCGGCCGCGATCGCCGGGATCCAGGGCAAGGCCACGGCCCAGCAGGTCGTCGAGGCCGTGATGTCGGCCGAGCAGAGCCTCCAGACGGCGGTCGCGATCCGCGACAAGGTCGTGTCCGCCTATCTCGAACTGAGCCGCATGGCGATCTGAGGAGAGACGAGAGATGCGAGCCCTCGCCATCGCCGCCACGGGCATGTCCGCCCAGCAACTCAACCTCGAAGTCATCGCCAACAACATCGCCAACCTGAACACGACCGGGTTCAAGGGCGCGCGGGCCGAGTTCACGGACCTGCTCTACCAGGCCGAGCGCCTGCAGGGCGTGCCGAACCAAGCGGGCCAGGAGGCGATCCCCGAGGGCGCCATGCTCGGCCTCGGCGTGCGGGCGGCGGCGATCCGCAACCTGCACCGGCAGGGCTCGCTCGCGAACACCGCCAACCAGCTGGACCTCGCCATCAACGGGCGCGGCTACTTCCAGATCACGAACCCGAACGGCGAGATCAACTACACCCGCGCCGGCTCCTTCAACAAGAACGCCGCCGGCCAGCTCGTCACGCTCGAAGGCTACACGGTCGATCCCGCGATCCTGATCCCGCCGAACGCCGTCGACGTGGTGATCAATCAGTCGGGCCAGGTCTTCGCCAAGATCGAGGGCCAGGTCCAGCCGCAGAACATCGGCCAGATCACGCTCGCGAACTTCGCCAACGAGGCGGGGCTGGAGCCGCTGGGCAACGGGCTCTACCGGGAGACGCCGGCCTCGGGCCAGGCGGTCGCGGGCAATCCGGGCGACGCCAGTTACGGCAAGATCCAGCAGGGCTATCTCGAAGGCTCGAACGTCGATCCCGTCAAGGAGATCACGAACCTGATCACGGCGCAGCGCTCCTTCGAGATGAACTCCAAGGTGATCCAGGCCTCCGACGAGATGGCAGCCACGATCTCCAAAGGCATCCGCTAGCGAGCCGACCCCCCGCCGCGCCGTCGCGCGGCTCGAGCCTTCCCGCCGCGGGCGCGCGCCCCGCGCCGCCGCAGATCCCTGGCGTTGTCCGATGCTCATCCCGCCTGCCCGCCGCCTCGCCCTCGCCCTCGCCCTCGTCGCCGGCCCCGCCGCGGCGAGCCCGGAGGCGCTCATGCTGCCGGTGCCGACCGTCACGATCTATCCGGGCGACACGATCAGGGAATCGATGCTGCGGTGGCAAACCTACCCGCAGACCTTCCGGGCGCGCGCGGCGGTGATCGACGCGCCGCTCGCGATGGTCGGGCGCACCGCGCGCCGCACGCTGCAGCCGGGCGAGCCGGTGCCGGTCAACGCGGTGGACGATCCCCGCCTCGTCAGCCGCGGCGCGCCGACCCAGATCGTCTTCGAGGAGAACGGCCTCGTCATCACCACCGTCGGCGCGCCCCTCCAGAACGGCGGCCTCGGCGAGACCATCCGCGTCCGCAACACGGATACGGGCCGCATCGTGCTCGGCACCGTGATGGCGGACGGGCGCATCCGGATCGGCACCCCGTGATGCGCGCGCGCCTGATCGCCCTCCTGCTCGGGCTGCTGGCCGGCCTCGGATTCGGGCTTCTGGCCGTCCCGGCCCGTGCGGGCACCCGGATCAAGGACATCGCGACGCTGAAGGGCGTGCGCGACAACCAGCTCTTCGGCTACGGCCTCGTCACCGGCCTCCAGGGCACGGGCGACACCCTGCGCAACGCGCAATTCACCGAGCAATCCCTGCAATCGCTCCTCGACCGGCTCGGCATCAACGTGCGCGACGCGCGCCTGCGCACCCGCAACATCGCGGCCGTGATGGTGACCGCCGACCTGCCGCCCTACACGGGCCAGGGCTCGCGCATCGACGTCACCGTGACGTCGCTCGGCGACGCCACGTCGCTCAAGGGCGGCACCCTGCTGATGACGACCCTGACGGGCGGGGACGGGCTCGTCTACGCCGCCGCGCAGGGGCCGCTCGCGGTCTCGGGCTTCACGGTGCAGGGCCAAGCCGAGCAGCTGACGCAGGGCGTGCCGACCGCCGGGCGCATCCCGAACGGGGCGCTGATCGAGCGCGAGGTGCCGGGCAGCTTCCGCGACCTGCCCGAGCTCGTCTTCGAATTGAAGAACCCCGACTTCAAGACGGCGATCCAGATCGCCGACGCGATCAACGCCTACGCGACGGCCCGCTTCCGGCAGCGCATCGCGAGCCCGCGCGACCAGCGGGCGGTGGCGATCCAGCGGCCGCGCGAGATCGCGCAGACCCGTCTCGTCGCCGAGATCGGCGACCTGACGATCGAGCCCGACACCCCGGCCCGCGTCGTCGTCGACCAGCGCACCGGCACGGTCGTGATCGGCCGCAACGTGCAGATCTCGACCGTCGCGGTCACCCACGGGAACCTCACGGTCCGGGTCACCGAGACGCCGGAGGTCTCGCAGCCCGCGCCCTTCTCGCGCGGCGAGACGAATGTCGTGCCGCGCACCGAGGTGTCGGCCCGCGAGGAGCCGGGCAAGCTGGCGATCCTGCGCGGCTCCGACCTGCAGACGCTGGTGCGCGGCCTCAACTCGGTCGGGCTCAAACCCACCGACATCATCGCGATCCTGCAGGCCGTGAAGACCGCCGGAGCGCTCCAGGCGGAGCTCGTCGTGCAATGATCGCGATCATCGTTCTCTGGCTCACGTTCGTGATCCCGTCATCCGCCGCGGGCGCACCCGCCGGCGACCCGGCGCGGGACTCTGCCCTCAGGGCGATCGCCGCCCGCGAGGCCGCCAAGGAGGCGGGCGCCCAGGATTTCGTGAAGGAGCCGCCCAGGGCCGGCTACTGCGCCAACATCGCGGATGCCGCGGCCGATGCCCGCTTCGCCTGGCAGAAGGAGCAGCTCGCCGCCCTGGAGCGCCAGGTCGAGGAGCGCATCCAGCGCCTGGAGGAGAAGCGCGCCGAGTACGAGACGTGGCTGCGGCGCCGCAACGACTTCCTGGCCCAGGCGGATGCCGGGATCGTCGCCGTCTACGCCAAGATGAAGCCGGACGCGGCGGCGCCGCAACTCGCCAACATGCCGGAGGACGCGGCCGCCGCGATCCTGACGAAGCTCAACGCCCGCGCGGCGAGCGCCATCCTCGCCGAGATGGAGGCCTCCCGCGCCGCCGGGCTCGCCCGGAGGATGACCGAAACGGGCCGCAAGACGGAGGGCGCCCCGGCGCCTGCCCCCAAGGACAACGGAAGATCGTGATGACGCGCCTCGTCCCGGGCGGCCTCGCCATCCTCGCCGCGGTCGGCCTCGGCGCCTGCCAGAGCCGCCTCGACGAGTTCGGCCGGCCGCCGGTCCTCACCCCGATCGGCACCGGCCTGACGGCGCCCCGCGGCCCCCTGCCGACGAGCTTCGGCGCCTACGGGCCGCGCCACGGCTACCACTCGACCTTCTCGCCCGCGAGCGCCGAGCTCTATCAGGACCCGCGGGCGCGGGCCGTCGGCGACGTGATCACGGTCAGCATCGTCATCAACGACAAGGCGCAATTCGACAATGCGAGCGAGCGCTCCCGCAGCCAGAAGTCGAGTCTCGGCTTCGATTTCGGCTACGGCGTCAGCGGTCTCAAGGACGCCGCGACCGCGGACACGGGCATCCGCTCCGGGACCGAGACCAAGGGCCAGGGCTCGATCGACCGCTCGGAGAACCTGCGCCTCTCGGTGGCGGCGATCGTCACGGAGGTCCTGCCGAACGGCAACGTGCTGATTTCCGGCTCGCAGGAGGTGCGGGTCAACAACGAGGTGCGGGTGCTCAACGTCGCCGGCATCGTCCGGCCGCGCGACATCTCCCGGCGCAACACCATCGACTACGACAAGATCGCCGAGGCCCGCATCTCCTACGGCGGCCGCGGCCGCCTCACCGACGTGCAGGGCCCGACGGTCGGCCAGCAGATCTTCGAGGCCGTCGCGCCGTTCTGAGGCGCGCGAGGGGGTGGGCGACGATGGCGGACGGCAGGCAGGCGGCCCCGAAGAAGGGGGGAAGGGGTTGGACCGGGGCGCTCGCCCTCGTCACCCTCGTCGCGGTCGGCACGGGCGGGGCGCTCGGCGTCTATCTCCTGTCGAGCGTCGAGAAATCCGTCGACGCCAAGAAGCGGGACGAGGCCGACAAGGCGGTGAAGGTCCTGACCTACACGGGCGACCTCGCCCTGCGTAGCGTCGGCTCGGTGGTGACGAACCTCGCCGAATCCGGCGATTCCTGGGTCCGGCTCGAATCCTCGGTCGTGTTCCGGGCCGGCAGCCTCCCGAATCCCGACGTCACCCTGGCCGAGATCCGCGCCGACGTCACCGCCTATCTGCGCACGGTCTCGATGGCCCAGATCGAGGGCGCGAGCGGCCTGCAGCACCTGCGCGAGGACCTGAACGAGCGCGTGGCGCTGCGGACGAAGGGCGCGGTTCGGGAACTGATCGTCGAAGCGGTGGTGGTGCAGTGATGCAGCCCCGAATCCGGTCCCTGCTCGGATGGCTCCTCGGTGCTGCCCTCCTGTTCGCCGCCACGGGCGCCCAAGCCCAGGGCGCTCCGTCCGCGACCGGCATCCCCGGCCTCGACGCGCTGCTGCCGCCCGGCAACGGGGCGGCGAGCGGGCGCATCCTCCAGCTCGTCGCGCTGCTCACCGTCCTGTCGCTGGCGCCCGGGCTCCTCGTGATGATGACGAGCTTCACGCGCTTCGCCGTCGCGCTCTCCTTCCTGCGCTCGGGACTCGGCCTGCAGAGCACGCCCGCGAACCTGTTCCTCGTCAGCCTGTCCCTGTTCATGACCTTCTACGTCATGGCGCCCACCTTCGACCGGGCCTGGAACGAGGGCGTGAAGCCGCTCCAGGAGAACCGGATCAGCGAGGAGGAGGCGTTCGGCCGGATCGCCGACCCGTTCCGCGAGTTCATGGCCTCGCAGGTCCGCCCGAAGGACCTGCAGACCTTCACGGATCTGGCGAGCCGCACCCTTCCCAGGGCCGAGGCCGGCGAGAAGGTCGATCTGCGCATCCTGATCCCCGCCTTCATGATCTCGGAGCTTCGCCGGGGCTTCGAGATCGGCTTCCTGATCGCGCTGCCCTTCCTCGTGATCGACCTGATCGTCTCCACCATCGTGATGTCGATGGGCATGATGATGCTGCCGCCGACGGTGATCTCGCTGCCCTTCAAGGTGCTGTTCTTCATCCTGATCGACGGCTGGAACCTGCTCGTCGGCGGGCTGGTGCGGTCGTTCTTCTGAGCCGCGCAATCCCCGCGCAAGGCTGGCCGGCGAGAACGCTCACCGAACGTCGTCAGACCAGTCGCGGGATTGCGCCAGGATGTCCGGTCGCGAACAAGCCGAGAGGCTGTGGAGCAACATCATCGAGCTGGGGCCGCGCCGGCTCGCGGCCCTGGGGCTGATCGGCCTCGTCGTGTTCCTGGCCGTGGGCCTCGGCGCCTACTACCTCAGCCGCCCCGCGCAGGAGCCGCTCTACACGGGCCTGTCCCGCGAGGACGTCGCGCGCATCGGCGGCGTGCTCAAGGATTCGGGCATCCCCTTCGATGTCAGCGCCGACGGCACGGCGGTGCTCGTCGCCTACGGCAACACCGCCCAGGCCCGGATGCTGCTCGCCGAGAAGGGCCTGCCGCAGAGCGCGAAATCGGGCTACGAGCTGTTCAACGATCTCGGCTCGCTGGGCATGACCTCCTTCATGCAGGAGGTGACGCGGGTTCGCGCCCTTGAGGGCGAGCTCGCCCGCACCATCCAGGGCATGAAGGGCGTGCGCGCCGCCCGCGTCCACATCGTCCTGCCCGACCGCGGCTCCTTCCGGCGCGACCAGCAGCCGCCCTCGGCCTCCGTGGTGGTGCGCACCGAGCCCGCCGACGACGTCAGCGGCGCGCAGGCGATCCGCCAGCTCGTCGCCTCGGCGATCCCCGGCATGAAGCCCGACCGCGTCACCGTCATCGGCGCGGACGGAACCCTGCTCCTGTCCGGCGACGACAACAGCCTCGCACCCTCCGGCAAGATGGCGAGCCTGGAGAAGGTCGTCGGGCGCGAGGTGCAGGACAATATCCGCCGCACGCTGACCCCCTATCTCGGCCTTGGCAATTTCGAGGTCAGCGTCGCCGCCCACCTCAACACCGACAAGACGAGCACCAACGAGACGATCTACAATCCCGACCAGCGGGTCGAGCGCTCGACCCGCTCGGTGCGCGAGAGCGAGAACAGCCAGAACCGCAACGCCCAGCGCCCGACGAGCGCGCAGCAGAACCTGCCCGACCAGCGCACCCGCTCGGACGGCAACGACCAGTCGAGCAGCGAGACCTCCAAGAAGGAGGATCTCACCAACTTCGAGATCTCGCAGAAGACCATCCAGACGGTGAGCGACGGCTACGCCATCCGGCAGCTCTCGGTGGCGGTGCTCGTCAACCGCGCCCGGCTCGCCGCGCTCGCCGGCCCGGACGCCCCGAAGGCGGGGATCGACGCGCAGATCGCCGAGATCGAGCAACTCGTCGCCTCGGCCGCAGGCTTCAGCAAGGAGCGAGGCGACAACGTGAAGGTCGCCGCCGTCGGCTTCGTCAACGACGGCCAGCCGCTGGAGCCGGTCCCCCCCTTGAGCCTCTCCGAGGTGATGCTGCGCCAGTCGGCCACGCTCATCAACGCAGCCACCATCCTCGTCGTGGCGGGCCTCCTGATCTGGTTCGGCCTGCGGCCGGCGCTCCGCGCCATCCTCGCCGTGCCGGAGGCGGAGCAGGCCGGGAGCGCGGCCCTGGCGCCGCCCCCGGGCAACCCGGCGCTGCCGCCCGGCGTCGCGGCAGCGATCGCGGGCCTCGCGCCCGAGGCCGGCGCGGCGCTCGCGGGGCCCGGCGCCGCGGATGCGCCCCAGCTCGGCGCGCCCGCCGCCATGGCGAGCCTCATCGAGGACATGGCCGACAAGATGGCCCGCTCGCCCCAGAAGCGGCTGGAGCAGATGATTGAGATGGACGAGGAGCAGGTCGCGGCCATCCTCAAGCGCTGGCTGATGCGTGAGGAGCCCGCCTGATGCAGGCCGTCCTCGCCCGCTGCCTGCCGGATTTCTCGGGCTCGGCGCCCGTCCCGCCGGCACCGCCCGGTCCGGCGCCCGCCTGCCCAACGGCTCCGCTTCCCGGCCCGGCCATCGACACCTTCGCCGATGCCTGGATCCGAGTGCCGCGGTCCGCCTCCGCGCCCCGGCTTCGGCCGAGACGCCGGAGGACCGGGAGACGCTGCTGCGCGAGGCGGAGGGGCGGGGCCGGGCCCTCGGGCTCGCCGACGCCCGGGCCGAGGCGGAGGCGAGGCGCGCGTCCGACGAGGCAGCCTTCGCGGCCCGGTTCGAGGCCGCGCGCCGCCGCTGGACCGAGACCGAGGCCGAGGCGCTGGCCGCCGGATTCTCGGCGGCGTTGCGTGCCCTGGATTCCGGGCTGACCGAGCGGATCGCCCGGCTCCTCGTGCCCGTCCTCACCGACGCCCTGCGGCGCCGGGCCCTCGCCGAACTCGGTGCCGCCCTGGCGCGGCTGCTCGCGGATCCGCACCACGCCGCGATCCGGGTGAGCGGGCCGCAGGATCTTCTCGACGCGCTCGCTGCGCGGCTCGGCCCGCTCGGCGCCTCGGTCGCCTTCGCGCCGGCCGATCTGGCCGAGGTGCAGGTCAGCGCCGACCAAACGGTGATCGAGACGCAGCTCGGCGCCTGGACGCGGCTCCTCGCGGCCGCGATCGAGGAGGCGTGAGATGGCGGAGGCCGGCCACCCCGAAATCATCATCGTCAAGCGTCACGGCGACCACGAGGACGGCCACCATGGCGGGGCCTGGAAGATCGCGCTCGCCGACTTCATGACCGCGATGATGGCCCTGTTCCTCGTGATGTGGCTCATCAACTCGACGAGCAAGGAGCAGAAGCAGACCATCGCCGAGTACTTCAACCCGGTGAAGCTCGCTGAGGTCACCCACGACCGAAAAGGTCTGCGCGACCCGCACGACACGCCCTCCGAGCCCGGCGCCGAGGGCGGCAAGGCCGAGACGAGGGGCGAGGGCAAGGCCGAGGCGAAGGGAGACAGGGCCGAGGCTGCCGGCGCTCCGGGCAGCCGCGCCCGCGAATCCGCGCTGTTCCAGGACCCCTATGCAGTGCTCGCCAAGCTCGCGGTCGAGGCCGAGCGCGCCGAGGTCGCGAGCGCGGACGCAATCGGGCTCGAGACAGGCCAGCCCGGCATCAGCGGCGGCGAGGCCGCCCGCGACCCGTTCGACCCGCTCTACTGGCAGGTCGAGCCCCTGCCGCGGCACCGCACCGACCGGCCGGGCGCCGTCAACACCGCGGCCCCCGCACCGAGCGAGGCGCGCCTCGACGTGCGAGGGCAGGTGGTGCGCGAGCAGGCCGCCCCGCCGCGGGACAAGGCAGCCAAGGACAGGAAGGAGGGTGGGTCGGGAGCGAGCCTCAGGCTCGCCTCCGCCGAGCCGATGCCGATCCCGCCGAAGGAGCCGCCCGCGAAGGAGATCGCGAAGGCGCCGGATGGCACGGGCGCGGCGGACGCGAAGTCGCCCGAGACCGCCGCGATGGCCGACCTCAAGGCGGAGATCGCCAAGGCGGTTCAGCCGCTCGCCGTCGCCGCGCCCGCGCCCCGTGTCGAGGTGCGGCGCACGGGCGAGGGCGTGCTGATCAGCGTCACCGACGAGATCAATTTCAGCATGTTCGGCATCGGCTCGGCGGAGCCCTCACCCAAGGTGGTGCGGGCGCTGGAGCGCATCGCGCGCGTGCTGAGCGCGCGCCCCGGCCGCATCGTCGTGCGCGGACATACCGACGGCCGCCCCTTCCGCTCCGAGACCTACGACAATTGGCGCCTGTCCTCGGCGCGGGCGCAGATGGCCTCCTACATGCTGGTCCGGGGCGGCCTCGACGAGGCGCGGGTCGAGCGGATCGAGGGCTACGCCGACCGCCAGCCCCGCAACGCCGCCGATCCGAAGGCCGCCGAGAACCGCCGCATCGAGATCCTGCTGCGGGCGCAGCCGGAATGAGGGCGCGCCCAGACCCGCGGCTCGCCGCCCTTCTCTCGGCTCTCCTGCTGGCCGTGCCGGCCTCGGCGGCCGGCGACGGGCACGGCGCTCCGGCGGCGCCCGTCGAGCCGCTGCCCGTCGGACCCCGGGGCCTGCCGGTCGAGCTGGTCCGGACCCTCCAGCTCCTGCAGGACCGGATCGCGAAGGGCTCAACACAGGCGCATCTCGCCCAGCGCCAGCTTCTCGGGCACATCGAGGAGCGCCTGCTCGCCCTGGAGCCGGGCACCTGGGCCGCCCCCGAGAACCTGCGCGCGGCGGTGACCTTCGCGCTGGCGGGCGGCGGCCCGCGCGTTCTGCGCTGGATCCTCGAAGGCGGCACGGCGGCCGAGGGCGAGACCGGCCTCGTCCTCGGGTCGATCGCCTATCTCGACGGACGCGAGGGGGAGGCCCGCGCCCAGCTCGCCCGCTACGACGCGCGCACGATGAGCCCGGGGCTCGCCGGGCAGCTCGCCCTGACGCAGGCCGCGCTCGCCGTACGCGAGTCGCCTCGGCAGGCCATCGAGCTTCTCGACCTTGCCCGCCTCCTCGCCCCCGGCACGCTCGTGGAGGAGGGGGCCCTGCGCCGCGAGATCTTCGTCCTGGCTCAAGGGGGCGATGCCCAGCGCTTCGAGGCCCTGTCGATCCAGTACCTGCGCCGCTTCCGCCGCTCGGTCTATGCGGGGAATTTCCGTCAGCGCTTCGCCGCGTCCCTGACCCGGCTCGATTTCGGCAGCGACGAGGCCCGCGTGGCGCGCCTCGAGCGGATGCTCGACGAGATCGAGCCCGAGGGGCGACGCGACCTCTACCTCCTCGTGGCCCGCGCCGGGCTCGAGCAGGGCCGCCGAGAGACCGCGATCTTCGCCGCCGAGCGCGCCGCGGGCCTCGCCGGCCCCGATTCGTCGGCCGCCGCACAGGCCCGCCTCTATCGCGGTGCCGCCCTGATCGTCGCAGAGGGCCGCTTCGAGGAGGGGCAGGAGGCCCTGCGCGGAATCGAGCGCAATCTCCTGCCGGAGGGCGACGTCGCCCTCCTCGACGCCGCGCTCTCCACCGCGGCGCAGATCCGCACGCCCGCTGCCGGCTCCCCCAAGCGGCCCGAGCCTGCCGAGAATGCGGGGCCGCGCAGGTCGCCCGATCCCGCCTCGATCGCCCGCGCGCAGGCCGCGGTCGCACGCATCGACCAGTTGATGAATGGGAGCGACCGGTGACGCCCCTCGACACGATGCTCCCCGGCATCCGGCAACGCCCGGATTCCGCTTCCGGCCGGCCCTCGCCCGAGGCCGGTCAGGGCGACGTCGCCGCCTTCGAGGCGATGCTCGGGGATCTGGCGGAGGGCCGGGGCATGGCCGACGTGCTCGGCCAGACCGGGCCGGACCGGCCGGAGGAGCCCGCCGCCGGGGCGATCCCACCGGATGCGCCGCTGCCGGACGCCACAGCCGCCCTGCTCGCGCTCCTGCCCATGCCTCAGGCGGGCCGAGCCGGAGAGGACGCCGAACCACGCACGCCGGCTGCGCGCGCCGTGCTGCGTGCGCTCCTCGTGCGGGCCGCTCCCGGGGCGTCCCCGGAAGAGGCGGCGCCGACTGTCCCAGCCCTCGCCCCCGCGGCGGGCGACTTCACCCGCCTGATGGAGCGGGCGGCGGGGCCGACCATCGTCGGCCTGCCCCTCCTCGGCGACCGGGTGCCCGTATCGGTGGTCGCGCGCGAGACGCATTTCGCGCCGGTCCGCGTGGTCGGTCCGATGGAGCAGGCTGCGCCGGCCACACCGCCGGTCGCGGGGCCGCTGCCGAGCGAGGCGGCGATCGGCGAACCGGTCCTCGCTGCCGAAGTGGCCCGCACGGATCCGCAGGTCCCGGGGGCCGTCGCCCGGGCGGGGACGGCGACGCCCTCGCAAGGAGCGGGCGGTGCCCCGAGCGCGCAGCCCGCAGCCGGTTCCAACGCAGAGCGGGAGGACGGCGCGGATCCGGTGGAAGGCATCGGGGAGCCTCCGTTGCGCACCGTCCGGGCGCGCCTCGCGGAGAATCCGCGGGCGGCGAGCCCCGTTCGGTCCCCCGCCACCGGGTTGGAGACGGCCGGTGAGCGGCGGCGGACGGCCCTGCCCGAGACGGGTACCGCAGGAGCCGGCCTGCGGGGCGAGGGGCGGGAAGTCGAGCCGGCAACGGCCGCCGCGCCCGGCTCCATGGGCGCCGTACCCTCGGCCCTGCCCGCGGACACGCTTCGGCAGATCGTGGACGCCATCGCGCCGCCCGAGCGCGCCGGCGAGCCTGCAGCAATGCCCGGGACGGGTCGGACGGAGGGCCCGACGCGGCTCCTGACCCTGCAGCTCAAGCCCGACGACCTCGGCTCGGTCCTGATCCGGATGCGCCTGCAGGACGGTCGCCTCGCCCTGGAACTGCAGGCGAGCCGTGAGGAGACGGCCGTTCTGCTGCGCAAGGACGAGCACCGGCTCGCCGAACTCCTGCGCGGGGCCGGCTATCAGACGGATCTCCTCACCATCCAGGCGGGTGGGGCCGAGATGTCCCAGCCCGGGCGCGGGCAGAGCCAACTTCCAAGCCAGCCGCAGGGGCAGGGATCGACCTTCCCGGCAATGGCCGATGGACAGAATGCGGGCGGATCGACGCCCGATCAGCCAGCCGGTCGCCGGCCGTCGGCGAGGGACGAGGGGCCGGCCGGACGCCGGGACGAGGGACATGAGAACCATCCTGGCGAGCGTGATCGCGGCGGCCTGTACCTGTAGTGCCGTCGCTCCGGCCGCGGCGAATATCTGCGAGCAGCAGATGGCGCAGGCGGCCGCCAAGCATGGGGTGCCGCTCGGCCTGCTCTACGCCGTGGGGCTGACCGAGAGCGGCAAGCGCGGTTCGCTTCAGCCCTTCGCCATGAACATCGCCGGCAAGGCTTATTTCGGCACGAGCGCGGCGGATGTGATGCAGCGCCTCGTCCGGGCGCAGGCCGAGGGCGTGCGGCTCGTGGACCTCGGTTGCATGCAGATCAACCACCACTATCACCGGGAGAAGTTCGGCTCGATCGAGGCGATGATCGACCCGCGCCAGAACGTGGAATATGCGACGCGCTTCCTGAAAGAGCTGAAGGAGCGGGAGGGGAGCTGGACGCTCGCGGTCGCGCGCTACCATGCCGGCCCGAACAACAACCCGGCCCAGAAGGTCTACGTCTGCCGGGTCATCACCAACATGGTGGCGACCGGCTTCGGCAATTGGACGCCGGGCGCGCGGGCCTTCTGCCGGTAGAGGTCAGCCGACAAAGGTATAGCCGATGTAGCGCTTGGCCTCGATCGGATCGTAGCCGAGGCGCTGGCTGAGCTTCTTGCGCAGCTTGCTCACGTGTCCCTCGACCACGCTCTCCTCGACGCCGTTGCTGTAGACGCCGTAGACCACGTTGAAGACCTGGCTCTTGGTGAGCCGGCGCCCGCGGTTGCGCACGAGATATTCGAGGATGTGCCGCTCGCGCCGCGGCAGCGGCAGCGGCACGCCGTCAATCTCGGGATCGCGCCCGTCGCAGAAGACCTTCAGGCGCTCGGCGTCCCGCGCCGTCTCGCCTGCCTGGGGCATTCCGCCGTTCACCCGGCGCCAGATCGCTTCGGAGCGGGCGAGGATCTCCCGGACGTGGACGGGTTTGGGCAGCACGTCATCGATGCCCGCATCGAACAGCACCAGCGTCTGTTCCAGGGAGCGCACGTCCGAGAGCGCGATGATCGGTGCCCGGGAGTGCCGGCGGATGAAGCTCGCGCAGCGCGCGCGGTCCTCGAAATCGCCCAGCAGGAAGCCCTGGATCGCGTCGATGTCGCCCGAGGAGGCTGCCGCGATCCAACTCGAGAACTCATCCGGGGTCAGGCCGAAGGAGGAGACGCCCTCGCGCTCGAAGCTCGCTCTGTAGCCCGCATTCACGGATTCCCTGGCGTCGACCAAGAAATACATCTGATCAGTCCCCGTCCGGTGCCGATCCTCACGCGCGAGCGCAAGATTTTGAACAAATATCTCTCATAAACAATAAATTTTGAGAGAAAAACTCTCAAAAAAGGGCAGTTCTCGAGTCGAAAACATGACCTGTATTTCAATTTTCACCGGGAAGATCCATGGCAATGTCGCCCGCTTCGGTCAACGCCCTGGAGGGGGGCGAACCCGTCGCCTCTACGTAGAGTCCGCGAATGCCAGACCGGTGTGAGATAAAGGGCTCGGTCCGCCGGACTCGCTGGAAAGAAGAGGTAGTATTTGTCTAATAATGCATTCGAAGGTTGAATGACTTCTTCGTCGGTGCTCGCGGCTGGTGGCGAGCACACGCGGACGGGCGGGCCTCGCGCCTCCGCCGCGGGCCCAGGTCCGCCCGTCCGGGGACGTCGTCGGCTCGTCCTGACGATCTTGCCGCCCGGCGTAACCAGCGGCCACCCGGCGCCGAAAGCCTTCCCGCAGCGGTCCCGAAGCGGGCGCGCTCGAAAGGGGAGAGATCACATGGGCAGCCTCGTCCGCACCGCCTCGGCCATCCTCCTGTCGGCGGCCGTCATCGCGTCCCCGGCCATCGCCGCGGGCGGCGGTGGCCAGGATTCCCGCGCGATGGAATCCCGGTCGAACGGCCTCCGTCCCGAGGGCTCCGCGAAGCAGGGCACGATGCACGGGGACGAACCGCATGCAGGTTCGGTGGAGAAGGGCGGCATGGCCAAGGACAGGATGAAGAAGTAGCCTGCCGCGCTCGGGAGGCGGACGATGGCCGCACTCGCACATCCGTTCCCGATGCCGGGGCCGTCGGCGCCCCGGAGGGATGCGCTGCCTGCCATGCCAGCTCGACACGCGACAGGACCCGGCGAGGCGCATCTCTCGGCGGCCATGCGGGCGGCGCAGGACGGAGACGCGGCAGCCTATAGCCACGTGCTGCGGGCCTGCGTACCCATGATCGCAGGCATCGCGCGCAGGCAGGGGGTTCGAGGCGCTGCCGTGGACGACGTCGTGCAGGAGACGTTGCTGACGGTCCACCGGGCGCGAGCGACCTACGATCCGGCCCGGCCCTTCCTACCCTGGCTTCGCGCCATCGCGCAGCGGCGCTCGGTCGATGCCCTGCGCCGCCATGGCCGCCGACCGCGGGAGGTGCACGACCCAGCCGCCCTCGAGGATCAGGTCGATGCCGGATCGGAACCGGGGCAAGCCCTCGAGGACGCCCAGGAGGCGCGAGAGCGCGAGGCCAGGCTCGCCCGCGCCGTGGCGAGGCTGCCAGCCGGACAGCGTCAGGCGGTCGAGCACCTCGCCCTCGCCGAGCGCTCCCTGGCGGAGACCGCCGCCCTCACCGGCCGGAGCAAGGGAGCTCTCAAGGTGAACCTGCATCGCGCCCTCAAGGCCCTGCGTGCCGCCCTGACCTCGGACAAGGACGGCCGCGATGTCTGAACCCGACCGCCACGAACGCCTCGTCGAGGATCTCGCGGGCCGCCTCGCGCCGGTTCGGCGGCTCGGGCCGCCGGGACGCAGAGCGTTCCTCTGGTGCGTGGCCGCGCTCGCCCTCGGCCTTCTCGTCCTGCCCTTCGCGGACATGTCCGCGCTCCATGTCCGCCTCAGCGTGCCGGACCTGCGGCTCTCCGCTTTCGGAGCGGTGCTCACGGCGGCGGCCGCCGCCGTCGCCGCCTTCCAGACCAGCGTGCCGGGACGGTCACGGGCCTGGGCGTGGCTCCCGCTGCCGGCCCTCGCGCTCTGGCTCGGGGCGAGCGGGCTCGGCTGCCTTCGCGCGTGGCTCGCCCCAGCCTCTGGCATCGCGGGCGGGGAGGAAATGCGGGGCTGCTTCGTGTTCCTGATGGCCGTGTCGCTGCCGCTCTCGGCGCTCCTCGTCCTGATGCTGCGGCGCGCCTGCCCGCTGCGCCCCAATCTGACCGCGGCGCTCGCCGGGCTCGCGGCCGCGGCGGGCGCCGCTGCGCTCCTGGTGCCGCTGCACCCGCACGACGCCACCGCCACGGACCTCGCGGTGCATGCCTGCGCGGTTCTTCTCGTGATCGGCCTCAACGGCCTCCTCGGCGGCCGCCTCCTCGACGGGAGCGTCCGCTGAGAGGCCGAGCGCCGCCCGATTCCGGCAACTGTCCCGAGGCGGAGGCACTCACGCCCGGGCAGGCAGGTGGCGGGCGTCCGAGAGGGCGCGGGCGAAGCGGTCGAGGCAGAGCGGCGGGCCGTGCTCGGCCAGGATCCGCTGGATCGCCACGCCGACGAAGTAGCCGTCGAGGACGAGCTTGAAGAAGACCGTGACGGGCTTCGTCACGAATTCCATGTCGAGCACCACCTGAAGCGACCGCCCCCAGTCGAGGCGCATGTCGGCCGCATCGGCGTAGGCGAGCGTTGCCTCCTTGAAGTACGGCTCGGCGGAGGACGAGACGAGGTCGGCGATGTTGGCGTGGCGCTCGGTGCGGACCCAGCCGACGAGGAGGCCCCCGTCGAGGAGGCACAATTCGGCGATGAAGTCCCGGATCTCGGTGGCGAAGACTTCCTCGGCCGCCGCGATCTGCTCGGCCGGGACCGGGGGGCCGGCCGCGAAATCGTGGACCGCAGAACTCATCGGGGCCTCGCGAACAGGAAGAACAGGATCTGCGCCACGGCGCGGTAGAATTCCGCGGGGATCGTCCGGTCGACCTGCACAGCCTCGTACAGCGATCTTGCGAGAGGCTTGTCCTCGATCACGGCGATGCCGTGTTCCTCGGCGATCTCGCGGATGCGCAGCGCGATCAGGTCCTTGCCCTTGGCCAGCACCAGGGGCGCCGGATTCTCGGTGGGCTCGTAGCGCAAGGCCACGGCAAAATGGGTCGGGTTGGCGATGACGACGCTCGCCCGGCTTACCGAGGCGAGCATGCGATTGCGCGAGCGGTCCTGGGCCAGCGAGCGCAGGCGCGCCTTCACGCCCGGGTCGCCCTCCACCTGCTTCATCTCGTCCTTGATCTCCTGGCGCGACATCCGGAGCGAGCGCTGCCAACGCAGGCGTGCCCAGACGAGGTCGCCTGCCACGATCACGATGGTGGCGATGCTCACCGCCGAGACGAGGCGGATCGACAGGGTAAGGATCAGTTCGGGGAGCTGGCTCGGATCGACATACATGGCATTGACGGCCTTCAGCCGCTCCGAGCGCAGGATGAGGAGGACGACGAGACTGACTGCGAAGACTTTAAGGACGGATTTCAGGAACTCGACTTGTCCAGACCGGCCGAAGATCCGGCTCCAGCCGGCGGCGGGCGAGACGTTCCTCCATTTCGGCCGGATCCGTTCGCCGACCATCCGCGGCACGTTCTGGAGCAGGGAGGCGGCGAGCCCGAAGCCCGACAGGATCAGGAGGATCGGCAGCAGGAACCGCCCGGCCGAGAGGCCGACCGCTTGAAGCAGGCCCTGCACGTCGCCCGCGGATTCGAGGGCGAAGCCGCGCGGATGGTCGAAGAGTGCGGAGAGATCGCGCGCGATCTGCGCCGCCTGTCCCCGCACGACGAGGCTCAGCGAGACGAGGAGCCCCAGGATCGCCGCGAAGGTCGGGGCCTCCCGCGAGAAAGGCACGTCCCCCTTCTCGATCGCTTCCCGCACGCGCCGGTCGGTCGCGGCCTCGGTCCTGCTCTCCGGGTCGGAATCCTCAGCCATGGTCGGCCCGGGTCGTCGGATCGCAGGTCGTCTCAGCGGATGAGCGCTTCATCCTCGCCCCCGGGATTGATCTCGATCTCGCCCCGCCCCGCCATCTCCATGGCGAGATCGGTGATGCTCCGGCGCGCCTCCAGAACGTCCTTCTGCGCCGCCGGCTCGCCGCCGTTCAGCTCGTGCTCGACCATGCGGCGGACGCGGGCCGAGAGAGCACCGAGGATCACACCGCGGAACTCCGCGTCCGTGCCCTTCAGCGCGAGCACGAGGCGGTCGTTCGGAACTGCGTCGAACAGGGTGGTGCGGGCCCGCGGCGCGAGCTTGACGATGTCGTCGAAGGTGAAGAGCAGGCCCTTCAGGGTCTCGACCGATTTCGGCCGCGTCTCGGCCAGGCTCGAGAGCACGTCGTCCATCTGGGCGCGGTCCATCTTGTTGATGATGTCGGCCATCTTGGCGTGCGTGTCGGCGCCGGAATTGCGCGAGCCGTTGATCATGAAATCCTCGTGCAGGGTCTTCTCGACGCTCTGCAGGATCTCGTCGATGATCGGCTTGAAGCTCAGCATCCGCCGCATCACCGTGTTGCGCAGAGGGCCGGGCAGGTGGCCCATGACCTTGGCGGCGGTGGCGGGCTTGACGCGGGACAGGATGAGCGCCGCCGTCTGCGGGTGCTCCTTGACGAGGTAGCTCGCGAGCACGCTCTCCGAGACCGTGCCCATCCGCTCCCAGACCGAACGGGCGGCGTTGCCGCGCACCTCGGCCAGGATATCGGCGATCTGGTCGGCCGGGAGGAGCCCCGTGAGGAGCTTCTCGACCTCCTGCGCGGTGCCGACGAGGCTCGCGCCGTTCGAGAACTCTTCCGAGAAGATCTCGACCACGTCGTCAAGCTGGTTCGGACTCACCGCACCGAGATGCATGGCCGAGCGGGTGATACGCTTGAGCTCGTCCGGCTCGAAATACTTCAGCAGGCGCCCGGCCGCCGGCTTGCCCATGGCGAGCAGCAGCGTCGCGACCTGATCGACCGGGTTGAGCGGCCGCGGGCCGCGCACCGCCGGAGGGGGCGCAACCACCGTCGCCGCCTCAGCCGTTCTGGTCGGAATCGGCGGGGCCGACGACCTCGGTCAGCGAGACGCCGAAGCGGGAATTGTCCTCCTCGACGATGACGATCTCGCCCCGCGCGATCACCCGGCCGTTGACCATCACGTCGACGGGCTCGCCGACCCGGTGGTCGAGGGGGACGATGGCGCCGCGCCCGAGCTTCATCAGATTCGCGACCGGCATCGTCGCGGAGCCGAGCACCACCTGCACGAGGACGGGGATCCGCAATATCGAATCGAAATTGCGGCCGTCGCCGACCTGCGGACCCGCGACGGGGGCGGTGTCGGGAAAGGGGCTGCTGCTCATCGGGGGCTCGGGGTCGCGGCCTGGGGTCGGATCACGGGTCTAGCGAGGCTGGCTGGCCCGAGGCTGTCGCGGCTCCTCACACCCCACCCTCGCCGCGCGCGGCGAGGAGGGCGCGACGGGACGCCTCCAACTCGGCCAGCGCGCCGCGCGCCTCTTCGATCTTGAGGCTCAGGGCCTCGAGCACCTCGCGTCCCTCGCTCGCGAAGCTCCGCACCGCGTCGCCCGCGCTCACGAGCGCGTCGCCGGACTGGGCCATGGCTCGGCCGTAGGCGGCCTGGGCCCGGTCCAGCCGCTTCAGCTTGAGGTACATCGGCACCACGCAGGCGCTGGTGCCGACGAGGGCCGTGAGCAGGACGCCGTCAATCCAGGAGGCCATGCACGCCCTCGTCCTTGTCCTGATTGATCACTTCGTCGACCCGCAGCACGTAGGCGCCCTGCGACTGGCCCGCGTGGCACCAGAACAGCGGACGGTCGTTGCCCTCGAGCTTGATCCGGGTGGAGGGGGTCGCGTCGAGGGCGATCACCTGGCCGACTTTGAGGCCGGCGATCTCGCCGAGCGTCAGGTGGCGCTCCTCCAGCACCGCGCGCAGGTGCACCTCGGTCTTCTGCACCTCGGCGGCGATCTGCTGCGTCCAGCGCGGGTCGCGGGCCGCGGATTCCCCGGTCAGCACCTTGGCGAGGCCCGGCCGCAGTGGGTTGAGCACCGTCTGCGGGATCACGAGGAACATCTCGCCGCCGCGGTTCAGCGCCTGGAGCAGGAACTTCGCCTGCACCGCCTTGTTGCCGCGCCGCCCGATGACGGCGAATTCCATGCGGGTCTCCATCCGCTCCAGGCGGAACGGGGTCCGCGAGACGAGGCCGAAGGAGGATTCGAGGGCCTTGCCGACCTGCTCGAAGATCATCCGGGCGATGGTCAGCTCGATCGCCGAGAAGGTCCGCTCGTCCTCGACCGGCTGTTCCGAGCCGTCGGCCCCGAACAGGACTTCGACCATCGTGAAGATGAAGTCCCGGTCGAACCCGACGAGGACGTGCCCGTCCCATTCGGGGGCGTGGAAGATGCCCACGACCGCATTGGCGTCGTAGGCGTCCAGGAACTCGCCGAAGCGCCCACCTTCGACGCCCGAGAGCGAGTAGAAGATCGTCGAGGCGGCGAGGTGCTTCAGCGCGTCGCCGCAGGCGGTGGCGAGCCGGTCGAAGATGACGTGGAGCATCGGCAGCCTGTCGAGGGACAGGCCGGCCGCCTCCTGGATGCGGGCGCGGATGTCGACGGGAGGCGGGGCCGTGCTCTCGGCGGGCGCGTCCATCTCAGGCCGCCTCCGCCCGGGCGCCGGGAACGGTGGCTGCCTCGACCTCGTCGATGGTCGGCCGGTCGGCCCCCGCGATGCCCTTGCGCCCGTGCTCCACCGCGACCTGGGGCAGGGCCCCGTTCATGTAGGCGATCAGGCTCTGCTTGACGATGGTGAAGACCGCGCATTGCTTCTCGCGGACGCCCTTGATCTTGATGGCGAGGGGGGCGAGCACGCCGTAGGAAGCGAAGACGCCGAAGAAGGTGCCCACGAGCGCGGCGCCGATGAGCCCGCCGAGGATCTGCGGAGATTGGTCGAGGGCCCCCATCGCCTTCACGATGCCGAGCACCGCCGCGACGATGCCGAGGGCGGGCAGCGCCTCGGCCACCGTGTTCACCGCGCCGTACGGCTTCAGCGCGCTCTTCCTGTGGGTGCCGATCTCCTCCTCCATCAGCGCCTCGATCTCGTGCGAGCGGGCGTTGCCGATCAGGATCAGGCGGCAATAGTCACAGATGAACAGCACCAGATCCTGGTTCTTGGTGATGTCCGGATAGTTCTTGAAGATCTCGGAATTGCCCGGATCGTCGAAATGCGTCTCGACCTCGTTGCGGGGCTTGGTCTTCAACTCGCGCATCAGGGCGTGCAGGAGGCCGAGCAGCGCGAGGTAGTCCTTGCGCTTCGGCACCTTGTCGGTGACCGCCTCCAGGGTCGCCTTGCCGGAATCGACCACGGTCTTCATCGGGTTGGCCATCACGAGGGTCCCGGCCGCCATGCCGCCGATGATGACGAATTCCCAGGGCTGCCAGATCACGATCAGGTGGCCGCCCATGGCGACGAAGCCGCCGAGCATGCAGCCGATCGCGATGACGAGGCCGATGAAGACGCCCAAGATTCCCCCGCGTCGCGACGCCGTGCGGACGAGGCCGCCGTCCGGGAGGGATTAGGCGCTATGGCTTGCGCGGGGCTTTGATCGCGCGGAGGCGCCCGCTCCTCCCGCGGGCGCCGTCGGTCGTCGTCACCGGTCGAGGGGGGGAAGGGCCGTGGCGACCGGGCTTGCGGGCGGCAGCGGGAAGCTGACCTTGCAGCGCTGGCCGCCCGGAAGCTTGTGGCCCGGGTTCGGCAGCTCCAGGCGCACTCCGAACGTGCCGCTCGCCGCGTCGAAGACGTGGTCCACCACCGTCACCTTCGCTTGGTAGCTGCCACCGATCGGCTCGTCGAGCACCACCGTCGCCGCTTGGCCAAGCCCCACCTCGCCCCAGCGCGGTACCGGCAGGTAGGCCTCCACGTAGAGCGGGTCGAGCTGCACCAGGGTGTAGATCGCGCTGTCCTGGCGCGCGAACTCGCCCGCCGCCATCAGCCGCTCGGTCACGAGACCGGTGATCGGGCTGCGGATCAGCCGCAGCTCCAGCTGCGCCTGCGCCCGCTGCAGCTCGATTCCCGCGAGGTCGTGCTTGAGGATCTCGGTCTGCAGATCGCGCTTGCCGATCTCGTAATCGGCCTCGACCTGATCGAGCTTCTCCTGCGTGACGATGCCCTTGGCGAGTTGGCTCTGCCGGTCCTGGCGGCGCTTGTACAGCTCGACCCGGGTGCGCTGCGCCTCGATGCCGGCGGAGGACTCGGCCTGGGCCTTGGCCAGCGCTACGTTGGCCTCCTCGACGCTGGCGTCGAGGCGGGCGATGACGTCGCCGGCCTTGACGGTGTCGCCGCGATTGACCGGCACGCTCTTGAGGATGCCGACGGTGGCGCTGCCGATTTTGAGCTTCTGGGCGGGCTCGACCACGCAATCGACCTTGAGGCCCGCGACCTTCGGGGCCGGCGCGGCGCCCGCGCCGAGCGGCGCCGCGAGAAGGAGCAGCCCTGAGAGGAGCGGCAGGCTGGGGCGTCTCATCGAGTGGTCCTCGTTCTCATCGCCGGCGATGCGGTCGCCGCTCCGGTCATCGTTTTGGTTCAGGGGATCCAGTGCCAGAGGGTGAGGCGGGCCCAGTCGACGAGGGGGCGGGCCCAGATCCAGACCAGCAGGCGCCGCTCCACATCGACCTTGGCAATCCCCTCCATGCCCGGCCGCAGCCGCGTCGAACCCTGCGTGATCCGACCCTCCACCCGGAACAGGTTGCGCCCGTTGCGCGCCTCCGCCACCGGCGTGATCGTCTGCACCGTCAGCGCCTGCGGCTCCTCCGGCAGCGAGGAGGCCAGCATCTGGCCCCGCTGCCCCGCCCGAAGATCCGCAATCAGCCGCTCGTCCACGCTCAGAACCACCCGGTAGGCGTCCAGGGGCGCGATCTCGAACAGAACCTGACCCCGGCCGATCGCCCCGCCAATCGCCTGCGACAGGTCCCCCGACACGATCAGCCCGTCGAACGGCGCCACGCCGCGCCCGCGCCAGCTGCTCGTCCAGAAGCCGGATCTGCGCCTCCGCCTGCTCGATCTGGCTCTTGACCACGTTGATCGTCGCCGGCTGGCGCGTCGCCAGCGCCTTGTCGTACTCGTAGGTCCGCTGCTGCCGCTCCGTCACCCAGCGCAGACGCTCCAGCGCCAGGTCCCGGTCCTCCAGGCTCGCCAGGAGATCCCCCTGCCGCACCGTGTCGCCCGCCCGCACCTGCGCCGCCTTCAGGTAGCCGTCGTAGGACGCCACCACCGAGCGCCGCACCAAGCCCTCCACCCGCGCATCCGCCGTCACCCGGTACTCCGCCTCCACCAGCGACAGCGCCAGGGCCAGCACCCCCAGCCCCGCCAGCGCCAGCTTCAGCCCCGTCCGGTTCGGGCCCACGATCCGCCGCGCCAGCCCCGCCGCCGCGTCGCCCGCCTTGACCACCAGCCAGCGGTCGTTCTGCCGCTTCGCCTCGAGCACCGGCCCCACCGCCGCGCAGGTCGCCGCGATCAGCCCGATCGTCTCGGGCAGGAACGGCCGCTCGCCCGGGCGCTCCAGCGTCACCGCCCCCACGAAGCGGTCCTCGACCAGGAGCGGCACGCTCAGCACCCGCCCGTCATGCTGCAGCCGCGCCAGCTCCGCATGCGCCGTGGTGACGAAGCCCTCCCCCGGCGGCGGCGGGAACAGGATCAGGCTGCGCTGGTCCACCGCCTCGTTCATGCAGGCCCCGAGCCGGCGCACCAGGTTCATCTCGCGCCCGAACTGGGCCGTGTGCGAGATGCCCGCGATCCGCGCCACGCCCCGGCGCAGGAAGCCGATCGCCACCCGCTGGCAGGAAAACGCGATCGCCAGATCGGTCGCCGCCGCCATGCAGGCGGCGCGGAAGCGCGCCTGCTCCAGCACGCCCGCCAGCAGGTCGAGGGCGGCCCGGGCCCGGGCCAGACCCTGCCGCTCCTCCCGCGCGCGCGCCTCGCCGCGCTTGGCCACCAGCCAGGCCGCGCCCCACTGCACCTGCCGGATCGCGCCGCGCCACTCGTCCCGCTCGCGGGCGGGCAGGGCGAAGGCGGCCACCGCGAAGGCGGCGCCCTCGGCCGAGAGCGGCAGGGCCAGCACGGCGCGGGGCGGGCCCTCCTCGGCCTCCTGCACCAC
>NZ_SMNT01000072.1 GCF_004348265.1 Methylobacterium segetis
GGCGACCAGCGCGGCGTCGTGCCGGTCGCTCGGGGTCGCGTCGGCGGGCAGATCGCCCGTGAGCGTCAGGTGGTGGCGCAGGCTCGGCACGGACGGGCTCTGCGCGCCCGGCTTCAGCACGAGGTCCGCCGGCAGGCTCTCCCAACCGCCGGCCTCGGCGTAGGCTTGGTAGCGCTCGGCCATGCGGAGCGTGTCGAGGAAGGTCGAGGGCGCGAGCGTCGGCACCGGGTCCTCGGAGACGCGGGCGTAGACGAGGGGCGCCGGCTCGCGGGATTTCTTCGCGGGCGCCTCGGCCAGCGGCTGGGCGGGCGCTCCCTGCGTCGCGGGCGGGGCGGGCACGGGCATGGTGGGCACGGGCGGAGGAGGGGGCGCAACGGCGGGGGCCGGCTCCCCCAGGGGCGACGGCGGGGCCGGCGGCGTCTGCGCGGAAGCGGTGCCGAGCGCGGCGATGAGTGCCAGCGGCGAGAGGCCCGCGCGCAGGCGGGAGGCAAACGGGAACAGACGCGAGCGCATCGCGGGCCTTTCGGAGGTGCGTGCGCCGGATCATGGGCGGGGATGGTTACCATTCCCCTGAACGGAGACGGGACGAGGTGTCCAGCTTCGGTGACAGGTGCGATGCCTCACACCCGGCGCAGGCGATCCCGGGCCGCCCGATGGTCCGGCGCGGCCGCGAAGGCCCTGTGCATCGCGTGCCAGAGGGGCTTGCGCCGGTAGGCCGCGTCGAAGGGCAGGGCCCGCTGCGGCAGCCCGTCCGGCCGGCGGCGGTCGGGGTGATGGTTGAGCCAGGTGGCGGGGTCGTAGACGTCCCAGGTCAGGACGTTGAGCACCGCCGGCTCGTCGAGCACCACGTCGAGATAGCGCCGGGCATAATCCGCCACCATCCGGTCGCGGGTCGCGATGTCGGCGGGAAAGGCGCGGTCGTCGAAATCGAGCTCGGTGATCTCGATGCCGAGCCCCATCTGGCCGAGTTCGCGCAGGAAGCGCCGCAATGCTCGCTCGTCGATCGGGATCGGGCTCGCGAGGTGGGATTGCAGGCCGAAGCGGTGGATCGGCACGCCGCGGGCGCGCATGCCCTCGATTCGGCGCAGCACCAGGGTCCGGCGCGCCTCCATCCAGGGCACGCCCTGCTCCACCGCATCCTCGTTCCAGGTGCCCGCGGCCTTGGGGTCGACCTCGTGCAGGATGCGGAAGGCGAGGTCGATGTAGTCCGGCCCGAGGGCGGCCAGCCAGGGCGTCTCGCGCAGGCCGTCGGCGCGGCGGATCTCGCCCTGCGCCAGCACCTCGTTGACGACGTCCCAGGCCTCGATCCGGCCTCGGCAATGGCCCGCCACTGCGCCGATCCAGCGCCGCAGGAAGCTTTCGGCCTGATAGGCATTGGCGCGGGCGAGGAGCGGCTGCGCCCAGGCCGGGATTCCGTCGTGCCAGACGAGGGTGTGCCCGCGCAGGCGCTGCCCGTTGGCGCGGGCGAGCCGCAGCACCTTGTCTGTCTCGGTGAAATCCTCGACGCCGGGCGCGGTGAGGATGCTCAGCATCTTCGTCTGGGTGTTGGGGACGAGGATGCCGCATTCGCGGGCGACGACGGCGAGGTAGGCCCTGTCCCCCATCCGCTCGACCGGCACGGCGGTGCCGTAGGCGAGGCCGGTGCGGGCGGCGGCCGCGTGGAGGCCGTCGGCCGACCACGATCCCGCCGCGGCCGGCGAGGCTGCGAGGCCGGCGAGCCCGGCGATCACCGCGCGGCGGCTCGGGTCAGGGATGCGCAAGGGATCGGCCTGGGAGGGAAGGACGGGAGCGATCATTGTACGCACGAGCGCGTGCAGCCCGCGAGCGTCCCCTCGACAATGCGTCCCCGCGCCCCACCCTCTCAGCGCCCGACCGGACCCGGAGACCGAGCCCATGCCCCAGCACCCCGCCCTCAGCCCGGGCCGTTCGGCCCTCGTCACGGGGGCCGGGAGCGGCATCGGGCTCGCCGCCGCCAAGGCGTTCGCGGGAATCGGCATGAACGTCTGGCTGGTGGATCTGCCCGGCGAGGCGCTGGAGGCGGCCCGCGCCGAGGTCGCGGCGCTGGCCGCCGTGGAGGTTCGGGCCGTGCCGACCGATGTCGGGAGCCGCGAGGCGATGGAGGCCCTGCGCGACGCCGTCACCGCGCAGGGCGGCCCCCCGGCCGTGCTGATGCTGAATGCCGGCATCGAGGCGGGCGGCACGCTCTTCTCCGACCTCGACCTCTGGCACCGCATCCTCGACACCAACCTCTGGGGCGTGGTGAACGGGATCGGGGGCTTCGTGCCGGGCATGATCGAGGCGGGGCGGCCCGGCGCCGTCATCGTCACGGGCTCGAAGCAGGGCATCACCACGCCGCCGGGCAACACGCCCTACAACGTCTCGAAGGCGGGCGTGAAGGTCGTCACCGAGGCGCTCGCCCACGACCTGCGCGGGCGCGACGGATGCCGGGTGAGCGCCCACCTCTTCATCCCGGGCTTCGTCTACACGGGCCTCGCCAAGGCCCGCGGCGTCGCCGAGAAGCCGGACGGCGCCTGGACGCCCGAGGAGACGGTGGCCTTCCTCCTGGAACGGCTCGCGGCCGGCGATTTCTACATCCTCTGTCCCGACAACGAGACGACGCGGGCGCAGGACGAGCGCCGCATCGCCTGGGCGGCCGGCGACATCATCGGGAACCGGCCGGCGCTCTCGCGCTGGCACCCGGATTTCGCCGAGGCGTTCCGGCGGCACATGGAGGGCTGAGCCGTCGTATCGGGCCGTCACCGCGTCGTCCCACGCAACACGGCACGCAATCACCCGGACACGGGGCTCCGCTCATCATGGCGTCCGCGGCCAAGCTCCGGCCGCCATCGGGGCGGAAAGACCATGACGACAGGCGTGAGCACGCGGACCGGGGGGCAGATCCTGCGGGTCCTCATCGCCCTCTTCGTCCTCGTCGCGGCGGGGATGAAGTTCGCGGGCACCGCGTTCGAGGTCTCGGGCTTCCAGCGCTTCGGCTATCCCCTCTGGTTCATGTACGCGGTCGGCGCCCTCCAGGTCGTCGGCGCCCTGCTCCTCGCGATGCGCGGAACCGCCGCCCTCGGCGCGGCTCTGCTCGCCGTGATCATGCTCGGCGCGGTGGGGAGCCATCTGCGGGCGGGCGATCCCGTAACCATGGCGATCCCGGCCCTCATCCTCCTCGTCGTGCTGGCCGGCATCGCGGTGCTGCGCCGGCCTGCCGGCCGTGGGGTCCGGCGGGCGGCGTGAGCCCGGTGCCGCTCTCGTGAGACGGTCCCGTCTGGCGAACCTTTTGCGAGGGGTATAATCCGGGTCTCCGCCGGGCGGGTGCCCGTGAGGCCCGAGTCCGGCCCTCCGCCCCGGAGGCCGCACGAACACGGGAGCCGCCCTTGGCCACGATCATCCCCGTTGCTTCCTTCGACTGCGTCGTCTTCGGCGCCACGGGAGACCTCACCACCCGCAAGCTCCTGCCGGCTCTCTACTACCGCTACAAGGACGGCCAGATCCCGCCGACGAGCCGCATCATCGGCGCCTCCCGCTCCGAGATCACGGGCGACCAGTTCCGCGAACGGGCGCGGGACGCCCTCAAGCGCTTCGTGCCGGGTCACGACCTCTCCGAGGAGGCGCTCTCCGCCTTCGTCGACCATCTCGACTACGTCGCGGTGGACGGCGCGGGCGAGGACGGCTGGGAGGATCTCGCGGAGAAGCTCGCCGAGCGGCCCGACCAGGTGCGGCCCTACTACCTCGCCACCTCGCCCGACCTCTACGGCGCGATCTGCCGGAACCTCGCGCGCCACGGGCTCATCGGCGAGAAGAGCCGCGTCGTGCTGGAGAAGCCGATCGGCAAGGACCTGAAATCGGCCCGCGCCATCAACGACGCGGTCGGCGAGGTCTTCCCCGAGGAGCAGATCTTCCGGATCGACCATTATCTCGGCAAGGAGACGGTCCAGAACCTGCTGGCGCTGCGCTTCGCCAACACCATCTTCGAGCGGCTCTGGACGGCGGACGTGATCGACCACGTCCAGATCACGGTGGGCGAGACGGTGGGCGTCGAGAGCCGCGCGGGCTATTACGACACGTCGGGCGCCCTGCGGGACATGGTGCAGAACCACCTCCTGCAGCTTCTCTGCCTCACCGCGATGGAGAGCCCGCTCAATCTCGACGCCAATTCCGTGCGCGACGAGAAGCTGAAGGTGCTGCGCGCCCTCAAGCCGATCACGGCCAACGACGTGCAGCACGTCACCGTGCGCGGCCAGTACGCGGCGGGCGCCGTCGAGGGCAGGCCGGTGGAGGGCTACCTCGCCGATCTCGGCCCCGGCTCGCAGAGCCGCACCGAGACCTTCGTGGCGCTCAAGCTCGAGGTGCAGTCGTGGCGCTGGGCCGGCGTGCCCTTCTACCTACGCACCGGCAAGCGGCTGCCGCAGAAGATGTCCGAGATCGTGGTGCAGTTCCGCGCCTCGCCCTTCTCGATCTTCCCCGAGGAGTCGTTCGGGCGCGAGCCGAACCGCCTCGTCATCCGCCTGCAGCCGCAGGAGGGCATGAAGCTCGAGGTGATGACGAAGGATCCCGGCCCCGGCGGCATGCGCCTGCGGCCGACCGCCCTCGACATCTCCTTCGAGGAGACCTTCAAGCAGCGCTACCCCGACGCCTACGAGCGCCTGCTGATGGACGTGGTGCGCGGCAACCCGACGCTCTTCATGCGGCGCGACGAGGTGGAGGTGGCCTGGGCCTGGGCAGATTCGCTGCTGAAGGCCTGGGCCGACCGGCCCGAGGCGCCCCGGCCCTACGCCGCAGGCTCCTGGGGGCCGACCGCGGCGATCGCCCTGATCGAGCGCGACGGGCGCACGTGGCACGAGGATCTGCGCTAAGGCGCAGCCGGCACGAGGACCTGCGCTGAAGCGCAGCCGGCACGAGGATCTGCGCCGAGGCGTAGCCGGTACGAGGACACGCACGCGGTCACGCAGGGACACACGAGAGCCCGGACCTCGTGAGGCCCGGGCTCCGCCCCCGGCCCTCCGGCGCACCGGAGGGCATTTGTCGCGCATCCGCGCCCTTAGCGGCCCGTCGTCGAGGTGGACTTCACCGGCTTCTCGCCGGGCTCGTGGGACATCGACTTGGTCCGCGATTCCACGGATTCGCCGTCGCGCACCTTGGTCTTGGTCTGCGACTTCGAGAAGGTGCCGCCGTCATGGGCCATCGCCTTCGACTGGCCGTTAAGGCCCTGCCCCGTCTCGTTCACGTGCGAGCGGCTCCGCGCCTTGTCGCCGGCTGCCGCGCCCCCGGTGGCGAGGGAGGAGCCGGTGCGCCCGTCCGCCCCGGTCGACGTGCCGCCGGTGCCGACGCTCGAGGCCGAGGTTCCGCCCGCGGCCGCCGAGCCTCCGCTGCCGCCGGTGGCGCTCGTCTGAGCCGGCGCCGGGGACGCGAGGAGGGTGGCGCAGAGCGCGACGGGGAGGAGGATTCGGATCATGGGTCGCCTCATTTCTTGTCGGGATGGCGGGTGACGACGCAATCGCCGGAGCCCGCGACGGCGGCCGAGCCGTTGCCGCTGGTGCTCACGGACGAGCTCGAACGGCCGTCGCCGGAGCGGACGGTGACCGAGTTTCCGCCGCTGCTGGAACTCGTGGCGCCGCCGGGTCCGGCCGTGACGGAACTCGTCACGCTCCCATCCGCCTTCGCGGGACCCCCCACCACGCGGCAGGGCTTGCCCTCGCTGTTGGTGATGGTGGTGCCGCCCGACACGCCGCCGGGCCCGGCCGTGACGGTGCTGGTCTGCGCGTAGCCCGCCGCCACGGCGCCCGTGAGGGCAGCGACGCCGAAGACGGGCAGGAGCAGGCTGGGAAAGCTGAAGCGCGACATGAACGTCTCCCTCGGCGTCGAGTCTGACATCGTCCGGATGCCGGAACGGGCGGCCCCGAAGGACCGCCCGAAGCGCGTCAATGCTTGTCGACGCCCGTGTGCTCGCCGCGCTCGCCGGCCTTGCCGTGCTCGCCCGACTTGCCGGGGCCGTCCTTCATGCTGTTGCCGGAACCGGCCGAGGAGCCGCCGGTGCCCACCGTGGAGCCCGTGGTGTTGCCGGCCGAGGAGCCGCCGGTACCGACCGAGGACGAGCTCTTGCCGCCGCCCGCGGACGAGCCGCCGGTGCCGAGCGTCGAGGAGGAGCCCGAGCCGCTGCCGGAGCCGGCCGAGGAGCCGCCGGTGCCCACCGTCGACGAGCTGGTGCCGCCGCCCGCCGAGGAACCGCCGGTCCCGACCGTCGAGCTCGACTGGGCAAGAGCCAGCGCGGCGCCACCGACGACGAACGTGGTCGCCAGGGCGGCGACGCGAATCTGCTTCAGCAACATAGAGTTCCTCCGAATTTGTCGTTCATATCGAGGCGTGGCCCCGATATTCGCGGCTTGAAATGCATAGCGGTTCGATACCGTTCCGAGATTTTCTTATGGTTTTTCGGCAAATGCGTCCGCGGATGTTGTTGCGACAACAAATTGCGCGCGTCATTTCTTGGAATGACTGCCGGTCCTGACATGTCATGCGGCACCGTTCGGCGCGGCTGCCGGCTCGCCGGTCGGTCGGGGGGGCAGGAACGGGGGCGTGGGGCGAACCGTTCCGCGGGCCGGTGCGGGCTCGCATTGGGAGCGCGGCTCCCCGTCAGAGCGGCTCCTGCGCGACGAGGGCGAAGGTGAGGAGGTCGACGGAGGCCGCTCCGCCCCGCAGCAGGGCCCGGGCCGCGGCATTCGCCGTGGCACCGGTCGTGGTGACGTCGTCCACGAGGAGCACGCGCCGGCCCTGCAGCCGGGCGCGCGCCGTCTGCGCCACCCGGAAGGCACCCTGGAGGGTCGCCGCGCGGCCTGCCCGGCTCAGGCCGACCTGGGAGCGGGTGGCCCGGACGCGCGTCAGGGCGCCGGGCTCGAAGGGCAGTCCGGCTCCGCGGGCGATCGGCCGGGCGAGGAGGGCGGCTTGGTTGAAGCGGCGCCGGAACAGGCGCCAGCGGTGGAGCGGCACCGGCACCACGCAATCCGCCTCGGCGACGACCTCGCGCCCGCGCGACGCCATCATCCGCGCCATCGGCACGGCGAGATCGAGCCGGTCCTCGTACTTGAGGCGGTGCACGATCTCGCGCGCCGCCCCGTCATAGAGGGCAACGGCACGCGCCCGCCCGAAGACCGGCGGTTCGGCGATGGCGCGGGGCGAGAGGAGGGGGCCGAGGCCGAGATCGAGGGCGAAGGGCGTGCCGTAGCGAGGGCAGAGCGGGGCTTCGATCAGGCGCAGCGAGGCCCAGCAGCCGGGGCAGAAGGCGCCGGGATCGGCCGTCGCCGCGCCGCAGGCCGCGCAGGCCGGCGGGTAGACGAGGCCGAGCGCGACCCGGAGCAGCGATCGGAGAGCGGGCACCGGGGCGAGGAGCGGTGCCCGCATGCAGGCTCCTAGTGCGCCGACTGGGCGGGCGGCTGGCCCGTACCGGTCCGGCGCTCCTCCTTGTTGGCGCGGTGGCGCCCGATGGCGCAGCCCGCGGCCGCGCCGACGACGCCGTGCCCGGCCATGTGGCCGGCGACGCCGCCGACGATGGCGCCCTTGATGCAGCCCTTGGCCTCGGCCGCAGGGCTGAGAGAGAGGGCCATGAGGACCATCGCGGCTCCGAGGACGGTGCGCTTCATCGCTGATTACTCCGGTTGCGGTGGAGCGGAAACGGCGTCGCTTCCGCTCCGTTCCGGTCTCGCGTAAGCGTGATGCGCGGGCCCCGCCGCGAGCGTTTCCGCGCACGCATGCCGCGCAGGGCACCGGGCGCTGGCAACCTCGCCGACCCGGCTTCATTGTCCCTCGATGGACGCGCCGATTCCCCTGTTCGATACCCCGCTCGCCCGCCGCCGCCTCGCCCGGGCGCGGGCGGGCGGCTACGCCGATTTCCTGCTGGCACGCGCGGTGGAGGACCTGGAGGAGCGCCTCGCCGCCGTGCTGCGGAGCTTCTCGCGCGCCCTCGATCTCGCCTCGCCGACGGCCGCCGCGGCGTGCCGCCTCGCGGCGAGCGGGCGGGTCGAGTCGGTCCTGCGCCTCTCGCCGGTCCCGGAGGCCGCCGACGGCCTCCCGCGCGCGGTCGGCGACCCGGAGGCGCTTCCCTTCGCGCCCGCCAGCTTCGATCTCGCGGTCTCGCTGCTGGCGCTCCAGCACGTCAACGACCTGCCCGGCGCCCTCGTCCAGCTCCGCCGGGCGCTGCGGCCCGACGGCCTCTTCGTCGGCTGCCTCCTGGGCGGGCGCACCCTGACCGAGCTGCGCCAAGCCTTCGCGGCCGCCGAGAGCGAGGTCGAGGGCGGGATCAGCCCGCGCGTCGCTCCCTTCGCGGAGGTGCGCGAGATCGGCGGCCTGCTCCAGCGGGCGGGCTTTGCGCTGCCCGTCACGGACACCGAAACCCTGACCGTGCGCTATCGCGACCCCTTCGCCCTGATGCGGGACCTGCGGGCGATGGGGCTGACGAACGTCCTGACCGAGCGGCGGCGCACGCCCCTGCGGCGGGCGACGCTCGTCCGCGCGGCCGAGATCTACGCCGACCGCTTCGCCGACCCGGACGGGCGCCTGCGGGCGAGCTTCGAGATCCTCTGGCTCTCGGGCTGGGCACCGCACGAGAGCCAGCAGAAGCCGCTCCGGCCCGGCAGCGCCCAGGCGCGACTCGCCGACGCCCTGAACACCCGCGAGATCGATCCCGACAGCATCCCCGCCGAGAGGAGCCCGCGATGAGAGAGCCCGGCCCCGACCATCCGATCCGGATCGCGCCGCATGCGGGCCGGGTCCGCATGAGCGTGCGCGGCACCACCGTCGTCGACACGCGGGGCGCGCTGCGCCTCAGCGAGGCGAGCTACCTGCCGGTCCTCTACATTCCCCGGGCGGACGCGCGCTTCGAGCTCTTCGCCCGGAGCACCCGCACCAGCCGCTGCCCCTACAAGGGCGAGGCGAGCTACTACGACATCGCCGTCGACGGCGAGGTGCGGCCGAACGCCGTCTGGAGCTACGAGGACCCGTTCCCGGCGGTGAGCGCCATCCGCGGCCATCTCGCCTTCTATCCCGACAAGGTCGACGCCATCGAGGAGGGCTGAGGCGCGGCCCGCTCTTGATGCGGACTGCACAAACGTCATTTACTCCGCCCCTGGCCGTTCCCGGCCCGATGACGAGGGATCCCCATCATGGAACTCGACGCGCTCATGCTCTCGCGCATCCAGTTCGGGTTCACCATGGCGTTCCACATCATCTTCCCGGCCTTCACGATCGGGCTGGCGAGCTTCCTGGCGCGGCTCGAGGCGCAGTGGCTGTGGACCGGCAACCCGATGTACCGGAACCTCTACCAGTTCTGGGTGAAGGCCTTCGCCGTGTCCTTCGGCCTCGGCGTCGTCTCCGGCATCGTGATGAGCTACCAGCTCGGCACGAACTGGTCGCGCTACTCCGACTTCACGGGCAACGTGCTGGGTCCCCTGATCCAGTACGAGGTGATCACGGCCTTCTTCCTGGAGGCGGGCTTCCTCGGGATCATGCTGTTCGGCTGGGAGCGGGTGGGGGACCGCCTGCACTTCCTCTCCACCTGCATGGTGGCCCTCGGCACCCTGATCTCGGCCTTCTGGATCCTGTCGGCGAACTCGTGGATGCAGACGCCGGCGGGCTTCGTCGTCGAGAACGGCCGGGCGGTGGCGACCGACTGGCTGAAGGTGATCTTCAACCCCTCCTTCCCGATCCGCTACGCGCACATGGTGCTCGGCTGCTTCCTCACCACCGCCTTCGCGGTGGCGGGCATGTCGGCCTGGATGATCCTGCGGGCCCGCACGGAGCCGCCGGCCAAGGTGGCGGGCGCCCGCCTCTCCCTCTCGATGGCGCTGTGGTTCGCGGTGATCTGCACGCCGCTGCAGATCTTCATCGGCGACTCGCACGGGCTGGCCGTGCTCAAGCTGCAGCCGACCAAGCTCGCGGCGATCGAGGCGAACTGGGAGACGCAGGCCGACATGCCGCTCCTGCTGTTCGCGATCCCGAACGAGAAGGAGGAGCGGAACGACTTCGAGATCGGCATCCCGAAGCTCGGCAGCTTCATCCTCACGCATGATTTCTCGGGCGTGGTGCCGGGCCTCAAGGACGTGAAGCCCGATCAGCGGCCGCCGGTCTGGCCGGTCTTCTACTCGTTCCGCATCATGGTCGCCCTCGGGATGGCGATGCTGGCCCTGAGCCTGTGGAGCCTGTACCTGCGCTGGCGCGGCACCCTCTACACGAACCGCGTCTTCCTCACCTGCGCCATGCTGATGACACCCTCCGGCTTCGGGGCGGTGCTGTTCGGCTGGTTCACGGCCGAGATCGGCCGCCAGCCCTACATCGTCTACGGGCAATTGCGCACGGCGGACGCCCACTCGCCGCTGACCACACAGGCGGTGACGACATCCCTCGTCGCCTTCCTGATCGCCTACACGATCATCTTCGGCTTCGGCAGCTACTACCTCGCCAAGCTCCTGCGCAAAGGGCCGGAGCCGCTGGAGGAGGCGGTGCGCGGGGACGACGTCGCCCGCAAGCCCAAGCGCCCGCTCTCGGCCGTCAACGAGGATCTCAAGCCGAATCCCGCCTGAGAGGAGGGCGGGAGGCCGAGCCGCTTTCAGTGCCGGGCGGCACCGTCCGGGCTGTTGGCGCGCGCGCCGTCGCCCAGCCGGCGCGCGGTGTCGCTGTCGACGACAGGCGCGAGCCCGAGGTGCCGCGCCAGGGACACGAGGTCCTTGAGCCGGCCGGTCTGGGTCTTGCGCCGCAGGTTGAGCCGGTGGGTCTCCACCGTCCGCACGCTGAGGGTCAGGCGGCGTGCCACCTCCTTGTTGCTGAAGCCGGCGCTGAGGAAGCGCAGCACCTCGGCCTCCCGCGGCGTCAGGCCGAGGCCGTCCGCCTGATCGGCCGCGGCGGGGGCCGGCTGCGCGTCGGTGAGTGACGCAGCGCCGTCCACGAGCCCGAGCAGCGCCGTGCAGATCGCCTCGGGCGAGGCCGTGCGCGCCACGAACCCGTCGGCGCCCGCCTCCAGGAGGCGCGTCAGGTCGGGGCCGGTCAGGGCCTGGAAGGCGATCAGGGCGCGCAGGGCGGGAAGGCGCTCCTTCAGATCCGAGACGCGGGCTGCGGCATCGCCCGGGCGGGCCTCGTCCACGAAGACGAGGGCGACGGTCGAGCGGGGATCGGCCGCGGCCAGATCGGCCTCGCCGATCGTGTGCACCGCCGGCATGTGCTCCAGCGTTGCACGGAAGGTCGGACAGACCTCCTGTGGTCCGTCGACCACCAGAACTCCCACAACGCGACTCATGCCGGTCACCCCTTTTGATCCCGGCTCGACACAGGGTTGCCGGGTTGGGGGCAATAATTCAAGAGTCGTTCCAGGGCTTTAGCCCCAGCCGCGATGGTTAAGTGTGGGTAAAATCCGGATTCCGTGCGGTCGGACCGCCCGCCCTGTGCCGCAAAGAAACAAGCTCGTTAACGATCCGTGTCCCAGATCATGCCGCCGCCGCGCCGAATCTTGCGCGGCCCGGAGGCTCGACTCGGCCGGCAACCGCCTCGATCCCGCGAAGACTCGCGACAAGGCCCGCCCGGCCGCCAGGTCACGGGCAATGCCGTGCCGGCCCTCGCCCCTGGCGCGGCCCACGGCGCTTGATCGATCCCTCGACCCCGCTTAGGCGGGGCCTTGCGCGTCGCAGGCGGGATCGGACCGGATGCAGTATCTCCTCGTCTTCCTCGGCGCCGGCCTCGGCGGGATGGCCCGCCACGGCGTCAATCTCGCCTCGGTCCGGCTCGGCTCGGACTTTCCGGTCGGCACCCTCGTCATCAACGTCCTCGGCTCGGTGCTGATGGGCGTGCTGACGGGCTGGTTCGCCCTGCGCGGCGGCGCGACGGGCGCGCGGCTGTTCCTGGCGACCGGCGTGCTCGGCGGCTTCACCACCTTCTCCACCTACTCGCTGGAGGCCGTGACCCTGCTGGAGCGCGGCGCGGTCGGCGCGGCGCTCCTCTACGTCCTCGGCTCGGTTCTGCTCGGCGTCGGCGGCCTCTTCCTCGGCCTCCTCGCGATGCGGGCGATGCTGTAGCGCCGCCGATGGGACCGCTCCTCGAATCCTGGCGCTTCTGGGCCCTGCTGGCGGCAGCCTTCGCCGCCATGACCGCGATCCTCGCCAAGGTCGGCGTCACCGGCGTCCCGTCTGATGCCGCCACCTTCGTGCGCACCGTCGTCGTGCTGCTCCTCACCGGCGCCATCCTCGCCGCCACCGGGCAGGTGCAGGGGCTCGGCAGCCTGTCCGGCCGCAGCCTCGTCTTCCTCATCCTGTCCGGCCTCGCGACGGGGGCCTCCTGGCTCTGCTACTTCCGGGCGCTCTCGCTCGGCGACGCGGCCCGCGTGGCGCCGATCGACAAGCTCAGCGTCGTGCTGGTGGCCCTGTTCGGCGTCCTCTTCCTCGGCGAATCACTCTCTCTTCCCGGCTGGCTCGGCGTCGGCCTGATCGCGGCGGGGGCGATGCTCGTCGCCTCGGCGGGGTGACGCGGAGGCCCCGCCGTCGGAACGATCCCGGCCGCGCTCCGGCCGTCCAAGCCGGCCGGAAATCTCGCGGTTTCGCGTTTCATGGAATGGATCCAGATTAAAGCGACTGTAAACTACGCACATTGTCAAAATTACATGCTTTCTAATCTTTCGTGGATCGCTTGATTACTCGCGCGAACACTGTTCCTTTGCAGCCGGTGGCGTTGCGACGCCCGCGGAGGAGAGCAGGATGGCACGGGCCCTGAACCTGATACGAGGCTGCGCGCGGCTCGCGTGGTGGGACGGCTCCTGCCTCGACATGCGGCTGCATCGCCTCACGGACCTGATCGACTTCGTCGCCACGAGCCCCACCCCGGCTCCCCTGCGCCGGGAGGTTCGCCGGTGACGGTCGTGCAGAGGGAGGCCGCGCCCTGCTGCGCGGAGGAGGAGCGGCGGCTGGCCAAGCTCGAGCAGGCGCTGCTGCGCACCTTCTGGCAGAGTCTCGGCAACGACCCGCTGCCGCCGATGGCGGCGCTCGAGGCGGCGGCGCGGGTGGTGGGCACCCTCTACGCGCAGGTGGCCCGCGCCCACGAGGGGCCGAACGGCTGCCGCTGCGGCTGGGAGCCCGATGCCGATAGCGACCTGATCGTGCTGGAGGCGAATCTTGCCGCGGCACTCCTCGCGCCCGAGCGGGTGCCGGACCTCGCGCGGATGCCGGCGGCGGGACGCGCCTGACCCGATCCGCCGCTCGCCCCGGGGATCCCCGCCGCGCGCCTTGGCGGGGATCGCCGCTCGCTCATCGGCGGCCGGCCGGAGCGGCGAGCGCTACACGATTTGCTCATTCCTTCCGGGGATGATGGGGCGGTTCCAGGACCGCACCCGGGAGACCTCGGATGGACGGCTTCTATCGCGGCGTCGAGGCGTCGCTCCTCGCCCTCAGCCTCGCCCTAGGCATCGGCGCCTTCGCCGTTCAGCCCCGCGAGCGGCCGCCCGAGCCGGCGTCCCTCTCCGTCACGCTGCCGATGCTCTCCGTCACGGCGGGCGGCGCGCTCCTGCACTGAGGGCGCGCCGTCCGGCGTCAGGACGGGGTTCTACGCCGCCTTGGCCTGTGCCGCCTTGGCCTCCGGCGCCCGGTCCGGCTTGCGGAGCGAGAGCAGCGTCAGGCAGAGGATGGCCGCGACGATGAGGGCGCCCTGCACGCCGAGCGCTTCCCAGCTGCCGTTGAAGCCGAGATTGGTCACGAGTTCCGGCACGCCGTCATTGTGCACGGACACGATCGTCTGCTCCTGCATCTCCTGAAGGGCCTGCCCGACGAGCCGCAGGCCCATCACGAACAGGAAGGCCGAGGTGATCAGGAACATCGGCCGCAGGGGCAGGCGCAGCGCCAGCCATTGCATGGCGACGAACATCGCGGCGAGGGCGAGGGCCGCCACGGCAAGGCCGCCGAGCAGCGAGCCGTCGAAGCCGTTCGCCGTCCGCGCCAGCGCGTGCAGGAACAGCACGGTCTCGGCGCCCTCGCGGAAGACGGCGAGGAAGGCGATGCCCGCGAGCGACAGGACGGTGCCCGCACCGAGCGCCCGCTGGGCCATACGGTTCAGGTCGGCCTGCCAAGCCCGCGGATCCTGGCGCAGGAACAGCCAGCCGCTCATGTAGAACATCAGCGCCGCGGCGAGCAGCATGACGCCCGCCTCCACGAGGTCGTTGTGGTTGCCGTCGAAGTAGGTCTCGAAGACCCAGGCCATCGCGAGGCTCGCCAGCGCCGCCGCGCCCGCGCCGGCATAGAGCGGGGTGATCTTCTCGGGCGCGCCGGCGCGCCGCAGGAAGGCGGCGAGCGCCGCGATCACCAGAAGCGCCTCCAGACCCTCGCGGAACAGGATCGTGAAAGCCTGAACGAACGTCGATCCGTCCGCCATGATGGAGCTCCAGTTTAGAAGTGTTCGAATGACATGCGGCCGAGCGAGATCTGCCGCCTCAAAGATTAGAAGTGTTCTTAAAAAGGACCTCGCGTGCATCAGATCTCGGGAAGATCGAGGATCTGCTTTGCGCGCCCTGCCTATAACCGCCGGCCGCCCGCGGCAAGACGTCGGCGCGCGGCGCAGGCGCGCGGCCCTCGGACCCGGCCCCGGGCCGGCCGAATCGTTTTTCATCACGTGCGCGTGAATGAAAGCCGGGACGGTCTGCAACCGAACCGGCCGGTCGCGAATTACCGCACCAGAGTCGCAGCGGTACATCGCTGTACAATCCCTAAAAGCAGGACACGTCGGCGTCGGCGTGCGGGCAGGACGATGAGTCTGATGAAACCGGCGGCTGTCTCGGTCGCTCTCCTTCTTCTCGCCGGCGGTTCGGCCGCGCTCGCCGCGCCGGGCGCGGACCGCAGCCCGACCCGTGTCGCCGACGCGAGCCAGACCGTGCGCCCGGTGGCCTCCGTCACCGAGGCCGAGGACGACACGGCCAATTGCAGCCGTTCCCGCCGCCGCCTCTGGGTCGAGGGCGAGGGCTGGATCGTGCGGCGCGTCACGACCTGCCGCTGATCCGACCAGGGGGACGAACCCGCCGCTTCCCCGCACATGCCGAACCCCGCGTCGCCGCGGGGTTTTTGCTGACCTCGCGGGCTGTGTCGTGATCCCCTCGCGGGGGCGTGTCGTGCTTTCCTCGCGGGGGGCGTAATTCCCTCGCGGGGCGTGCCTACGCACTCTGCGCGGCTGGCTCGGCCGGGTTTGCGGAACGAGGCTGCACCTCGACGGTTTCCCGGATTCCCGTCGTCGCGTTGGAGTGCCGCCGCATGCCCGAGGTCCGTTCCCTCCGTTCCCTCGTCGCCCTCGGCCTCGCCCTCGCGACCGGCCCGGCCCTCGCGGACCCCTACGGCGACCGGAGTGGCGTCGTCCTCGGCTATGGCGGCGGTTACGGCTACGCGGACGGTCTCATCGGCGGCTCCTATATCGGCGCGCCCTTCACCCGGGTGCCGCGGCCGAGCCAGATCGTGCCGGCCCCCTGGACCTACGGCACCTACGGCGTGCCGACCTTCTCCGGCAAGCGCCAGGCACCCGTCGGGGAGCCCACGGTCTACGTGATCGACGCGCCCGCCGCTCGGACCCGCGCGCCGGGCAAGGCGCGCATCCTCTCCCGTGGACGGGACGGGGAATGGTCTCGGTTCGAGGCCGCGCCGGCCTCGGCGGGCGGAGCCCGCGTGATCACCGTCTCCGTGCCCCGCTCCGGCCCGCAGGCCGCTCGCCGCTGACGGGCGCCGCCCCGGCGGCTTCGAGGCCCGCATACCACGCGGCATAGCCGGTGTTGCGCGCGAGGCGCCGGTTCTCGTCCGGCGCCCCGTCCTCCCACCAGACCGGCCCGCGCTCCCCCAGCCCGATCTTCGCGGCATCGACGGCGGCCCGCGCCTCGGCGAGCCGTGCCGCCGCATCGGCCTCGCCCCGGCGCCCGGCTTCCTGCGCCTCCCGGACGGCCCGGCGCCCCGCCATCAGCGCCCGGACGAGCACGCCGCGGCGCTCCTCGCCGAGGGCCGGGTTCGCGCGGCGCCAGAGGCGGCCGCGCACCACGATGTAGCGGCCGTCCGGCGTAACGGGCGGGGCATCCGCCCTGTCGGAGGATCGCGGTTCGGGCTCGGTCACGGCCACACTCGGTAGTTGCGAAAATCGTCCCGGCACATCCGGTCTTCGCGACAAATTAAGACTTCAGACCCAGGATCGCGAGGTTCGCGGGTAACGAGTTTGGCCTCCCATGCATATCGTCATCGTCGACTCGAGTCGCGTGGTGCTGAAGATTGTTGCCGGCCTGCTCGAGCCGCGCGGCCACCGGGTCGATGCCTTCACGGATTCTCAGGAGGCCCTGGATTTCCTCACCCAGACCGCCTCGGTCCGGGTGCTGATCACGAGCCTGGAGGTGCGGCCTCTCAGCGGATTGGAGCTGTGCTGGTCCGCCCGCCTCCTCGCGGAGGCCCGCCGCCCCCTCTATGTCGTCACGATGTCCTCCGCCCGGAACGCCCGCAACCTCGCCGAGGCCCTCGACAGCGGCGCCGACGACTTCATCGAGAAGCCTCCGGGCGCCGAGGAGCTGCACGCGCGCCTGCGCGCCGCCGAGCGCCTGACCACCCTGCAGGACGAGCTGATCCGCCTCGCGGAGACGGACCCGCTGACCGGCCTCCTCAATCGGCGGGCCTTCTTCGCCCGGATGGAAGCCGCGGCCGACCGGGTCGGCAATCACGGCCGGATGGCCGCCATCCTCGTCGACATCGACCATTTCAAGCGCATCAACGACGAGCACGGCCACGATGTCGGCGACGCCGCGATCCAGGCCGTCGCCCGCCTGATCGGCGCGGAGGGCATCGTCGGCCGGCTCGGCGGCGAGGAATTCGCCGTCGCCCTGCCCCACCGCTCCCTGGAGGAGGGGGAGGCCCATGCCGGCCGCCTGCGCCTCCTCGCGCGGGACCTGCGCATCCGCGGCAGCCGCGGGCCGGTGCGACTCACCTGCAGCTTCGGCGTCAGCGGCTGGAGCGAGGGCGAGACGGTGGCGGGCCTGCTGAAGCGCGCCGACATCGCCCTCTACGAGGCGAAATCCTCCGGCCGCGACCGCGTCGTCTCCGCCGAGACCGAGATCGTCCTCGCCCGCGCCGGCTGAGCCCGGCCGGGTTTGAAGGCCCCGCCGGTCGCCGGCTGGCGAGGTCCCGGCGGAGGAGCCGCCTTCAGCCGATGATCTTGTCGATCGTGATCGGCAATTCGCGGATGCGCTTGCCGGTGGCGTGGAACACGGCGTTGGCCACCGCCGCCATCGTGCCGACGATGCCGATCTCGCCGAGCCCCTTCACGCCCATCGGGTTCGCCTTGTCGACCTCGTCGACGAAGATCACGTCGATGTCGTAGATGTCGGCGTGGACCGGCACGTGGTACTCGCCGAGATTGTGGTTCATGACCCGGCCGAGGCGGTGGTCGAGCATCGCCTCCTCCTCCAGCGCGCCGCCGATCCCCATCACCACGCCGCCGAGGATCTGGCTGCGGGCGGTCTTCGGGTTGATGACCTTGCCCGCTGCGATGGCGCTGACCACGCGGGTGACGCGCACCTGGCCCAACTCCTCGTCGATTTTCACCTCGGCGAATATCGCCGAGTGCGTGTAGGCCGAGAATTCCTTCTGGTGGCTCGAATCCGGGCCGGCCGACTCGGTCGCTTCGACCCTGTCGACGCCGCCGGCCTTCATCGCCTCTGCGAGCGAGACGCTGCGGGTGGGGTCGTCGGCCACGGCGATACGGCCGTCCCTGAACACGACGCGGTCGAAATCGACGTTGGCGAGCGGCGAGTGGTCCATCCGGCGCGCCATCGTGAAGACCTGGTTCGCGATGGTGCGGCAGGCCTTCATCACGGCGGTGCCCGAGGAGGCGGCCGTCCACGAGCCGCCCGCCACGGGTGCCTCGGCGAGCGCCGTGTCGCCGAGCTTCGTGGTCACGTCCTCCATGCGCAGGCCCAGCGCGTCGGCCGCGATCTGGGTCAGGATCGTGTAGGTGCCGGTGCCGATGTCGCCGGTGGAATTCCCGACCACGAGCTTGCCGTCGGCGGTCAGGGTCGCCTGCGCGCTCGATTGCTGCATCAGCGATTCCCAGACGCCCGTCGCCATGCCCCAGCCGACGAGTTCCTTGCCCTCCCGCATGGAGCGGGGCTCAGGCGTGCGCTTGCTCCACCCGAAGCGCTCGGCGCCCTCCGCGAAACAGGCCCGCAGCTCCTTCGAGCCGAAGGGCTTGTCCTCCGTCTGGTCCCGCTCGCTGTAGTTCTTGAGCCGCAGGGCGATCGGGTCCTGCCCGGTCGCGTAGGCGAGCTCGTCCATCGCGGTCTCGAGGGCGAAGACGCCGGTCACCGCGCCCGGCGCCCGCATGTCGCCGGGGGTCGGCAGGTCGAGATGGGTGAGCTTGTAGGTGAGCGCGACGTTCTCGCACCGGTAGAGGATCGCCGACCAGTTGACGACGACCTCCTGGTAATCCTCGTAGCGCGAGGTGCCCGAGACCGCATCGTGCCGCAGGGCCTGCAGGGCGCCATCCGGGCCGGCGCCGAGCGAGACGGTCTGCAGCACGTCGGGACGGTGCGTGAAGGTGAACATCTGGTCGCGGGTCAGCGTCACCCGCACGGAGCGCTCGAGCTCGCGCGCGGCCATCACGGCGAGGAAGAGCTGGTATTGCGGGCGCAGCCCCGAGCCGAAGCCGCCGCCGAGATAGGGGTTGAGCACCCGCACCTCGTCCTTCTTCAGGCCGAACACGCCGGTGAGGTAGCCCTGGCTGTTCGAGACGCCCTGGATCTTGTCGTAGACGGTGAGGCGCCCGTCGCCCTCCCAGATCACGGTCGAGGCGTGGGGCTCCATCGGGTTGTGGAACTCGATGGCGTGGCGGTACTCCTGCTGCACCTTGACCGGGGCGCCGTCGAAGGCGGCATCCGCGTCCCCCCACGGCTTCGGCGGCGGCTTGATGCCGGCCCGCTTCATCGGCGGGGTGTAGGAGAGGTCGCGCTTGCGCGCCACGTCGGTCTCGGGCTCCTCCGCCTCGTAGGAGAGCTTCACGAGGGAGGCGGCGTAGCGCGCCGTCTCGAAATCCTCTGCCACGACGAGGGCGACCGGCTGGCCGCTGAAATGGATCTTGTCGTCGTAGAGGGCGCGGAACGGCGAGCCGGGCGGGGCGACCGCGTCCTGGTAATTGTAGTCGAGCCAGGCCGTGCGCGGCCGGTTCTCGTGGGTGAGCACCTTGATCACGCCGGGCACGGCCTCGGCCTCCGCGGTGTCGATGACCGCGATCTTCCCGCGGGTGATCCCGGACGAGACCACGTAGCCATGGGCGAGATCGCGCGCTTCGAACTCGCCGGCATATTTCGCCTGGCCGGTGACCTTGGCGGGTCCGTCGACGCGGCTGCGGGCGGTGCCGAAATAGGGTTCGGGGCTGCTGGCCATGGATTCTCTCGGATTCAGGCGATGCGCTTGTCGGTCTGCGACTGGGGCGTGCCGGCGGCGGCCTGCTCCAGGGCGCGCACGATGGCGCGGCGGGCGAGTTCGACCTTGAAGCCGTTCTCGGAGTGGGGTGTCGCCTCCGAGACGACCCGGTCGGCGGCCGCCGCGAAGGTCTCGCGGGTGGCGGGCTTGCCGAGGAGGAGCCCCTCGGCCTCCGGGTTGCGCCAGGGCTTGTGGGCGACGCCGCCGAGGGCGAATCGGGCGGCCTTGATGGTCTGCCCGTCGAGCTCCATCACCGCGGCGACCGAGACCAGGGCGAAGGCGTAGGACAGGCGGTCCCTCAGCTTGAGGTAGGTGTAATGTCCGGCAAATCCCTCCGCCGGCAGGTCGACGGAGAGGACGATCTCGTCGGCGCTCAGCGTGGTGTCGCGCTCCGGCTCGTCGCCCGGCAGGCGGTGGAACTCGGCGAGCGGGATGGTGCGCTCGCCCGACGGCCCGGTGACCCGCACCGTGGCCTCCAGCGCCGCCAGCGCCACGCACATGTCGGAGGGGTGCGTCGCGATGCACTTGTCGCTCGTGCCGAAGATCGCGTGGATGCGGTTGACGCCGCCGATGGCGCCGCAGCCGGAGCCCGGCAGGCGTTTGTTGCAGGGCGTGCCCTCGTCGTAGAAATAGTAGCAGCGGGTCCGCTGCAGCAGGTTGCCGCCGGTGGTCGCGGCGTTGCGCAACTGCCCCGTGGCGCCGGCGAGGATCGCGCTCGACAGGACCGGGTAGCGGTCCTTCACCCGCTCGTCGTAGGCCACCGCCGCGTTCGTCGCGAGGGCGCCGATGCGCAAGGCTCCGTCGCGCTCCTCGATCCGGTCGAGGGGCAGCCGCGTGATGTCGACGAGGCGGCCCGGCCGCTCGACATTGTACTTCATCAGGTCGACGAGGTTGGTGCCGCCGGCGATGAAGCGGGCGTTGGCCCCCGACGCGACCGCCTGCACGGCCTCCTCGACCGTGCCGGCGCGGACGTAATCGAAGCGGTTCATCCCTGGGCTCCCGACTGGATCACGTCCTCGATGGCGTCGACGATGTTGGTGTAGGCGCCGCAGCGGCAGATGTTGCCGCTCATCGCCTCGCGGATCTCGTCGCGGGTCCGGGCGTGGCCCTCGGCGAGCACGCCGGCGGCCGAGCAGAGCTGGCCCGGGGTGCAGTAGCCGCACTGGAAGGCGTCGTGCTCGACGAACGCCTCCTGCAGCGGATGCAGCCCGTTGCCGCCGGACAGCTTGGCGAGGCCCTCGACGGTCGTGATCTCGGCCCCGTCCTTCATCACGGCGAGCGCGAGGCAGGAATTGACCCTGGTCCCGTTCACCAGCACCGTGCAGGCGCCGCACTGGCCGTGGTCGCAGCCCTTCTTGGTGCCGGTGAGGTCGAGCTGCTCCCGCAGCAGGTCGAGGAGGGTGGTCCAGGGCGCGACCTGGAGCCGGCGCGCCTCTCCGTTGATGGTGAGGCCGATCTCGACCTTCGTGTCGGCGGCTATGGGCGAACCGCTTTCGATGAGCATGGAATGTCCCACATGGCTTGAGGCCGGCCGCGCCGGATTGCGGGCCGGTCGGAATTCGAGAGCCGCGCGCCGCACCGGGCGGCGAAGCTGGGGCCGCGGCGGCGCGCGAAGGCGCGCCCTGCCCGAGGCCACTCGATAACCGTTCCAAGGTGACCCTGTTCCCAGGTCGTACTGCGGCGTGGCTGCAACGTCCGGTTATTGACGGGGACGATTCCGTTTCCCGCCGGGCTCGGCTAACGCTAGGCCCGATCCCAGTCTCGACCGGATTGCGGCATGGGAACCCCGACGAAGGAAGGACCGATGGCTGCGCTCGACCCGATCCTCAACGATATCGACCGCGACCTCGACAACGCGCTCGATCGCCTGTTCGAGTTCCTGCGGATCCCCTCGATCTCGACGGACCCGGCCTATGCGGGCGAGTGCCGCCGGGCCGCGCAATGGCTCGCCGGCACGCTCGACGCCCTCGGCTTCGAGACCACGATCGGCGAGACCTCCCTGCACCCGGTCGTGTTCGCCCACGCGCCGAAACCCGGCGCCCCGCACGTCCTGTTCTACGGCCATTACGACGTGCAGCCGGTCGATCCCCTCGATCTCTGGGAGACGCCGCCCTTCGAGCCGCGGATCGCCGAGGGGCCCGATGGGGCCAAGCGCATCGTCGCCCGCGGCGCCTCCGACGACAAGGGACAGGTGATGACCTTCGTCGAGGCCTGCCGGGCCTGGAAGGCGATGGCGGGCGAGCTGCCCTGCGGCGTCACCATTTTGGTCGAGGGCGCCGAGGAGAACGGCTCGCAGGGCCTGCCCGAATGGGTCGCGGCGAACCGCGACAGGCTCGGCGCCGACATCGTCCTCGTCTGCGACACCAGCATGTGGAACGCGGGAACGCCCGCCATCACCACCTCCCTGCGCGGCCTCGCCTATTTCGAGGTCAAGGTGCGCTGCGCCGACCGCGACCTGCACTCGGGCTTCTTCGGGGGCGCGGCGGCCAACCCCATCCACGTGCTCGCCCGCATCATCGCGGGGCTCCACGACGCGGATGGGCGCATCACCCTGCCGGGCTTCTACGAGGGCGTGCGCGAGACGCCGCCCGAGATCCTGGAGCAGTGGCGCGGCCTCGATCTCAGCCCGGACAAGTTCCTCGGGCCGATCGGCCTGAAGGAGCCCGCCGGCGAGCGCGGGCGGATGCTGATCGAGCAGATCCAGTCGCGGCCCGCCTGCGACGTCAACGGCATCATCGGCGGCTATACGGGGGAGGGGACGAAGACCGTGATCGCCGGCGAGGCGAGCGCCAAGGTCTCCTTCCGCCTCGTCGACGACCAGGACCCGGAGGCGCTGGCCAGGACCTTCGAGGCCTACGTGCGCGAGCGGGTGCCCGCCGACTGCTCGGTCGAGGTGATCTGCTACAAGGGCTCGCGGGCGATCAGCCTGCCCTTCGACATGCCGGAGCTGGAGACGGCCCGGGCCGCGCTCGAGGCCGAGTGGGGCGTTACCCCCGTGACGGTCGGGGCGGGCGGCTCGATCCCGATCGTCGGCGACTTCAAGCGGATCCTCGACCGCAACACCCTGCTGATCGGCTTCGGCCTCGACGACGACCGCATCCACTCGCCGAACGAGAAGTACGAGCTCCGGAGCTTCCACAAGGGCACCCGCTCCTGGGCCCGCATCCTGGCCGCCCTCGGCGCCGACAGCAGCTGAGACGGGGGCTCTTGCGTTCCGTGAGGGGCCTCTTGCGTCCCGTGCCGGGTCCAGTGCAAGAAGCCGTCTCTTGCCTGCGCGCGGCGCAGGCTGCCTCGGGCGCCCTCCGGGCGTCCGACGATCGCCTGCCGGCCCTGCATCCCGCCGGTCGGGCTCGGGTCACGCCGGACCGTAAAGGCATTCGGGCCCCGAAGGAGATGCCGAACCCGTGACTCGACGGTGGAAGACGAACTGGCGGCAACTCGCCGACATCTGGGACACGCTGCGCTTCACGCTGCTGCCGCGCTGGATCCGGACAGCCACCTTCCAGAAGCGCCGGACCGTCGGCCATTTCGATGGAATCTTCGGGAACGTCGCGCTCGGCTGGGTCTGGAACCCGAAGCTCCCCGACACGCCGGCCGCGGTCGAATTTCTCGTCAACGGCCGCGTCATCCACACCGCCACGGCCGAGATCTTCCGCCCCGACATCGCCGCGGCGGGCCACGGCAGCGGCGTCGCCGGCTTCATCGCCGAGCTTCCCATCGCCAAGCTGAAGGGGGTCCGGCGCCTGCGGGCGCGGCTTGCCGGCACGTGGCACGAGCTCGGCGGTTCGCCCAAGCGCCTCGACCCGGCGACGAACAGCGACCTGCCCCGCTGGCTGGAGAGGCGCGACCGCGTCACCGGACGCTTCCGCGAGCGCCTCGGCGAGCGCCTCGCCCGCACCGTGGCGGGGCGGCGCCTGTCGATCATCGTCCCCGTCTACAACACGCCGCCCGACTGGCTGTCCGAATGCCTGTCGAGCGTGGTCGCGCAATGGTGCCCGAACTGGGAGCTGATCTGCGTCGATGACTGCTCCGCGAACCCGGAGACGCGGCGGGTCTTGGACTCCTTCGCCGGCGCGCACGCCAACATCCGAGTGCTGCGCAACGCCGAGAACCTTGGCATTGCCCGGGCGACGAATGTTGGCATCCGCGCGGCCACGGGCACGCACATCACGTTCCTCGACCACGACGATTGCCTGGAGCCCGACGCGGTCTTCCATCTCCTCAACGCCGCCCGAACCGGGGCCGAGCTGATCTGCGCCGACGAGATCGTGGCAGGCGAGTCCCTGTCGGCGATCCGCAACCCGCAGCTCCGCCCGGCCTTCAGCTGGGACTATTACATCAATCACCCCTACGTCGTTCACCCGATCTGCGTCGAAACCGACCTCGCCCGCGCGATCGGCGGCTGGGATGAGGGGATGACGATCTCGGGTGACGTCGATTTCGTGCTGCGGGCGATCGAGCGGGCGCGGTCCGTGGCCCATGTGCCGGCGCTCCTCTACCGCTGGCGAACCCACAGCGCGAGCGCCGGCCACGCCCTGATGGATCGGGTGACGGAGGCCACGACCGGGGCCCTCAACCGCCATCTCTCCCGCGTCTGCCCGGGCGCCCACGCGGTGCCGACCGAATTGTTCAACCACTACGAGGCGCGCTTCCCCGATCCGGGCGGGAATACCCTCGTCATCATCCCCACGAAGAACCGCGCCAACCTGCTCGCGCAGTGCATCGACTCCCTGGAGCGGACGACCCAGCCTGGGGAGCTCGAGATTCTGGTGATTGACCACGAATCCGACGACCCGAAGACGATCCGCTACCTCGAGGCCAACGCACACCGCTTCACCACCTTCCGCTACAGCGGGTCCTTCAACTACGCCCGCATGAACAACCGTGCCGTGGCGTTCTACGAGGAACGCCACGGCGCCCTGCCGCCCTTCCTGCTGTTCTCCAACAACGACATCGAGGCGCGGGAGGCGGGCTGGCTCGGCCGGATGCGCTCGTTGGCGGGGCGCCCCGACGTCGGCGCGGTCGGCGCGACGCTGCTCTACCCGAACGACACGGTGCAGCACGCGGGCGTGGTGCTGGGCCTGCACGGGCGGCCGGCCGACCATGCCCACAGGTCCGCCCCCTTCCGAAACCGCGATGGCAGGCGCAACGCAGGCCCGATGGGGATGCTCGTGAGCACGCGCGAATACTCCGCCGTCACCGCCGCCTTCCTGATGATGCGCGCGGAGGTTTTCGGCCGGGTCGGCGGCTTCGACGAGGGCTTCACGGTCGGCTTCAACGACACCGATCTCAGCCTGCGCGTCGGGCAGGCTGGCCTCAAGGTCCTGAACGACGCGGCGTCCGTGCTCTACCACCACGAATCCGCCACGCGTCGGGCGGCCGGCGGCGTGGACCACCCGGAGGACGACCGGCGCTTCCACGAGCGCTGGGCCGGTCTCCTCGCCGAGGGCGACCGCTTCTACAACCCGCTCCTCGGCTCACATGGGCCGATGGACCATCGGCCGAAGCGGTTCTCGGTCAACTTCCCGAAGGCTCGCGTCCGGCCGGGGCTCGGACGGGTGGAGGCCGGCCGCGCGCCGGCGACCCCGGCGCGGTCGGCGCCGGCCAGCACGAGCTGACCGCTTTGCCCCCCGGTTCCGTGACCCGAGCGCCGGCTGCATCCGCGGCACGGGCGTGCGACAAGCCCGCCGGTCGTCCCGCCGCTCCGGCGCGGAACGGAGTCCGCTGCGGCTGCCCACGGACGGCCGGGCCCCTGCCCGAGCGTCCATCGGCGCAACGGTGAGAGGAAATGCGCTTCTTCATCGATCACGACAGAGGTGATTCCATCCGAGGCTGGGTCGTCCCCGACCATCCGACCGCCATCAGCCGCGTCGTCGTCAGCGTCGAGGGTCAGCGGGTGGCGGAGGTGTCCGCAACCTTGTTCGACGAGAACTTCCGCAAGTTCGGTTGGCACGCGACCGGACAATGCACCTTCATGATCACCGAGGCCGAGGTCCCGGGCCTCGCCGGCTTCCCGCGGCTCGAAATCTACGACACCGAAACCAACGTGCTCGTTCATCGGCGCGTCCCGGAGGACACGACGGTCGCGCACCGGCTGCTGCTCATCAACACGAGCATCATCCCGGAGACCGTCATCCAGTCCCTGCTGTTCCGGCATTTCCGGCAGAGCTATTTCGGGCTCGAAAAGCTCAGCGACGACATGCTGCAATCCGTCTGCGGCAACCCGGCCCTGGTCTCGTGCTGCGTCTCGGGTGGGCTGCTGGTCCAGCGCTACGAGCCGTATTTCCCATCCGAGCGCTGGCTGACCGCCGTCCTCGTTCACGATCCCTACGTGGAGATGGCGGCACGTCTCACCTGGCTCGGGGAGCGCGCCGCGCTCGCCGCCGACCCGGCCCAGAACTGGCGCCTCGGACGCCTCGTCGACGCGGCGTCCTTCGTGGGCGAGCAGGACATGTCCACGTCGCGCGGTCTCAAGCGCCTGTTCCAGACGATGCCGGAGACGGTCTACAAGCTCCTGTACAACCCCTTCACACGCCAGTTCGGCACGTCGCTGCCCGATATCGAGCTTCGGCCGAGCCATTCGATCGCGGCGATCGAGACCCTGGCGCATATCGGGCTCGTCGGCCACCGCGACCATTACGAGGCGTTCATGGCGAGCCTCCTCGACCGGCTCGGTATCGAGGAGACGGCGCCGCAGGCTCATCCCGTCCCGGCCGCCGTGCTCGACCTTGCCGACCGGTTGAGGAAGTTGTCGAGCCTCGAAGAGATGATCGTCTTCGACGTCGCGATCTCGGACGCCGTGCGCAGCGCCGTCGCCAAGAATTGGCGCTGACGGATCGGGGCGCGAGAGCCGGCTCTCAGGACCGGCGCCGGCCCTCATCGAGGCTGAAGGCACCGGGGCCTGCGGCGGCGAGGTAGAGGAAGACGAAGCAGAACAGGATCGCGGCGTCGCCCCCGTTCAGGGCCGGAAAGACGTTCTTCGGCGCGTGGAACATGAAGTAAGCCACCGCCATCTCGCCGCTGAGGAGGAAGGCGACGGGGCGCGTGAAGAGCCCGAGCACGATGAGCGCGCCACCGACAAGTTCGAGCATTCCGCCGACACCGAACAGCGAGAGTAGCTCCGGCGCAGGGTTGGTCCGCGGCGGGATGCCGAGAAGTTTCTGGGAGCCGTGGGCGAGGAACAGGAGCCCCGCCATGATCCGGAGAGCGGCGAGCGCGTAGGGCGCGTATCCGGAGAGTCGGGTGGTGAGGGCGGCCATGCGGAACGTCGTCTTGAGATGGGAAGAGGACCGACATCGCGGCCCCGTTCGGACCGCGATGTCAAGCAAGGGCTGCCCTGGACCGCGCGGCGACGCACAGGTACCCGGCCCCTGGAGTCCCGCACCCGCCGTGTTCCGGCAGCGGGTCCAGGCCGCGGCGCACCGTAGGTCCGAGATCGAAGGTCCCTAATGCCCCCGGCCATGGATGGCGTTCACGCCCGCCCGGATCGTATCGAGGTTCCCCACGATCGTGTGGGCAGTCAGCTCCACCCCTGCGCCTGGTTTCAGCTCGGTCAGGGTCTGATCGACGAGGGACAGGTTGTTCGTGCCCTGCGTCGGGAAGCTCTGTGCCGCGAAGTTCGGGCATTGGTCCGTCTGGTCCGGCAGCGCCATCGGGAACTTGTGGGTGCCGCAGCGCTGATCGAGCGTCCAGCGGCCATAGAGCGCGACCCCCCAGCCGAGGTCGGATCGCATCCAGGCCATGGCGCGGAAGCGATAGAGGGACGGAGCGTAGGTGGCTGCGGTGGACACGTTCGACGAGAGGTCGGTCCAGGCCGTGCCGTCCATCGACAGGCCGTAGAGCTTGCTGAGGACTTGTCTGTCGAAATAGGCCGCTGGAACGAACGGGACGGGCGTCGGCCGCGAGAGGCCGTCGAAGACGGCATGCATGAAGGCGAGGTTCGACGGCCGCGCATCGGCCCTGTCCCGGTGGACTTGGTACCGCATCCGGATCACTTCCTGCGCGTCGAGGTAGGGCAGGGGGCCGACGGTGTGGTGCCCCTCGATGCGCAGGCCCGACGTCGTGCCCCGCCCCGCCCACTCGCGGGGATAGCTGCCGACGCTCACGCTGCGGCCCGACGTGCCGAGCGCGTAGACCTGCGAGGGCACGCCGCACTCGTCGCCCGCCTCCTGGGGGTTCAGCCAGGGCGGAGCCTTGGTTTCGCAGGTCTTCGCCTGGGGCGGGAGTGAAGTGGAATCGAAGAAGAGGGAGGCCTGGATCTCGCGCCCGAGATCGGCGGTGTTGATGGTTTCAACGCCCAGGATCCGGAGGGAGTCGATGCTCCCGCCGCGCGAGCCGCTGACAGTGAGGGACACGACGCCGTTGCTGGCCGTCTGGCAGAGGGCCGGGACGGGGCCGAGGAGGGCCAGAACGACGGCTGTCAGGGAGAGGATGCTGAGACGGGACACGATCCCTCCGGAACGATGTGGGCACCGTGCCGTGTGGCAGTTCGGGCGCAGGCTTACAATCGGGATCCGAGTAGGAGCATGATCCCGATCGTAAGCCTGATCCGCCCATCGAGGCGATCTCGTCGGCTGGGCCGCATCCTCTCACGCCGAAAGGGTCTCCGCCTCGGCCTGGAAGCCTTTAGCCCTCGTTGAAGCCGTATTCGGGCACGTCCTCCTCGTTGCCGTAGTCCTTGTAGGGTAGGAACTTGCCCGAAAGGTTCATCTTGACCCGGTCGCCCTTGTTGTTGGGCTCGCGCTCCATCGTCCTGGTGAAGTCGATCGCCCACATGATGCCGTCGCCGATCTCCTCCTGGATGCACGTCCAGGTCGAGCCCTTCTCGCGCTTGATGTCGAGGAGCTTCTCGGTGAGGTCGCAGCGCTTCGTGGAGTTTCAGGTGGCGGTGATGGCTCTAAACCTCGCCCCGCGAGGCCAGGAGGATGACGGCGTCTTGTCGAGGCCGTGGCGGAAGGCTCATCGCCGGCCGCTCCCTAGGATCGCATCTCCCAAGGATCGCATCTCCCGAGAATCGCACGGGTAAGCGGCGTGCCATCCCGGCGGCCCCGCGACAGTCCCCGGACGAAAGCCGATCAGGGCCGCCCCGGCCCCGCCGGCATCGCGCGGCCGCGAGGCGGCGTTGGCCGGTTGCGCGCAAGGGGGTTAATGAAAAACGAACGCGTTTCGCCTAGGGCCGATCTGTGAGGCGCGGAGAGCGCGCGGCATGCGGGGGGCTGATGGCGCTGGTTCCGGTCTGGACGATGGCGGTGCTCGCGGGCACCATGATCGTCAAGCACTACGTCGCCGACTTCGTGCTCCAGACGGACTGGATGGCGCGCGGCAAGGAGCAGGAGCGCGGCTGGCTCCTGCCGCTGACGGCGCACGTGGCCTGCCACGCCCTCGCGACGCTCTGCGTGGCCCTCGTCGTGGCGCCGCGCCTCTGGTGGCTCGCCCTCGTCGATTTCGCGATCCATTTCTGCGTCGACCGCACCAAGAGCGTGATCTCCCGGCGAACCCGCTGGAATCCGGGCCAGGTCCAGTTCTGGTGGCTCCTGGGCTTCGACCAGATGCTGCACGCGCTCACGGATCTCGGGCTGGCTGCGTCGTTCCTGAGCCTGTGACGGAGGCGGGGCCGTGGGCGGCGGCGCTACGTGTTGCCCCGGATCGGATTGAGCCTGAGGCTGTTGGGCGGCCGAGGATAGAAGGTCTTGACGTAGAACTGGTCGCCGGTCTGCCCGTCGAGCCGGAAGAGCACCAGAGTCATATGGTTGCAGTAGAATTCCCTCACGCCGCCGCCGAGGGCGAAACGCGCCTTGAAGGCCTCGTCGGTCCTGATGTCGCTGAAGCTGGCCGAGCCGTTCCTGTTCAGCGTGCTGATGACTTTGTCGGCGTTCTTGAAGGTTTGTGAGGCGGCCCGGGCGGCTTCCCCCTCGGTCGTGAAGGTCGACACGTACTGGATGCCGCCGTCCCTCGCCCCGTCGCCCGCGAACAGCCGCTGCATCAGCTGATCGTTCGACAGGCCGATATGCCGCGTGCAGGGATGCCCGCCGTGCTTCTCGGACTCCTTCATCAGGGCAAGTGCGCGGACGGGAGTGATCGTATGGCCCATGCCGGTCTCGACGTTGATTCGCGTCCGATGCAGTCCCCGCGAGATGAGCAGCCCGCGCGCATGCAGACAACCGGTGCCGGTGCTGAGAAGCCTCGCGGATCCACGGGATCGATCGGCAATCGAGGCTCGGGAGCGCGACGGGACCTGGACGAATCCTTCGCGAATGTCGAAGCGCGGCGCGCTCACGCGGCGATCCGCGTCGAATACTCGCCCGCCCGCAGGCGGCGGGCGTGGAGGGCGACGACGGGATCGTCCGGCCGGCTCTCGTGGAGGGCGATGAGGTCGGCCGCCGCCGCCTCGCCCCGGCCGAGACCCGCATAGGCCGCGAGGTAGCGCTGCGTGAACGGGTCGGCCGCGGCCTCCGCGGTGATCGGATCGTAGACCTCGACGGGCCGGGCCTTGCCGCGCAGGGAGAGGGTGCCGATCGGCCGGAAGGGGATGTCCCGGCAGAGGGCGGCCGTGGTGCCCGCCACGCAGATGCGGGTGCCGAGCGCCTTGTTGGCGGCCTCCAGCCGGGCCGCCGTGTTGATGGCGTCGCCGTGGGCCGTGTAGTCGAAGCGGCGGGTGCCCCCGAAATTGCCGACCACCGCCGGTCCCGTGTTCACGCCGATCCGCGTCGTGCCGAAGGGGATGCCCTCGGCCCGGCGCGCCGCCGCGAAGGCGGTGGCGAAGGCGTCCATCGCGAGGGCGCAGGTCACGGCCCGGGCGGCGTGGTCGGCCTGGTCGAGGGGCGCGTTGAACATCACGTGCACCGCATCGCCGACGATCTTGTCGACGGTGCCGCCATGCTCCATCGCGACCCCGCAGAGGCCGTCGAGATAGGCGTTGAGCAGGGCAACCAAGGCCTCGGCGCCCCGGGTCTCGGTCATCGCGGTGAAGCCCTCGAGATCGGTGAACAGGAAGGTCATCTCCCGCGTCTCGCCGCCGAGCTTCAGCCGCTCGGGCTCGCGGGCGAGCGCCGCCACGAGGTCCGGCGAGAGGTAGTGGGTGAAGGCCGTCCTGAGGCGCGTGGCGTCCCGCTCGACGAGGAGGTGGCGCGTCAGCGTGGTGGCGCCGAAGCCGGCGAGGATCGCGCCGACGGGGAGGGTCGGGTCGAGGAGTAGCCGCTCGCGGGTGAAGGCGAACCAAGCGAAGGCCGCCGCGAGGCCGAGGCCGGCGAGCGCCGCCCCGCCCGCGAGGCGCAAGGGGGCGCGGGCGGCGAGCGTCACGACGAGAAGGGCGATCAGCCCGGCGGCGAGGCACTCGGCGCCCGCGGCCCAGAGGGGGCGCTCGAGGACGTGGCCCGCGAGCATCTGCTCGATCACCTCCCCGTGGATGGCGACGCCGGGCTCGAAGGCGTTGAGCGGCGTCGCGCGCAGGTCCGAGAGGCCGAGGGCGCTCGTTCCCACGAGCACGACCTTGCCGGCGACGTCGCGGCCGAGATCCGCGTCGACGGCCGGCTCCAGCAGGCGCCAAGCCGGGATGGCGTTCCGTGCCAGGGCTCCGCTGTGATGCACGCGGAAGGTCCCTTCGGCGTCGAGGGGCACGTCGAGGGCGCCGACGCGCAGGAGGTAGCCGGTGACGGGGCCGTCGGCGCCCGCGCGCTCCGTGCGCACGAGGAGCGT
>NZ_SMNT01000073.1 GCF_004348265.1 Methylobacterium segetis
CCGCTGCGCGATCCGTCGGTTCCGGTCCAGCGGGTGCGGCTGCGCGAGACGTGGCGGCTGTTCCTGATCTACGGCCTGCCGCTCATCGCCGCCAACGCGATCTATCAGGCGATGCCCTTCTTCAACCGGGCGACCCTCGCCGCGCAGGCGGGCTTCGCGGAGGCCGGCTACTTCGCCCTCGCCGCCGACGTGACCCTGCGCAGCCTCAGCACCCTCGGCACCGCCCTGGACCTGCTCCTGTTCCAGATCGCCGTCCGGGCGGAGGAGCATCACGGCGCCGCCGAGGCGGAGCGGCAGGTGGCCCGCAATGCGGCGACCGTGGTCGCGCTGCTCCTGCCCTGCGCCGTCGGCTTCTGGGCGATCCTGCCGGCGTTGCAGGCGCTGGTGGTGCCGGAGGCCTATCGCGGCCCCTTCGCCATCTACGCGGTTCTCCTTGTCCCGGGCCTGTTCTGCCTCTCGCTGATGCATTTCGCCCTGAACCCGGTCTTCCAGATCCGGCGGAAGACGATGCCCGTCATCGCGGCGGCGTTTCTCGGCCTCGCCGTCAACGGGATCGGCCTGCTCGTGCTGCCGTCCCGCTTCGGGCCGGCTGGCATCGCGCTCGCGCAGACGGCCGGGCTCGGGGCAGCCTTCCTCGGTCTCGCCCTGCGGGCGCTGACGGGACCGAATCGCCTCGTCCTGCCCTGGCGGGAGATCGCAGCGGCGGCAGCGGCCTGCCTCGCCATGGGGCTGGCGCTCGCGCCCTTCCGCGATCTGCCGCCCGCCACCGCGCTGGCGCTCTGCGTGCCGCTCGGCATGGTGCTCTACGGTGCCATCGTCTGGGCCTTCGACATCGCGGGTCTGCGCGGCGCCGTCGAGGATCGCATCCGCGGGCGGCATCCCGCCCCGGCCGAATAGGCTGCGGCTTGAAACGCGGGTGCAAACCCGCATGATCCCGCCTAAAGGGACCCCGGCAAGGGGACCCGGAGCGGGCAGGAAACGATGCGTTCATACGAGCCGCAGGCCGAGAACGAGGCGGCCGACACCGTACGCGAGGCCGCCGGCCGGGCCGAGCGGCTGCGCCTCGTCGGCGGAGACACCAAGGCCGGCCTCGGCCGACCCGCACAGGACGAGGCGACGCTCTCCGCCCGCGGGCTGACCGGGATCACCCTCTACGAACCCGCCGAGATGGTGGTCGGCGCCCGGGCCGGGACGCCGCTCTCCGAGGTGCGGGACCTCCTGGCCGGGCAGGGCCAGATGCTGCCCTTCGAGCCGATGGACCATCGCGGGCTCCTCGGCTCGGCCGGCGAGCCGACGATCGGGGCGGTCGCCGCGATCAACAATTCCGGGCCCCGCCGGATCAACGCGGGTGCGGCCCGCGACAGCCTGATCGGCGTGCGCTTCGTCAACGGGCGCGGCGAGGTGATCAAGTCCGGCGGCCGCGTCATGAAGAACGTCACCGGCCTCGATCTCGTGAAGCTGATGGCCGGCTCCTGGGGCACCCTCGGCCTGCTCACCGAGGTCGTCTTCAAGGTCCTCCCCGTCCAGGAGCGGGTGGCCACCCTCGTCATCGAGGGGCTCGACGACGCCCGCGCCGTCGAGGCGCTCTCCGCGGCCCTCGGCTCGCCGTTCGAGCTGACGGGCGCGGCGCACCTGCCCGGTGGCGTCGCGGACGCGCAGGCGCTGACCCTGATGCGGGTCGAGGGCTTCGCCGCCTCGATCGACTATCGCGCGGGCGAATTGCGACGCCTCCTCAAGCGCTTCGGCCAAGCGACCCTGATCGAGGGCGCGGCGAGCGACACCCTCTGGACCGCCGTGCGCGACGTGGGCTTCTTCGCGGGGACGGGCGAGGCGGTCTGGCGGCTCTCGACCGCGCCGACGCACGGCCCGGCGGTCGCCGCCGCCATCGGCCGGGCCAGGGCCGCGCGCTGGTTCTACGATTGGGGTGGCGGCCTGATCTGGCTCGCCATCGACGCGGCCGGGGATGCGGGCGCCGAGGCGATCCGCTCGGCGCTGCGCGCCTTCGGCGGCCACGCCACCCTGGTGCGGGCGCCGGAGCCGGTGCGGGCGGCCGTTCCGGTCTTCGAGCCGCTGCCGGACCCGTTGCTGCGGGTCAGCCAGGGCGTGAAGGCGGCGCACGACCCCGCCGGCATCTTCAATACGGGTCGGATGTACGCCGGGATCTGAGCCGACGCGACATCGGGCGCCCCCATGCGCGCCCGGGTTCGTGTAAGCATTCTCATTCCAGAGTGACGTGTCCGGTCCAGGCGGCGCCCGAGACCCGCCGGACCGCGCCGAGGAAACGACCGTGCAGACGAATTTCAGCCTCGCGCAGCTCGCCGATCCCGCCATGGCGGCCTCGGAGAAGATCCTGCGCACCTGCGTCCATTGCGGTTTCTGCACCGCGACCTGCCCGACCTACCTGCTCCTGGGCGACGAGCTCGACTCGCCGCGCGGGCGCATCTACCTGATCAAGGACATGCTGGAGGGCGGCAAGCCGGCGACCGCCGAGGTCGTCAAGCACGTCGACCGCTGCCTCTCCTGCCTGTCCTGCATGACGACCTGCCCCTCCGGCGTGCATTACATGCACCTCGTCGATCACGCCCGGTCGCATATCGAGACGACCTTCGTGCGGCCGCCCGAGGACCGCTGGCTGCGCGCGCTGCTCGCGGCGGTGCTGCCCTACCCGAACCGGTTCCGCCTCGCCCTGCTCGGCGCCAAGCTCGGCCAGCCCTTCCGCTCGGTCGTCGCCCGCCTGCCGCGGGTCGGCAACCGGCTCGCCGCGATGCTCGACCTCGCCCCCGCGACCCTGCCCGGCCGGAACCCGACCGACCGGCCCGGCGTGTTTCCGCCGCCCGCCAACGCCCCTGCGCGCCGCGGCCGCGTCGCCCTCCTGCGCGGCTGCGCCCAGAGCGTCCTGCGGCCCGACTTCAACGAGGCGGCGATCCGGCTGCTCAATCGCCACGGGGTCGAGGTGGTGCAGCCGAAGGGCGAGAGCTGCTGCGGAGCGCTGACCCACCATATGGGCCGCGAGGATTCCGCCCATGCCTTCGCCAAGCGCACCATCGACGCCTGGATCGCCGAGATGGACGCGCAGGCGGACGGCAAGGGTCTCGACGCCATCGTCGTCACCGCCTCCGGTTGCGGCACGACGATCAAGGATTACGGCTTCATGTTCCGCAACGACCCGGCCTATGCCGAGAAGGCCGCGCGGGTCTCGTCCATCGCGAAAGACGTGACGGAATATGTCGCGAGCCTCGGGCTCAACGAGCCGGTCATCGAGAGCGACCTCGTCGTCGCGTACCACTCGGCCTGCTCGATGCAGCACGGCCAGGGCATCCGCACGGAGCCGAAGAACCTCCTGAAGCGGGCGGGCTTCCTCGTGAAGGACGTGCCGGAGGGCCACATCTGCTGCGGCTCGGCCGGCACCTACAACATTCTGCAACCGGAGATTGCCGAGCGGCTGCGCGCCCGCAAGGTGGCCAACATCGAGCGGATGCAGCCCGACCTCATCGCCACGGGCAATATCGGCTGCGCGACGCAGATCGGGAAGGGAACGGACCTGCCGATCGTCCACACGGTGGAATTGCTCGACTGGGCGACGGGAGGCCCGAAGCCGGAGGCGCTGGCCGCCCTCCCGGAGCGCGCGCTCCCGGTGGCCGCCGAGTAGGGCGGCGCGTCAGGGGGCGCGGTCGCCGGAGCCCAGCCGCACGACGTAGCCGGTCACGGGCTCCGCCCGTTCCAGGCGCAGAACGACCCGGTCGATCGCCTCGATGGAGAAGCCGGCCGCCCCGGCTGCCGCCTCGACATGGGACTTGGCGTGGCTGTAGCGGCCATGCGCGTTGAGCCGCGTGCCCTCGGCCTCCTCCAGCGCCTCGACGCTGAAGACGAAGCGGCCGCCCGGGCGCAGCGCCGTCCGGGCCGCGGCGAGGACGGCGTCGAGGGCGCCGAAATAGCAGAGCGTGTCGGCCGACAGGACGAGGTCGTAGGCCCCGGGCCGGGCGGCGAGATACGCCGTCAGTTCCGCCCGCTCTAACGCATCGTAGAGGCCGCGGGCGGCCGCCTTCTCCAGCATCTTGCCCGACAGGTCGACGCCGCCGAGGTCGCGCGCATACGGGCGCAGCAGCGGCCCGCACAGGCCCGTACCGCAGCCGGCATCGAGCACGGCGAGATCGGCGGCCGGGCGGGGATAGGCTTCGGCGACGGAGGCCGCGCAGAGTTCCGGCGCCCGGTAGTCGAGGCGGGCCAATTTGTGGTCGAAGCTGTTGGCGAAACCGTCGAACAAAGCCTCAACGTAGCGGTCGCTCGCCCGCTCCGGCACGCCGACGCCGGAGATCGAGGCGATGAGATGGTGGACCGAGGGGTTGTCCGGCTCGTCGCGCCGCCACGCTTGCAGGATCTCGAGCGCCCGGTCGTAGACCCCGGCCGCCGTGTAGGCCGCGACGATGAAGCGGCGGCTGCCGGCATTGTTCGGCTCAAGCTCGAGCGCCTTGGCGTGGCAGCCGATCGCCTCCTGGATGCGGCCCCGGCTCGCGAGCAGGCGGCCGAGATTGTCCCAGGCCTCGCGGTGCTCGGGATCGAGGGCGATCGCCTCGCGATAGACCGCCTCGGCCTCGTCCGGGCGGCGGAGGACGCGCAGCGTCACGCCGAGGTTGTTGCGGGCATTGGTGTGGCCCGGCTCGAGGAGCAGAACCCGCTCGTAGACCTTGAGCGCAATTTCAGGTTGGTCCAACTCGAACAGAATGTTGCCGAGGTTGTTGTGCAGGCCCGCCTCGTCGGGCTCGATCTCGATGGCACGCTCCATCAGCCGGATCGCCTCGACGGAGCGCCCGGTCTGGTGGAGGAGGATGGCGAGGTAGTGGAGGGCGTCCGCGCTCTCGGGAGCTACGTCGAGGATCCGGCGATAGACGGTTTCCGCCACCGCGCCATCGCCCGCCTGATGGGCCCGCAGCGCGATGTCCAAGGCTTCGGCGAGGGACAGGCCCTCGTCCTCGGCATTCGGCGCGCTCGATCCGGCCATCACATCCCCGCTGTTCAATGGTCGCGGGGGCGAAGATTAGACCGGCCGGCAGCGAAAGCGTAGCGATTCTTCACAGGTGCGCGTCAAGATTGCGGGCCGCGATAGGCGGCCAGCACGAAGACCCGGATCGCCGAGGATAGGTTCTGGCCCTCGCGGCCCGCGTCGATCTCGCCGATCAGGGCCTGGACGGAGAGGTTCCGGCCCTGCGCGATCTCCCGGAGCGCCTCCCAGAAGGGCTCCTCCAGCGACACGCTCGTGCGGTGTCCCGCGATCATCACCGAGCGCTTGGCGACGTTGATCGCGATCATGCCGCCCGGCTCACCCCTCCGGGTCGTCGGAGTGCAGGCGGTGGCCCTCGTGGCGGTCCCGTTCCAGGGATTTGCGGGCGTCGGCCAGGGTCTTGGCCTTCTTCGGGCGCCCGAACAGGACGCGGTTCTGCGCCGCCTCCTCCGCCTTCGCGGCGCGCTCCCGCGATTTCCGGGCCTGGCGGAGGTTGATGATCTCGCCCATGCCTGCCTCCTCGTTCCAGGGAGCGGCGCGGAGCCGGGTCCGCGCCGCGGGATGCTGCACCTACTCGGCGCCGGGCGCCAGCATGTCCTTCGGGCGCACGACCCGGTCGAACTCCTCCTCCGACACGTAGCCGAGCCGCAGCGCCTCGTCCTTCAGGGTGGTGCCCTTCTTGTGCGCGGTCTTGGCGATCTCGGCGGCCTTGTCGTAGCCGATCGAGGGGGCGAGCGCCGTCACCAGCATCAGCGAGCGGCTCATCAGGTCGGCGATGCGGTCCTCGTTCGGCTTGATGCCGACGACGCAATTGTCGGCGAAGCTCACCGCCGCGTCCGCGAGCAGCCGGATCGATTGCAGCACGGCGTTGGCGATCACGGGCTTGAACACGTTCAGCTCGAAATGGCCCTGGCTGCCCGCGAAGGAGACGGTGGTGCCGTTGCCGACGACCTGGGTGCAGACCATCGTCAGCGCCTCGGCCTGGGTCGGGTTGACCTTGCCGGGCATGATCGAGGAGCCGGGCTCGTTCTCGGGCAGCGAGATCTCGCCGAGGCCGGAGCGGGGGCCCGAGCCCATCAGGCGGATGTCGTTGGCGATCTTGAACAGGCCGGCGGCGAGAGCCGAGAGCGCGCCCTGCGCGAAGACGAGGGCGTCGTGGCTCGCCAGCGCCTCGAACTTGTTCTCGGCCGAGGTGAAGCCGAGCCCGGTCAGCTCGGCGACCTTGGCGGCGAAGGCGTCGGCGAAGCGCGGATGCGCGTTGAGGCCGGTGCCGACGGCCGTGCCGCCCTGGGCGAGCGCCAGCAGGCCCGGCAGGGTCGCGGCGACGCGGGCGCCGCCCAGCGCCACCTGGGCCGCGTAGCCGGAGAATTCCTGGCCGAGGGTGACGGGCGTCGCGTCCTGCAGGTGCGTGCGGCCGATCTTCACGATGCCCTCGAAGGCCTTGGCCTTGGCGTCGAGCGCGGTGTGCAGGTGCGTCAGCGCCGGCATCAGCCGGTCGTTGATCTCGCGGGCGGCCGCGATGTGCATCGCGGTGGGGAAGGTGTCGTTCGAGGATTGGCCGCGGTTGCAATGGTCGTTCGGGTGGACCGGCGCCTTGCCGCCGCGCTGGCCGCCGAGGCGCTCGTTGGCGAGGCTCGCGATGACCTCGTTGGCGTTCATGTTGGACTGCGTGCCCGAGCCCGTCTGCCAGACGACGAGCGGGAACTCGTCGTCGTAGCGGCCGGCCACCACCTCGGCGGCCGATTCGGCGATGGCGTCGGCGAGCCGCGGCTCGAGGACGCCGAGGTCCTTGTTCACCAGGGCCGCCGCCTGCTTCACGAGGCCGAGCGCGTGGACGAGGGGAGCCGGCATCCGCTCGGTGCCGATCTTGAAGTTCTGGATCGAGCGCTGCGTCTGCGCGCCCCAGTAGCGATGCGCCGGGACTTCGATCGGCCCGAACGTGTCGGATTCCGTGCGGGTGGCGGTCTCGGGCTGCGGCGACATCGTGGCCTCTACGTCTCTGTTTGCGCCGCACCTACTTACGGCAGGCGTACGCAAATCGCGATGGCGGTTTTCCACCCGTCTGACAAACCGCAACGCCTGTTGGGCGATGCCAGACCGAGCGAGGCCGGATGCTGAGCCTGACCACGAGCCTGCCCGAAGCCCGCTTCCGCCCCAAGGTGCCGCCGCCGCTGCGGGAGCCGATGGGCCTGTTCGCCTTCCTCAGGGCCGCCCGCGCCAACCCCATCACGACGTGGATGGAGGACCATTTCACCGCGCCCGTGGTGGCCGGGGAGGGGGCGATGGGCCGCGTGACCGTGGTGAGCGACCCGGACCTGATCCGCTACCTCTTCGTCGAGAACGCGCGCAACTACCGCAAGGACGACCTGCAGCGCCGCGTCCTCGCGCCGGGGCTCGGCAACGGGCTGCTCACGGCCGAGGGGGACGAGTGGCGGCTGCAGCGGCGGATGCTGGCGCCGATCTTCAATGTGCGCACCGTGGACGGCTTCGCGCCCGCCATGAACGCGGCGGGCGCCCGGATCGGCCGCCGTCTCGCCCGGCGCGACGGGACGCGGGTCGACGTCGCCCTCGAGATGACGCGCGTGACCCTCGACGTGCTCGAGCGGACGATCTTCACCTACGGATTGCCGAGCGATCCGGACGCGCTCGGGCGCGCCATCACGCGCTTCCTCGAGGCGGTCGGCCCGATCGACCCCCTCGACGTGTTCGGCGTGCCCGCCTTCGTGCCGCGGATCGGCCGCCTGCGGGCGCGGCCCGCCATCCGCTTCTTCGCCGAGGTGGTGGACGAGCTGATCGACCGCCGCCGCCGGCTCATGGAGGCGGGCGAGGCGCCGCGGGACCTGCTGACCCTGCTCCTCGCCGCGCAGGACCCGGAGACGGGGCAGGGGCTCACCGACCTCGAGGTGAAGGCCAACATCGTCACCTTCATCGCGGCCGGGCACGAGACCACGGCCAACGCCCTGACCTGGGCGCTCTACTGCCTGTCGCAGGACGAGGCCGCGCGGGCGCGGCTGGAAGCGGAGGTCGACGCCGCCGATTCCGGCGAGGCGGGCTTCGCGCCCGCCGATCTGCCCTTCGCGAAGGCGGTCATGGAGGAGGCGATGCGCCTGTTCCCGCCCGTGCCCTTCATGAGCCGTCAGGCGGTCCGGGACGACCGGATCGGCCGCATCAAGATCCCGCGCGGCTCGCTCGTGATGGTGGCGCCCTACGTGCTGCACCGCCACCGGACGCTGTGGGAGGATCCCGACGCCTTTGCGCCGGAGCGTTTCCTCGGCACCGCCCGGCAGGCGATCCCGCGCTACGCCTACCTGCCCTTCGGGGCCGGCCCGCGGGTCTGCATCGGCCAGAGCTTCTCGCTGCAGGAGCAGGTCATCGCGCTCGCGCATATCGTGCGCAACGTCCGCCTCTCCCTGCCGGAGGACCACGCGCCGGTCACGCCGCTCCACCGGGTGACGCTGCGGCCGGAGCACGGGCTGAGGATGCGGGTGGAGCGGAGGGGCTAGGACGGGGAAGACGCCGGCCGCCCCCTTTCGGGCTCGCGCCGACCCGGCCTCTCCCCAAGGGGAGCGGGGGGCTCAGCTCTTCTTGCGGAACGCGTCGAGGCTGACCACCTCGGCGCCCGTCTCGGCGCCTTCGCCCTCACCCTCCTTGCGGGCGGCGGGCTTCGCCTCCTCGGGCTTTCCGGCGCCGGGCAGGGCTGGGACGACCTTCGGCGCCCCGTTGCCGATCGCGGCGAGCCCGGTGCTCTTCGGCTTGGTCTCGCTCGGCTCGGAGGCGGCGCCGCGCGGGCCGGGCTTCGCGGGAAGCGCCGGCGCTTCGTCCTCGGCGATCTCGTTCCCGTCGCTCAGGTCGAACTTCAGGCCGAACTGCACGGAGGGGTCGAAGAAGCCGGTCAGGGCATCGAAGGGGACGAGCAGACGCTCGGGCACACCCGAGAAGGAGAGCCCGACCTCGAACGAGTGCTCGGTGACGCCGAGATCCCAGAACTGGTGCTGCAGGACGATCGTCATGTCCTGCGGGTACTTCTCGCGCAGGCGCTGCGACATCCGCACGCCCGGCGCCTCGGTCCGGAACGACACGTAGAAGTGATGCTCGCCGGCCAGCCCCTCCCGGGCCGCGTCCGTGAGCACCTTGCGGACCACGCCGCGCAGGGCATCCTGCACTAGGAGATCGTAACGGATCAGGTCGTCTGCCATCTGCGGTCGCTTTGCCCGGGCCACCTGCCGGCAGTGCCGCGCGGTCGGGCGCACCGGATGGAAAATCGAGTGGAGGCTTCTGTTGCCAGGTGCCTCCGAACCCCGCCTAAACGATGCTAACCGCTAGGACTTTAGATCGGTTTTGGGGACTGCTTACGCAGCCACCGCCACCGGAGCAAAGTTGTCGTTGGCAACTATTGCAAAGGCCCGATAACGGCGGAACCATGCCGAGCGAAAGCTCAACCTTTACGCCCTCGTCGATCCTATTTCGCCCCCGCCGAAACCCAACGCCGCTGCGTCCATAGGCCCTGGGTTCGGGTGGAGGCGCCGGGTACCGCCCCCGGGTCCGATAGGTTTATTGCGAAGAACGTTTATCGCCATAGCCGGCCTTGCGCCCGGCAAGGTGAATATAGGGGGGATCGCTCCGGTTTTGAAGCCCGAACGTAGCGCTCCGATGCCCAATGAGGCGCCGACGCCACCGCCGGCCTCGATCTGGCGCCGCCTCGGCTCCGGTTTTCTGCGCCTCCTCGGCCTCGCCGCGGCCGTCATCCTCTATCTCGGCGCCGCCAAGCTGATGGCGATTCTGGCCGTACGCGTCGGCGCGGACCTGATCGAGGGGATCGACCCGCTCCTGTCGACGGACCGGCGCCCGAATATCGGCGCGGCGAGCCTCGCCCGGCGCGAGCTCGCCGCCGACATCCTCCTGCAGGTCAATCTCGTCCTGCTCGTGCTGCTCACCGTCATCTGGCGCCACGGTTCGGGCTGGCGCGAGCGCCTCGCCCTCGACCGGACGCGGCCGAACGGCATGCGGGCGCGCCACCTCCTCCTCGTCCTGCTCCTCTGGCCGATCCTGCACATCACCTGGGTTACGGGGACGGCCGAGGCGTTCGGCGCCACCTTCGCGCAGGGGGTGAAGCTCTCGCCGACGCTGAGCGCGGCCTCCGTGGCGGCCTGGCTCGCCTACGTGGTGATCGTGGCACCGGCGGCCGAGGAGCTCCTCATCCGGGGCGAGATCTTCGCGCAGGCCCGCGGCTTCCTGCCGCCCGCCCTCGCGATCCTCGTCACCGCGCTCCTGTTCGCGCTCGCCCACGTCTCGGCCTGGGGGCTCGCCCGGCCCGTCTCCCTGCTGCCGCTCGCCCTGATGCTCGGCTGGCTGCGCTGGCGGACCGGGCGGCTCTGGCCCTGCATCGCGCTGCACGGCTGGAGCAACCTAGCCCTCGTCGCCTACGTGCTCTGGCCGGCGCCGGGTTGAGGCGGGCACAGCGAGGATAACCCGCCCGGCCGCCTCGCCAATGCCGGCGCTCCGGGCTAAGCCGGGCCAGGAGCCCGAGCCCATGGACGCCTATCACCAGCTTCTCCGCCGCATCCTCGACGAGGGCGTGCGCAAGGAGGACCGCACCGGCACCGGCACGCTCTCGGTGTTCGGTCACCAGATGCGCTTCGACCTCGGCCAGGGTTTCCCGCTCGTGACGACGAAGCGGCTGCACCTGCGCTCGATCATCCACGAACTGCTCTGGTTCCTCTCCGGCGACACCAACGTGCGCGCCCTCCAGGCGGAGGGCGTGACGATCTGGGACGAGTGGGCGGATGCCGAGGGCGATCTCGGCCCGGTCTACGGCAAGCAGTGGCGCTCCTGGGAGAAGCCGGGCGGCGGGACCGTCGACCAGATCGCCGAGGTGGTGGCCGAGATCCGCCGCAACCCGGATTCGCGCCGCCTCATCGTCTCGGCCTGGAACCCGGCCGACCTCGGGAAGATGGCGCTCGCGCCCTGCCACTGCCTGTTCCAGTTCTACGTCGCCGAGGGGCGGCTCTCCTGCCAGCTCTACCAGCGCTCGGCCGACGCCTTCCTCGGCGTGCCCTTCAACATCGCGAGCTACGCCCTGCTGACGCAGATGATCGCGCAGGTGACGGGCCTCGCGCCGGGCGATTTCGTCCACACCTTCGGCGATGCCCATCTCTACCTGAACCATCTGGAGCAGGCCCGGCTGCAACTCACCCGCGAGCCGCGAGCGCTGCCGCGCCTGCGCCTCGACCCCGCCATCCGCGAGCTCGCGGATTTCCGCTTCGCGCATGTCGCGATCGAGGGCTACGAGCCGCACCCGGCGATCTCCGCGCCCGTGGCGATCTGAGGAGCCGCGCGCCATGCAGAGCCCCACACCCCGCATCACCCTCGTCGTCGCGGTGGCGAGGAACGGCGTCATCGGGCGCGACAACGACATGGCGTGGCGCCTGCGCAGCGACCTGCGCCGGTTCAAGGCGCTCACGATGGGCAAGCCGATCCTGATGGGCCGCAAGACCTTCGCATCCCTCGGCCGGCCGCTGCCGGGCCGGGCGAACCTCGTCCTGACCCGGGACCGCAGCTTCTCGGCCGAGGGCGTCACGGTGGTCCACGACTGGGACGGGGCGCTCGCGGCGGCGGGCGCCGCGGGGGAGCTGATGGTGGTCGGCGGCGGCGAGATCTACGCCATGGCGCTGCCGCACACCGACCGCATCCACCTCACCGAGGTCGACGCCTCGCCGGAGGGCGACACCCTGTTTCCCCCCTACGACCGGTCGGCGTTCCGGGAGACCCTGCGGGAGGCGCACGGTGCGGGCGAGCACGACGAGCACGCCTTCACCTTCGTCGACCTGGAAAGGATCCGCTGAGGCCGGCCGGGCTCGGTAATCTCCCGGGGTCCCGCGCGCCCGCTTCTTAATCCCTTGTGGAGCATGGGCACCGCGTCGCGGTTGTCTTAGTGGGGCGAAGTGCCCACCTGCGCTCCGGGGGCGAGCCTTGACAGGAGTGGGCGCGCCCAATCAGGTGCTTGGCACCCCTGGGACGCCTTCGGCGCCCCGGCCCCGGATGAGCTGGAGTAGACCTCAAGGATGCCTTGGAGCAATCAGAGCGGCGGCGGCGGCAGCGGCGGGGGAGGGCCCTGGGGCCGCGGCGGCGGCAACGGCGGAGGCCCCTGGGGCACCGGCGGCGGCGGCGGCGGCGGCAAGACCCCTCCGGACCTCGAGGATCTGCTCCGCCGCGGGCAGGACCGCCTGCGCGGCGTGATGCCCGGAGGGTCCTTCGGCGGCGGCCGCGGCATCGTGGTCATCGGCGTGGCCGCGGTGGCGATCTGGCTGTTCACGGGCTTCTACACGGTCGCGCCGAACCAGGTCGGCATCGAGACCGTCTTCGGCCGCTACGTCGGCTCCAAGGGCGAGGGCCTGCGCTACAACCTGCCCTATCCGATCGGCGGCGTCGTGAAGCCGAATGTCGGCCAGGTGAACTCGATCCAGATCGGCTACCGCTCGGGCGTGGGCACCCAGGGGCGCTCCCGCGACGTGCCCGAGGAGAGCCTGATGCTCACGGGCGACGAGAACATCGTCGATCTCGACTTCGAGGTGCAGTGGCGCGTCAACCCGCTCAAGGCGTCGGACTACGTCTTCAACCTGCAGAACCCGGAAGGCACCATCAAGGCGATCTCCGAGAGCGCGATGCGCGAGGTGATCGGCCGCCGCAACATCCAGGCGATCCTGACGAACGAGCAGTCGAGCATCGCGCAGGAGGTCAAGGAGATCGTCCAGGCCGCGCTCGACGAGTACGGCGCGGGCGTGCGCATCGAGGTGGTGCAGCTCGTCAGCGTGACGCCGCCGCCGGAAGTGCGGCCCGCCTTCATCGACGTGAACGCCGCCCAGCAGGACGCGGAGCGCCTGCAGAACGAGGCCAAGACCTACGCCTCCCGCGAGGTGCCCCAGGCGCGCGGCCGCGCCTCCCAAGTGGTGCAGGCGGCCGAGGCCTACCGGACGCAGGCCACCGCCGACGCGACCGGCCAGGCCGCCCGCTTCCAGCAGGTCTACGAATCCTACAGGACCGCGCCTGCGATCAGCCGCGAGCGCATCTTCCTGGAAACGATGGAGAAGGTGTTCGGCTCCGTGAACAAGGTGATCATCGACCAGAGCGGCGGCGCGGCCGGCACCAACGCGGCCGCGGGCGTGCTGCCCGTGCTGCCGCTGACGGAATTCGGCGGCCGCGGCGGCCAGCAGGCGGGTGGGGCGGCACGATGAACGGCAACGCTTTCCGCACCGGCCTCGTCGTCCTCGTCGCGGCCATCGCCGTCGGGCTCTACGCCTCGGTCTTCACCGTGGGGCAGATGCAGCAGGCCCTCGTCCTGCAGCTCGGGCGCGTGCGCGCCGTGCTGAACCAGACCGGCGAGGACCGGCCGGGCCTCTACTTCAAGGTGCCGTTCATCGAGAACGTCATCGTCTTCGACAAGCGCGTGCTCGACCTCGACCTGCCGGTCCAGGCGCTGCTGACGGCCGACCGCCAGAATCTCGAGGTCGACGCCTTCGCCCGCTACCGGATCGTCGACCCGCTGCGCTTCTACCAGTCGGTCGGCAATATCGGGCTGGCCAACCAGCGGCTGGCGAGCTTCACCAACTCGGCCCTGCGCAACGTCCTCGCCCGCTCGACCCGCGACGCGATCGTGAAGACCGACCGCATGCGGCTGATGAACGAGATCCAGGAGGACGTGAACCGGCAGGCCAAGAGCCTCGGCGTCGAGATCGTCGACCTGCGCATGACCCGCGTCGACCTTCCGGCGCAGAACAGCTCGGCGGTCTACGAGCGCATGAAGACCGAGCGCAAGCGCGAGGCCGCCGACGTCCGGGCGAACGGCGAGCAGATCGCCCAGACCATCCGGGCGCGGGCCGACCGCGATGTCACCGTCATCCTGGCGGAGGCGAACCAGAAGTCGGAGCAGCTCCGGGGCCAGGGCGACGCGGACCGCAACCGCATCCTGGCGGAGGCCTTCGGCAAGGACCCGGACTTCTTCAGCTTCTACCGCTCGATGCAGGCCTACGAAGCCGGCCTGAAGGGCTCCGACACCCGCCTCGTGATCAGCCCGAACTCGGATTTCTTCCGCTTTTTCGGCGATCCGCAGGGCCGCGCGGCGCAATCCGGCACACCGCGCGGGACGGGCGACCCGAGCGCGGCGACGGGCTCCACCGTCGGCACGGCGCGCTGAGGCGGGAGAGGCGCGCGGACCGGCTGCGGCCTGCCGGCCGCGGCGGGTCCGCGCGTGCCCTTGAACCCGGACCCGTGTCGCCGATCTAATGCGCGAGCCCGAGGCGGCTGCCCGGCGGATTGCACCGGGCTTCAGGAAGAACAGGTCGGGAAACGCTCCTTTGAAGAGGTCGATCATGCTACCCGTCGCGAGCGCCACCGCAGCGCGCCGTCCCTCCGCGCTGAGCCGCCACGCTCGGGCGGCCCTCGCCGCCCTCATGATCGGGGCCTCGGTCGCGGGCAGCGCCGTGCCGATGCCGGCCTTCGCCAAGGGTCCCGAATCCCTGGCCGACCTCGCCGAGCGGATCACCGACGCCGTCGTCAACATCTCCGCCTCCACCACCGTGGAGACGCGCTCGGGCGGCGGCGGTGGCGGCCGCACCATGCCGCAGCTGCCCCCCGGCACGCCCTTCGAGGACCTGTTCGAGGAGTTCTTCAACCGGCGCGGCAACCGCGGCGGCGAGCAGCGCGGCGAGAACGACACGCCGCGCCAGCAGCGTAAGTCCAACTCGCTCGGCTCGGGCTTCATCATCGATGCCGGGGGCATCGTGGTGACGAACAACCACGTCATCGGCGACGCCAACGACATCCAGGTGATCCTGTCCGACGGCACCAAGCTGAAGGCGGAGATCATCGGCAAGGATTCGAAGATCGACCTCGCGGTGCTCCGCGTGAAGCCGACCGCTGACCGGCCGCTCAAGGCGGTGCCGTTCGGCGATTCTGAGAAGATGCGGCCGGGCGACTGGGTGGTCGCGATCGGCAACCCGTTCGGCCTCGGCGGCTCGGTCTCGGCCGGCATCGTCTCGGCACGGGGCCGCAACATCGAGTCCGGCCCCTACGACAACTACATCCAGACGGATGCGGCCATCAACAAGGGCAATTCGGGCGGTCCGCTGTTCAACATGGACGGCGAGGTGATCGGCATCAACACCGCCATCCTGTCGCCGACCGGCGGCTCGGTCGGCATCGGCTTCGCGGTTCCCTCAGGCACCGCCAAGCCAGTCATTGACCAGCTCCGCGAGTACGGCGAGGTCCGCCGCGGCTGGCTCGGCGTGCGCATCCAGAACGTCGACGAATCGACTGCCGAGGCCCTCGGCCTGAAGGGCGGCGCCAAGGGCGCGCTGATCGCCGGCGTCGACGAGAAGGGCCCGGCCAAGACCGCCGGCCTCGAGGTCGGCGACGTGATCACGAAGTTCAACGGCAGCGCCGTCAAGGCGTCGAGCGACCTGCCCCGCATCGTCGCCGCCACCCCCGTCGGCAAGACCGTCGACGTGGTCGTCGTCCGGAAGGGCGAGGAGGTGACGAAGCCCGTCACCCTCGGGCGCCTGGAGGACGGGGAGAAGCCGCAGCTCGCCAACGTGAAGCAGGCGGAGCCCGAGAGCGCCGTGCGGCAGGCTCTCGGCCTCAACCTCTCCGGGATCACCGACGAGCTGCGCAAGCGCTACAGCATCAAGGACACCGTGAAGGGCGTCGTCGTCACCCGCGTCGATCCCTCCTCCACTGCCGCCGACAAGCGGATCCAGGCGGGCGAGGTCATCGTCGAGGTGGGCCAGGAGGCGGTGACCTCTCCTGCCGACGTCACCAAGCGGGTCGACGCGCTGAAGAAGGAGGGCCGCAAGTCCGTCCTTCTCCTCGTGGCGAGCGCGAGCGGTGACGTGCGCTTCGTGGCGCTCGGGCTCGAGTAGCTTCAGCGCGCTTCACGCGACTGGGGGCCGCCGATCGGAAGAGGGCGGCTTCCTCGTATCCCCTCTTGCGGGGAGTCAGGCGCGCGAGTCGAAGGCGAGCGCAGACGGTTTTTCCGCACATGGACATCCGTCTCCACTCTCACCGGAGGAGCCGCACGTGTTCGAAACGGAGATGTCCGAGCGCATCCGCGACTTGCGGGACATGGTCAGATCGAATCCGGCCGTCAGCATCGACGATGCGCGCTTTCGATCGCTCGCCGAGGTTCAGTCGGTGTTCTGGCGTCGCAAGGACGAATTGGCGCGCAAGCTGGAAAGCGGCGCGATCACGCCGGACGAATACCGCGACGGTTTCAATCAAGCGCTCGCCGAATCCATGACGGCCAGCAAGCGGATCCTCGGCCGGCAGGACTTCCGAGCCCTGTTCGGCGAGGCGGGTGAGCATCCGGACCAGCTGATCGATCCGGACATCTTCGAGGACGTGCACCGCCCGCGGCCCGGCTTGCAGCCCTTCTGAGCCTCAGCGCGCGAACTCGCTCGCCGCGTAGCCCTGGAGGTACAGGAGGGCCGTCAGGTCGCCGTGGTCGATGCGCACTTGCGCGGCGGCCGCGACGGCGGGCTTCGCCCGGAAGGCGACGCCGAGACCCGCCTCGGCGAGCATGTCGAGGTCGTTGGCGCCGTCCCCCCCGGCCAGCGTCTCCGCCGCTTCGAGGCCGAGGCGCGTCCGAAGTTCCGCGAGGGTGTCGCGCTTGGCCGCCTTGCCCACGATCGGCTCCTCGACGCGGCCCGTCAGGTGCCCGCCCGATACCGAGAGCCGGTTCGAGCGGTGCTCGTCGAAGCCGATCCGCTCCGCGATCGGCCCGGTGAAGAGGGTGAAGCCGCCCGAGACGAGGCAGGTCCGCGCCCCGTGCGCCCGCATCGTCCGCACGAGCGTCGTGCCACCCGCCATCAGGGAGAGCCGCTCGCGGATCAGCGTGTCGATCACCCCGACGGACAAGCCTTCGAGCAGCGCCACCCGCTCGCGGAGCGCGGGCTCGAAGGCGATCTCGCCGCGCATGGCCCGCTCGGTGATCGCCGAGACGTGAGCCTTGAGGCCGACCACGTCGGCGAGCTCGTCGATGCATTCCTGCTCGATCATGGTGGAATCCATGTCGGCGAGGAACAGGCGCTTGCGCCGGTGGGGACCCGCCGGTAGCACCGCGACGTCGATGGGCTCGCCCTTCAGCGCGCGCCGCAGGCGGCCGGTCAGAACCTCGGCGTCGGCGCCCGCGCCCGGCACCAGGATCTCGGCCGCGACCTCGCCGTGCAGGATCCGCGGCTGGTGCTCGGTGCCGAGAACGGCGCGCGCCTCCGCCAGCACCGCATCCGTGATGGCGGGCCGCGTCTCGTTTGCTATCAGGCTGGCGACCAGGGTCATCCGGGAGCGTTCCGCTGTTGCCGCCGCCTGAGCCGACATTCGCCGACCAGCCGGCGGCCATTCTCATCGCAGGGCCGACCGCCTCCGGCAAGTCGGCCCTGGCGACGGCGCTCGCGCTTCGTCACGGCGGGGTCGTGGTCAACACGGACTCGATGCAGGTCTACGGCGACCTGCGCGTCCTCACCGCGCGGCCGAGCCCCGAGGAGGAGGCCATCGTTCCCCACCGGCTCTACGGGCACGTCGACGGGGCGCTGAACTACTCGGCCGGCCATTTCGCGCGCGACGCCGCCGCCCTCGTGGCGGACCTCGACGGCCGCCTGCCCGTGTTCGTCGGCGGAACCGGCCTCTATTTCCGCGCCCTCGAGGAGGGGCTGTCCGACCTGCCGCCCGTGCCCGACGGCGTGCGCGCCGCCCTGCGGGAGACGGCCGAAGGCCGTCCGACCGAGGCGCTCCACGCCGATCTCGCCGCGCTCGATCCGGAGGGCGCGGCGACCCTGCGGCCGAGCGACCGCGCCCGCGTGATGCGCGCCCTCGAGATCCACGCCGCGACCGGGCGCCCGATCGCCGCCTTCCACGGCAGCCGGGTGCCGGGCCCGCTCGCGGGCCGCCCCCTGCGCAAGATCTTCCTGGCACCCGACCGGGACCGGCTTCGGGCCCGCATCGATGCGCGTTTCCGGGCGATGATGTCGGAAGGGGCCCTCGACGAGGTGGCGCGCCTGCGCGAGCGCCGCCTCGATCCGATGCTGCCGATCATGCGAGCCCACGGGGTGCCCGGCCTGATCGCCCATCTCGACGGGACGCTCGGCCTCGAGGAGGCGATCCTGCGCGGACAGAACGACACGCGACGCTACGCCAAGCGGCAGTTCACGTGGTTCCGCCACCAGATGGGCGGCGACTGGGCCTGGACCGATCCGGAGGCGGCGCTGGCCGGGGCGTGAGCGCTCAGCGCTCCAGCCGCGCGATCAGGCTCGACGTGTCCCAGCGATTGCCGCCCATGCGCTGAACCTCGGCGTAGAACTGGTCGACGAGGGCCGAGACGGGCAGCGAGGCGCCGTTGCGGCGGGCCTCGTCGAGGAGGATGCCGAGGTCCTTGCGCATCCAGTCGACCGCGAAGCCGAAATCGAAGCGGCCCTCGTTCATGGTCCGGCCGCGATTCTCCATCTGCCAGGAGCCGGCCGCGCCCTTCGAGATCACGTCGAGCACCGCCTCGACGTCGAGGCCCGACCGCTTGGCGAAGTGCACGCCCTCGGACAGGCCCTGAACGAGGCCGGCGATGCAGATCTGGTTGACCATCTTGGTGAGCTGGCCCGAGCCCGCCGGGCCCATCAGGCGGCAGGCGCGGGCATAGGCGCCGATCGCAGCCTCGACCTTGGCGTAGGTCGCGGCCTCGCCGCCGCACATCACGGTGAGGACGCCGTTCTCGGCACCCGCCTGCCCACCGGAGACGGGCGCGTCGACGAAGCCGAGGCCGCGCGCCTCGGCCGCCGCCGCGAGCTCCCGCGCCACCTCCGCCGAGGCGGTGGTGTGATCGACGAAGACGGCGCCGGGCCCCATGCCGGCGAAGGCACCGTCCTCGCCGAGCGTGACGCTGCGCAGGTCCTCGTCGTTGCCGACGCAGGCGAAGACGATCTCGGCATCCCCGGCCGCCTCGCGGGGCGTGCCCGCATGCGCGCCGCCATTCGCCTTCACCCAGGCCTCGGCCTTGGCGCCGGTGCGGTTGTAGACCGTGACGTCGTGGCCCTTCTTCGCGAGATGGGCCGCCATCGGGCTGCCCATCACCCCGAGACCCAGGAACGCCACCTTCGCCATCGCTCGTCTCCACAAACACGCGGCCCGGGGGCCCGGCGCCTGCTTAGGTTCGCCCGGCGGAAGCGTCAAACGCGTGCGCGCGCGCCGGGCCACCGGGCGACAGAATCGCGCCGGATGTATGCAACTCGCTGAGCATACGTATTTTCTCGGACAGAATTCTGCGCCACAAGGACAAAGATGGCCGGCCAGGAAGAACCGGCCCTGGAGTGAACGTCCATGGGTGCGATCTCGAAACACGGGCCTTGGGCCCTCGTCGGAGCCCTCGGTGCCGCCGCCCTCGCCATCGTGGCGACGGAGCGCGGCGAGTCCGTCAATGCCCTCTGGATCGTGGTCGCCGCGATCTGCGTCTACGTCATCGCCTACCGCTACTACTCGCTCTTCATCGCCGACAAGGTGATGCGGCTCGACCCGAAGCGCGAGACCCCGGCGGTGCGCCACAACGACGGGCTCGACTACGTGCCCACCAACAAGACCGTGCTGTTCGGCCACCACTTCGCGGCCATCGCGGGTGCCGGCCCGCTGGTCGGCCCGGTGCTCGCCGCGCAGATGGGCTACCTGCCGGGCCTCCTCTGGATCCTGGCCGGCGTCGTCTTCGCGGGCGCGGTCCAGGACTTCATCGTCCTGTTCGTCTCGATGCGCCGCGACGGGCGCTCGCTGGGCGAGCTGATCCGGGCCGAGCTCGGAACCGTGCCGGGCGTGATCGCCCTCATCGGCACCTTCCTGATCATGATCATCCTGCTCGCCGTGCTGGCGCTGATCGTCGTGAAGGCGCTCGCCGGCAGCCCGTGGGGCACCTTCACGGTGATGGCGACGATCCCGATCGCGATCCTGATGGGCGTCTATTCGCGCTACATCCGGCCCGGCAAGATCGGCGAGGTCTCGATCCTCGGCTTCGTGCTGCTCATGCTCGCCATCGTCTACGGTGGCAGCGTCGCCGAGCACCCGACCTGGGGCCCGGCCTTCACCTATACTGGCACGCAACTCTGCTGGATGCTGATCGGCTACGGCTTCGTCGCCTCGATCCTGCCGGTCTGGCTGCTGCTCGCCCCGCGCGACTATCTCTCGACCTTCCTCAAGATCGGCACCATCGTTGGCCTCGCCCTGGGCATCGCCGTCGTCGCGCCGCACCTGCAGATGCCGGCCATGACGAAGTTCGTGGACGGGACGGGCCCGGTCTGGTCCGGCCAGCTCTTCCCGTTCCTGTTCATTACCATCGCCTGCGGCGCGGTCTCCGGCTTCCACAGCCTGATCTCGTCGGGCACCACGCCGAAGCTGATCGCGAACGAGGCGGACGCGCGCATGATCGGCTACGGCGGCATGCTCATGGAGAGCTTCGTCGCCGTGATGGCGCTGGTCTCGGCCTGCGTGATCGATCCGGGCGTGTACTTCACCATGAACTCGCCGGCGGCCCTCCTCGGCACCTCGCCGGAGACGGCCGCGGCGGCGGTGACGAAGCTCGGCTTCGCCATCACGCCCGACGCCATCACCGCGGCGGCCAAGGACGTCGGCGAGACGACGATCATCTCGCGGGCCGGCGGCGCCCCGACGCTCGCCGTCGGCATGGCGCACATCATCTCCTCCGCCATCGGCGGCAAGGCGATGATGGCCTTCTGGTACCATTTCGCGATCCTGTTCGAGGCCCTGTTCATCCTCACCGCCGTGGACGCGGGCACCCGCGCCTGCCGCTTCATGGTGCAGGATCTCGTCGGCCTCGCGGTGCCCGCCTTCAAGGACACCACCTCGTGGGCGGCCAACATCGTGGCGACCGCGCTCTGCGTCTCGGCCTGGGGCTACTTCCTCTACCAGGGCGTCACCGACCCGCTGGGCGGCATCAACACCCTGTGGCCGCTCTTCGGCATCTCGAACCAGATGCTGGCCGCGGTGGCGCTGACGCTCTGCACGGTGGTGATCTTCAAGATGAAGCGCGAGCGCTACGCCTTCGTCACGATCATCCCGACCGTGTGGCTCTGCATCTGCACGCTGACCGCCGGCTGGCAGAAGATCTTCCACGCCGACCCGCGGATCGGCTTCCTCTCGCACGCGGACCGCTACAGCACCGCGCTCGCCGAGGGGAAGGTGCTGCCGCCGGCCAAGAACGTCGAGCAGATGAGCCAGATCATCTTCAACGACCGCATCGACGCGGCGCTGGCCGTGGTCTTCGTCGGGCTCGTCGTCTCGATCGCCGTGTTCGGCGTCATCGCCTGCATCCGCGCCTTCCGCACCGACCGCTGGACGGCGCTGGAATCGGATGCCCGCGCCGTTCCGGCGGAGTGAGGCGATGGCCGTGTCGTCGCAGAATCTCCGCGAGCGCTGGCAGACGCTCACGAAATGCGTCTGCGACGGCGCGCGGCTGATGGTGGGGCAGGGCGATTACGAGGCCTATGCCAGCCACATCCGCAAGACGCATCCGGACCAGGCGCCGATGACGGAGCTGGAATTCTTCCGCAACCGGGAGAATGCCCGCTTCGGCGTCGGCAACCGCAACGGCTTCCGCTGCTGCTGACGCTCCGGGCACGAAGCGTCGGCTCGGGCGTTCTCGCTGGGTCGCGGCTCTCCGTTTCGGGCCGCCCCAGCCGAGGAGCCGCCATGGCCGAGGACAGCACCGCCCCGCCCGAGCCGAGGATCGTCAACGTCGCCGAGCCCTGGGAGCGGGCCTACTGGGCCCGCCGCTTCATGGTGCCGGTGGAGAAGGTGCAGGCGGCCGTCGAGGCGGTGGGCGACGATCCCGCCCGCGTGGCGGCCCATCTCGGCCGCGACTGGCCGGGCCACGAGCCGATCGTCTGAGGATCGGACCCGGTGTGTTGCCGCGAAACCCTTGACTGGACGAGGGGATTTCGAGCCTCCTTGAGGTTCAGGAGGCAGGCATGAGCATCTTTCAGGACGCGATCCTTCGCTTCGGCCGGACCATCATGTCCTATGCGGGCGACGCCGTGTTCCTCGAATCCGCCGTCTCGGCCGCCGCCAACGTGACGCTGGCGGATGGCGAGATCGACGAGGAGGAGATCGAATCGGCGATCACCGGCATGCGCGCGAACCCCATCCTGGAGAAATCCTACGACACCCTGCGCATCGAGCAGGCGCTCTACGAGGCCATCGCCCGCGCCAAGACCCGGGCCGGCCGCGTCGAGAATATCCGCCTCGTCCAGGCCGTCGCCGAGCGGCCCCTAGACCAGCGGGAGGACATCTTCCTGATCGCTGCGGACGTGGCCGATTTCGGCGGCATCAGCGAGGTCGAGCACCGGGCGCTGGAAGAGATCGCCCGCGCCCTGGTGGTCGACAAGGACGCGCTCCTCGGCGCCGGGAACGCGAGACCTTCCGGCCACTGAACCGATCCCCTGCGGCGATGCGCCAGCGGACGACGGATCGCGCGGACACAATCCGGAAACGTTGATCGCGACTTGTGGCCGGACGGGTGCGGCCATGCGGGTGGACGGGCGACCTCCTCCCACCCCATCTCTCCTTCCGAACGAGGAGGGGATCCGCGCCGGACGACCCATCGGCATCGGTCGCGATGCGCGGTGCCCTGATCGACCCGAGCCGACGACGATATGGGCCTTGTCCTCTACGCTCTGAAATACCGGGTCACGGTCTACGTCCTGGCCGTGCTGATGACGCTCGCCGGCGTCGCGGCGATCGTGACGACGCCGAAGGACGTGCTGCCGACCGTCGACATCCCGGTCGTCGTGATCGTCTGGACCTATAACGGCCTGTCCGCGCCGGAGATGGAGCGGCGCATCACGACCTATTCCGAGTACGGAATCTCGAACAACGTCAACAACATCGCCCGGATGGAATCGACGAGCCTGCAGGGCACGTCGGTGATGAAGGTCTATTTCGACCCGAGCGTCAGCATCGATCTCGCCATCGCGCAGGTGGTTTCGTCCACGAACTCGATCCGCGCCACGATGCCCCCCGGCGTGCAGCCGCCGGTGATCCTGCGCTTCTCGGCCTCGTCCGTGCCGGTGATCCAGCTCTCGCTGGCCTCCACGAAGGAGAGCCTCACCAAGGTCTACGATTACGCGCAGTACCGCATCCGCCAGCGGCTCGTGCAGGTGCCGGGCTCGACGCTGCCCTCGCCCTTCGGCGGCACGCCCCGGCAGATCATGGTCGATCTCGACCTGCACGCCCTCCAGGCGCTGGGCCTGACGCCCGTCGACGTGACGAACGCGATGTCGGCCCAGAACCTGACGGTGCCCTCCGGCCTCGCCAAGATCGGCGAGCAGCAATACCCGATCCGCCTGAACGCCACGCCCGAGGCGATCGAGGCGCTGAACGAGATCCCGATCAAGACCGTGAACGGCCAGCCCGTGCTCGTGCGCGACGTCGCCTACGTGCGCGACGGCGGCCCGCCGCAGGTCAACATCGTGCGCGCCGACGGCCTGCACTCGGTGCTGATGCGGATCTTCAAGAACGGCACCGCCTCGACCCTCGATGTCGTCAACAACGTCAAGAAGGCGCTGCCCGACATCCGCGCCGCCGCGCCCGAGGGCATGTCGCTGAAGCCGCTCTTCGACCAGTCGGTCTTCGTCTCGGCGGCGATCGAGGGGGTGATGCACGAGGCGGCCATCGCCGCCTGCCTCACCGGCCTGACGATCCTGCTCTTTCTCGGCTCGTGGCGCTCCACCATCGTGGTGCTGATCTCGATCCCGCTCTCGATCCTCACCTCGCTCGCGGTGCTGGGGGCGCTCGGCGAGACCATCAACGTGATGACGCTGGGCGGCCTTGCGCTCGCCGTCGGCATCCTCGTCGACGACGCGACGGTCGCGATCGAGAACACCTATCGGCTCTTCGAGGAGGGCGAGCCCTTCCGCAAGTCGGTGGCGGAGGGCGCGGCCAGCATCGCCAAGCCGACGCTGATCTCGACGCTCTCGATCTGCGCGGCCTTCACCTCGGTCTTCGCGCTCACCGACACGCCGAAATACCTGTTCACCCCGCAGGCGCTCGCGGTCGTCTTCGCGATGCTGACCTCCTACCTGCTGTCGCGCACCCTGGTCCCGGTGCTGATCGACGTGCTGGTGGCGCGCGAATACGCCCTGCATCACGGCGAGGCGCCGCCGGCCCGGCAGGGGCGCGTCGCCCGCGCGCTCGCCCTCCTCGGCCGCCCGTTCTTCTCGGTGGCCGGCCGGTTCCGGCACGGCTTCGAGGCGCGCTTCGCCCGCTTCCACCGGGGCTATCTCGGGCTCCTCCATGCCGTGATCCGCCATCCCGTGGCGACGGTCGGCGTCGTCGCGATCGTCTTCGCGGGCACCGCCGGGCTGTTCAGCTTCGTCGGGCAGGATTACTTCCCGCAGGTCGCCTCGAGCCAGATGACGCTCCACCTGCGCACCCGCCCCGGCATGCGCATCGAGACCGCGGAGCAGGTCTTCGCGGAGGTCGAGAAGACCGTCCGCGAGGTCATCCCCGAGCACGAGATCGACCAGATCCTCGACAATATCGGCCTGCCCTCGAACAACTACAATTTCGCGTTCTCGGACGGCTCGTTCGTCGCCTACAACGACGGCCAGATGCTCATCAACCTGAAGGAGGGGCACGGCTCGGTCGCGGCCTACACGAAGCGGCTGCGCGAGGTGCTGCGCGAGCGCTTCCCCGACGTGACCTTCTATTTCCAGCCCTCGGACATCATCACCCAGATCCTGAATTTCGGCACGCTCGCGCAGATCGACATCCAGGTGTCGGGCCGGAACGCCGAGAAGGACCTCGCGGTCGCGCAGACCATGGTCCGGCGGGTGAGCGAGATCCGCGGCGCGGTCGACGTGCATCTCCACCAGATCGTCAACACGCCGCAATTCTTCGTGGACGTCGACCGCCGCCTCGCCTCCGAATTCGGCCTGACGCAACAGCAGGTGGCGCAGGGCCTCAACGTCTCGCTCTCGGGCTCCTTCCAGGTCACGCCGAACTTCTGGACGGACCCGAAGACAGGCATCCCCTACCAGCTCTGGGTGCAGACGCCGGAATACCGCAACGATTCGCTCACCGCCCTCCAGAACACGCCGCTCCTCGTGCAGGGCGGATCCGACCAGCCGGGCGTCCTGACGCTCCTCTCCAGCGTCTCGTCATTCCGGCGGGAGGGCACGCAGACGGTGATCAACCACGTCAATACGACGCCGACCTACAACATCTACGCGGCGGTGCAGGATTCCGACCTCGGCTCGGTGGCCCGCGAGATCCGCAGGATCGTGGACGAGGAGCAGAAGACGCTGCCCGCGCCGGACAAGATCACCCTGCGGGGCCAGATCGAGAACATGGATTCGGCCTTCTTCCGCCTCGGCATCGGCCTCGCCATCGCGCTCGTGGCCGTCTACCTCCTGATGGCGGTGAACTATCAGAGCTGGGGAGACCCGTTCGTCGTCCTGGCTGCCCTGCCGCTCGCGTTCTGCGGCATCGTCGCGAGCCTGTTCATCACGGGCACGACCTTCTCGATCCCCTCGCTCTTCGGCGCGATCATGTCGGTCGGCATCGCCTCGGCGAACTCGATCCTGCTCGTCACCTTCGCCAAGGAGCACCGGGAGGCCACGGGCTGCAGCGCCGTCGAGGCGGCGGTGCTGGCCGGCGAGACCCGGCTGCGGCCGGTGCTGATGACGGCGGGCGCCATGTTCCTCGGCCTGATCCCGATGGCGCTCGGCACGGGCGAGGGCGGCGAGCAGAACGCGGCCCTCGCGCGCGCCGTGATGGGCGGCATCGCCTTCGGCACGCCCTCGACGCTGCTCTTCGTGCCCTTCCTCTACACGCTGCTGCGGCGCGGCGACGTCAGGCCGCCGCAGGATTACGTGTGAGTGGCAGCCGCCGTGCCTCTCCACCTCTCCCGTTCGGGAGAGGGGCACCGCGCGCCGAGGCGGCGTTCGAGGAAACGCGGAGCTTAGCGTGACGGAGTGAGCGCGCTCACTCCGCCGCGCGGACCCGCGCTCCGGGGACCAGCGCCTCGACGGCGCCGGGAAGCTCGCTGAAATGGGAGATCACCCGGTCGGGCCCGAGGTCCTGCACCGGCGTGTCGGTGTAGCCGAAGGTGACCGCGACGACGGGGATGCCCGCGGCCTTCGCCGCGTCGACGTCGGAGCGGGAATCACCGACCATCACCGAGCGCGCGGGATTGCCCTTCGCCCGCTCGATCGTCGAGGTGATGTGGCGCGGGTCGGGCTTGAAGTAGGGGAAGGTCGCGCGCCCGCAAATCGCGGCGAATCGATCGCCGATGCCGAGCTTGTCGAGCAGGTCGACGGCGTGCTCCTCCACCTTGTTCGTGCAGACCGCGAGGAGGAAGCCATCGGATTGCAGGCTGTCCAGCGCCTCGACGAGGCCTTCGTAGAGGTGCGAGTGGTCGCACAGGTGCGCCCCGTAATGCTCCAGGAACTCGCCGAACAGGCGCTCCAGGCGCTCGGTCGAGAGCGGTTCACCGGCCGCCGTGAAGCCCCGCTGGATCAGTGCCTTGGCGCCGGCGCCGATCATGTCGCGGGCCTCCTCCAGAGGCAGCGGCGGCAGGCCCTCGCGTCGGAGGAGCACGTTGAGCGTGCCGACGAGGTCGCCCGCGGTCTCGGCGAGCGTGCCGTCGAGGTCGAATACGGCGATCGGCGGCAGGGACATCGGCTCTCTCGTCTTCCTTGCAAGGACGCACCTCGCTAGCGGCCCCGGCTCTGAGCCGCAACCCGACGCGGCGGCGCAGGATCTTTGCGGCACCTCCCCAGAAGTGAGGAAGCGGACGAGGTGCGGGCATGCGACGGTGCGCCGGCAAACGGAGGGATGCGCGGGAGCCGGGGCGCCCCGCCATGCCGATTGCCGACGGACGAGGCGGCTTCCCGCGACATCGACCGGCGTCCTCCCACGTCACCAGGAGCGATCGTCATGCGGACCCGTCTCAGCGTCTCTCGCCTTGCCGCCGGTGCGGCGCTCGCGTCCGGTGTCCTGCTCCTGCCGGTTGCGGCGCAGGCGGCCTGCGTCGGCTTCGCGAGCTGCCAGACCTCGGGCAACAAGTTCGCTGCCGGGGGCGCGGCTCAGAAGGTCGGCACGCCCGCCTTCAAGCCCGCGACGGGGGTGAACCCGCAGAAGCTGATCGGCAACGACGGCAGCACCCTCATGGGCAAGGGCGGCAACATCCTCAGTCCCGGCAACGTGAATCCGGGCTTCAGGGCGCGCTGAATCAAGCGGATGACGGGCGTTCCCCGTCCTCCCGTTACTCTCGACGCAGCGACACGGGCCGTATCCCCTGCAAGGGGCCTGGGGCACGGCAGAGAGGCGGAGGCGGGCCGCGAAGCGCGCTTCGGCGAGCCGCTCCGCCCAAGACTCGCCTGAAAGCTCGCGGATGGGACGTGCGACACCCATCCGCGAGAGCGAGCCCCCATGCTTCGGCGCTTCCCGTTTCTTCGTCCGGCCTGCCTCACGCTCGGCGTCCTCGCCGCCGGCCCCGTGCTCGCCGCCTCCTTCGAGTTCGTGCCGGCCCCCCAGATCGACCTGAACCGCGTCTACCGGGTCGACCGGGTGACGGGCGAGGTCACCTCCTGCCAGTACGGCCTGCGCGAGGGCGGCGGCATCGGCCAGACCCTCTGCTTCGGGCCGGGCGAGGGCGCGACGGCGCAGGCGCCGGGCGAGTACGGGCTCGTCGCCTCCCGCCACACCCGTGAGGCCGGTGTGTTCCGGGTGAATTACCGCAGCGGCGAGATGAGCATCTGCTACGTGCAGGTGAAGGAAGAGGTGGTCGTCTGCACGCAACAGGCGAATCCGACCGTCGGGGGCGCGGGCGAGGCCCCGACCACCGGGCCGGCGCCGGGCCGCGCGGGCCCGAGCGTGACGCCGCCGCAGGGCGGCCGGCCCTGAAGGATCGGGGCGTCGCGACCGAACATCGTCTTTTGCCCGGGCGGCGCGCGTGCTAACGGCGCCTCCGTTCCCGCCGAGGTCGACCCCGTGGCAAACATGCGTTCCCCTCATCTCCCGCTTCCCCGAGGCTCCCGGTGAGCGCGCCGGATCTCCGCAGGGCGGCGGCCGCGCGCGCGCTCGAACTCGTCGAGCCCGGCATGCGCCTCGGCATCGGCACCGGCTCGACCGCGAATGCCTTCGTGGAGCTTCTGGGCGAGCGCGTTCGGGCGGGGCTCGATCTCGTCGGGGTGCCGACCTCCGAGGCGACGCATGCGGCCGCCACGCGCGCCGGCATCCGCCTCGCGACCCTTGAGGAGGTTCCCGAGCTCGATCTGACGATCGACGGGGCCGACGAGGTCGACGACAGGCTGCGCCTCATCAAGGGCGGCGGCGCGGCCCTTTTGCGCGAGAAGATCGTGGCCTTCGCGAGCCGCCGGATGGTGGTGATCGCGGACGCGGCCAAGCGCGTCGAGACGCTCGGGGCTTTCCCGCTGCCGATCGAGGTGAACCCGTTCGGGCTCGCCGCGA
>NZ_SMNT01000074.1 GCF_004348265.1 Methylobacterium segetis
CCCGACCCTGCCGCTGCCGAGCTACGCCCGCGTGACGAACACCGCGAACGGGCGCTCGATGATCGTGCGCGTCAACGACCGCGGCCCCTATCACGCCGACCGGGTCATGGACGTGTCGGAGGCCGTGGCCGAGTCCCTCGAGTTCCACCGGCGCGGCACCACGCGGGTGCGCGTCGAGTATATCGGCAAGGCCTCGATCGCCGGCAGCGACGACCGCAAGCTCCTGGCGACGTTGCGCACCGACGGACGTCCCGCCGCGATCGGCGGGCGCGGCCCGGTCATGCTCGCCGATCTCGGCTCCGACGCCGCGGTGGACGCGCCCGAGCCGGCCCGCGCGCGGGCCCCGCTCGCCTTCAGGCCGCAGGAGGAGCGGCAGATCGAGGAGCGGCAAGGGGAGGAGCGTCAGGCGGACGAGGCGCCCCGTCCGGTGCGGCGGACGGCTCCGGTGCTCGTCGCGCGCGCCGCGGCGCCCGTGCCGCCCGCCCTCCAGCCGACCGCCCCTCGCGGCGCCCCTTTCCGGCCCGTGCTCGCGGCCGCCCCGATCCGCTCCCCGTCCTCCCAGGCCGCCGCGAAGGGACGGCCCGACGCCCCCGCCGCGTCGGTTCGCCTCGCGAGCGCCGCGCCGCACCCCGCCGCGAAGCCCGGCCCGCTCCCGACGGCGCGCGGCCTTGCCGCGCCGCCCGCCGGCAAGTCCGGAGGCTCCGGCCCCGTCGCCACCGGCCGCCTCGCCGCCTCCCCGATGCCCGCCGCATCGCGGCTCGCGATGGCCAAGCTCGCCGCCTCCCCGCCCGCGAACCCGCAGGCCAAGCCGAGCCCGGCCTCCGCGCCCGGCAAGGTGCCGTCGCCGCGTCGATCCCGCCTCGCCGAGGTCAACTGAGCGCGCGGCGGCCCCGCGTTCCGCGCGGCGATTGGACGTTCGATTCGCGCGGGAAACCGCTGTAAGGTCTCGCTTCCGGCAGGGCAGGGCGCCGGGCGTGCAGGCGAGGGTTGTTGGATGCGTACGACGTCGATCCGGGTCTATCTCGCCGCGGCCTGCCTGCTGCTGGCGCCCGGGGCGTTCCGGCCCGCGGCGGCGCAGAACTTCCAGACGAGCGCGCCCCACGCGATCCTGATCGACGCGGATTCCGGCTCGACGCTCTTCGAGAAGGCGGCGGACGAGCCGTTCGCCCCGGCCAGCATGGCCAAGCTGATGACCACCGAGATCGTGTTCGGCGCCCTCAAAGAGGGCCGCCTGAGCATGGAGACCGAGTTCACGGTGACGGAGGACGCATGGCGGCGCGGCGGCGCGGGGGGCGGCGGCTCCTCGATGTTCGCGCAGGTCAACAGCCGCATCAAGCTGTCCGACCTCCTGCGCGGCCTCATCGTCCAGTCGGGCAACGACGCCGCGATCACCATCGCCGAGAACATGGCCGGCAGCGAGGGGGCCTTCGCCGGCATGATGAACGCCCGCGCCAAGGAGATCGGCCTCACGCGCTCGACCTTCCGCAACGCGACCGGCTACTCGGCGCCCGACCAGAAGGTCACCGCCCGCGACCTCGCCAAGCTCTCGCTGCACATCATCGAGACCTATCCGGACCTGTACAAGATCTTCGCCGAGCGCGAGTTCACCTGGAACAAGATCAAGCAGCAGAACCGCAACCCGCTGCTCACGCTCGACATCGGCGCGGACGGCCTGAAGACCGGGTATCTGGAGGAATCGGGCTACGGCCTGACCGGCTCGGCGGTGCAGAACAACCAGCGCCTGATCATGGTGGTGAGCGGCCTCAAGACCGCCCGCGACCGGGCGGCCGAGTCCCGCAAGCTGATGGAATGGGGCTTCCGCGCCTTCGAGCCGCGCCAGATCTTCACGGCCGGCGAGACGGTGGCCGAGGCCCCGGTCTACGGGGGCGAGAAGGGCAGCGTGCCCCTCGTGGCGAAGAAGCCGGTGCGGCTCCTGCTGCCGCGGGGCTCGGGGGAGCGGGTCTCGGCCAAGGTGGTCTACCAGGGGCCCCTCAGCGCGCCGGTCGAGCAGGGCCGGGAGGTCGGGCGCCTGCGCGTCATGCGCGGCGACACGCTCGCCCTCGACCAGCCGCTCTACGCGGGCGAGGCGGTGGCCGCCGGCACGATCCCGCAGCGGGCCCTCGACGCGGCGATCGAGGTCGGCACCGGCTTGTTCCGGCGCGCCTTCAGCAAGGCCGGCAACCCCTCGTGACCGCCCGCCCGGCGCCGCCCGAGGCCCCGCCGCCGCCAGGCCGCTTCATCACCTTCGAGGGCGGGGAGGGGGCGGGCAAGTCGACCCAGCTCGGCCGTCTCGCCCGGACCTTGCGCGAGGCGGCGGGGCGCAGGGTGGTGACGACGCGCGAGCCCGGCGGCACGGAGCGGGCCGAGGCCATCCGCGCCGCGCTGCTCGCCGGCGCCGCCAAGCCCTACGGCCCCTTCGCCGAGGCCCTCCTGTTCGCGGCGGCACGGATCGACCATCTCGACCGCCTGATCCGCCCGGCCCTGAGGGCCGGCGAGATCGTCCTCTGCGACCGCTTCGCGGATTCGACCCGGGCCTACCAGGGCGCGGCGGGAGGCGTCGAGGCGAGCACGCTGCTGGCGCTGGAGCGCGTGGCCGTGGGGGGCACGCGGCCCGACCTGACACTCATCCTCGACCTCTCCCCCGAGGCGGGCCTCGCCCGCGCGCGGGCACGGGCCGCCACCGGGGAGGCGCCCGACCGGTTCGAGGCGGAGGCGCTCGCTTTCCACGCGCGCCTGCGCGAGGGGTACCTGGCCATCGCCGCAGCGGAACCCGAGCGCTGCGTCGTCATCGACGCCGCCCGGGAGCCCGAGATCGTCGAGGCCGAGATCCGCGCCGCGGTCGCGGCGCGGCTGCCGGACCTGCTGCCGGAAGGGCCGGCATCGGACGGGGAGAGCCGCGACGATGCCGCCTGAACGCGCCGACGACGACGTCGAGGCGGGCGACCTCGCCGACGTGCCGCGCCCGCGGGAGAGCGCGCGCCTCGTCGGCCACGCGGCGGCCGAGGCGGCCTTCGCCGGGGCGATCGCCTCGGGCCGCCTGCACCATGCCTGGCTGATCGGCGGCGCGCAGGGGATCGGCAAGGCGACGCTCGCCTACCGGGTCGCCCGCCACCTCCTCGCCAACCCGGGGCCGGGCGCGGCGCCGGCGAGCCTCGACGTCGACCCCGCGCACCCGGTCGCCCGCAAGGTGGCCGCCCTCTCGCACCCGAACCTCGTCGCCCTGCGCCGCCACCGGCAGCCGGGTTCGAAGGCCCTGCCGACGAAGATCGGCGTCGACGCGGCCCGCAAGGCCCTGGACCTGTTCGGCTCGACCGCCGGGAATGCGGGCTACCGCATCTGCATCGTCGACAGCGCGGAGGACCTCAACGCCAACAGCGCCAACGCCCTCCTCAAGATGGTCGAGGAGCCGCCGCCCCGCTCGCTCTTCCTCATCGTCAGCCACGCGCCGGGGCGCCTCCTGCCGACGATCCGCTCCCGCTGCCGCGCGCTGGCCCTGCGCCCCCTCTCCGAGGCGCAGGTGACGGAGGTGGTCTCGGGATTCCCAGGCCCCTTCCGGGCGCCCGATCCGGGGGCGCTCGCCCGCGCGGCCGCGCTCGCCGAGGGATCCGTCGCCCGCGCCGTCCAGATGCTCGATCCGGCCACCGCCGGCCTCGTCGCCGAGGTCGAGGCGCTGCTGGCGGGGATCGAGCGGCCGGATTGGCGCCGCATCCTGGCACTCGCCGAGACGCTCGCGGGACGCGAGGCCGAGGCCCTGTTCGAGGCGAGCCTCGACACCGTGTTCCGCTTCGTCTCCGCCGAGCTCGACCGGCGCCGGGCGGAGCCGCCCGCGCGCCTTGCGGCCCTGGTCGAGGTGTGTGACAAGACCGCCCGCGCCGCCCGGGAGGCCGCGACCTACAACCTCGACCGCCGGCCCCTCGTCCTCTCCCTGTTCGGGGACCTCGCGGGCGCGGTGCGGGCGGCCTGAGAACCGAGCGGCCTGTACTGACCTGCGCGCGATCTCCGATCCTGTGATCCCGGCGTCCCGGGATCGGGGGAGACCATGAACCGCCTATCCGGGGAACCTCCGACGTGACGGCCCAGCAACCGGCCCAAGCCTCCGCCCGAGGCCGCTTCAGCCTCACCACCGCGATCTCCTACCCGAACGGCGCGCCGCATATCGGTCACGCCTACGAGGTGATCGCCACCGATGCCATCGCCCGCTTCCACCGGCTCGACGGCTACGAGGTGCTGTTCTCCACCGGCACCGACGAGCACGGCCTGAAGATCCAGCAGACGGCCGCCCGGCAGGGCACGACGCCGCGGGCTCTCGTCGACGCCATGTCCGAGAAGTTCCGGCACATGGCCGAGGCCCTGAACTGCAGCCACGACCGCTTCATCCGCACCACGGAGCCCGAGCACTACGCCGCCGCGCAGGCGATCTGGCGGCGGATGCAGGAGAGGGGCGACATCTACCTGTCGAAGTACATCGGCTGGTACTCGGTGCGCGACGAGGCGTGGTACGGCGAGGACGAGACGGAGCTCGGCCCCGACGGGACCCGCCGCGCGCGGGCGACCCAGACGCCGGTCGAGTGGACCGAGGAGGAGAACTACCTGTTCCGTCTCTCGGCCTACGGCGAGAAGCTCCTCGCCCTCTACGAGAACGAGCCCGACTTCATCGGCCCCGAAACGCGCCGCAACGAGGTGGCGAGCTTCGTGCGCCAGGGCCTCAAGGACCTGTCCGTCAGCCGCACCACCTTCGACTGGGGCGTGCCGGTGCCCGACGCGCCCGGCCACGTCATGTACGTCTGGGTGGACGCGCTGACGAACTACCTCACCGTCTGCGGCTTCCCCGACGAGGCCGACCCGCGCTGGCGCAACTGGCCGGTCGACCTCCACGTCATCGGCAAGGACATCGTCCGCTTCCACGCGGTCTACTGGCCGGCCTTCCTGATGTCGGCGGGACTGCCGCTCCCCAAGCGCGTCTTCGGCCACGGCTTCCTGCTCTCGAAGGGCGAGAAGATGTCGAAGTCCCTCGGCAACGTCGTCGACCCGATGGACCTGATCGCGACCTACGGCGTCGACCAGCTCCGCTACTTCGTGCTGCGCGAGGTGCCCTTCGGCGGCGACGGCAATTACAGCCACGAGGCGATCATCGGGCGCATCAACGCGGACCTCGCCAACGACCTCGGCAACCTCGCCCAGCGCTCGCTCTCGATGCTCGCCAAGAACTGCGAGGGGCGGGTGCCGCAGCCCGGCCCCCTCGCGGAGGCCGACCGGGCGCTCATCGCCGCCGCCGACGCGCTGCCGGACAAGGCGCGGGCTGCCATGAAGGATCTCGCGCTGCACACGCTGCTCGCCGAGATCTGGGCGGTGGTGGGCGACGCCAACCGCTACTTCGCCTCGGAGGAGCCGTGGCGCCTGCGCAAGAGTGACCCCGAGCGGATGGGCACGGTGCTCTACGTCACGGTCGAGACCCTGCGGGCGGTCGGTATCCTGATCCAGCCCTTCGTGCCGACGGCGGGCGCGGCGCTGCTCGACCTCCTCGCGGTGCCGCCTCAGGCGCGGATGCTCGGGCATGTCGGGGCGGAGAACCGCCTCGAGCCCGGCACGAGCCTGCCCGCGCCCGCCCCGATCTTCCCCCGCTTCGTCGAGCCGGACGCGCCGGCCGCCTGAGGCGAACCGCCCTCTCCCCGCGCGGGGAGGCGAGAGCCCGCACAGACCCGACACACATGCTGATCGACAGCCACTGCCATCTCGATTTCCCGGATTTTTCCGCCGACATCGCGGGCGTCGTCGCCCGCGCCGGGGCCGCGGGCGTGACGCGGATGCTCACGATCTCGACCCGCGTGGCCAAGGCCGACACCTACCGGGCCATCGCGGAGGCGCACCCTCAGGTCTGGTACACGGTGGGCACCCACCCGCACGGGGCGGGCGAGGAGCCGGACGTCCCGGCCGAGACGATCGCCGCGCTGACCGGTCATCCCCGCTGCATCGGCATCGGAGAGGCCGGGCTCGACTACCATTACGCGGACGCGGCGCCCGAGGCCGTGCAGGAGCGGGTGCTGCGCGCCCATATCGAGGCCGCCCGGGCGAGCGCGCTGCCCCTCGTGATCCATTCCCGCGACGCCGACGCCCACATGGAGGCCGTGCTGACGGACGAGATGCGCAAGCGCCCCTTCACGGGCGTGCTGCACTGCTTCTCCTCCGGCCGCCGTCTCGCGGAAGCCGGCGTCGAGCTCGGCCTGTTCGTCTCGTTCTCCGGCATCGTCACCTTCCGTCGCTCGCACGACTTGCGCGACATCGCCCGCGCGGTGCCGCGCGACCGCATCCTGGTCGAGACCGACGCCCCCTTCCTGGCGCCGGAGCCGCACCGGGGCCGGACGAACGAGCCGGCCTACACGGCCGACACCGCCCGATCGCTCGCCGCGACCCTCGACATGCCCTTCGAGGATTTCGCGCGGGCGAGCACGGACAATTTCCACCGCCTGTTCACGAAGGCCGAGAGGGCATGACAGGCATGGGTGCGGTCGGCTACCAACCGGACTGGAGGCCCGGATGGCGACGCTGACCCTGCGCATCCTCGGTTGCGGCTCGTCCGGCGGCGTGCCCCGGGTCGGCTACGGCTGGGGCGCCTGCGACCCCGCCGAGCCGAAGAACCGCCGCCGCCGCTGTTCCCTGCTCGTCGAGCGCCGGGACGGGGAGGGGGCGACGACGCTCCTCGTCGACACGGCGCCGGACCTGCGCGAGCAGCTCATCGATGCGGAGGTGAGCCGCCTCGACGCGATCCTGTTCACCCACGCGCATGCCGACCACACCCACGGCATCGACGACGTGCGCCCGCTCGTGATCCACATGCGGCAGCGCATCCCCGTCTACGCGGACGAGACGACGCGGCGCCTCCTCGAGATCCGCTTCGGCTACTGCTTCGAGACGCCGCCCGGCAGCGCCTACCCGCCGATCCTCGACATGAACGACCTCGCCGACGGCGAGCGCGTGGCGATCGACGGGCCCGGCGGTCCCCTCTCCGCGCTGCCCTTCGGCATGGAGCACGGCAACGAGGCGGCGCTCGGCTTCCGCTTCGGCCCGGCGGCCTACGCCCCCGACGTCAGCCTGATGCCCGAGGCGAGCAAGGCGCATCTGCGCGGCCTCGACCTCCTCATCATCGACGCGCTCCGCGACACGCCGCACCCGACCCATTACTCGGTCTCGGACGCCCTCGCCCTGATCGAGGAGGTGGCGCCGCGCCGCGCCATCCTGACGAATCTGCACACCGATCTGGATTATGCGAGCCTCGCCCGCCGGCTGCCGCGGGGCGTGATCCCGGCCCATGACGGGCTCACCGCGACGGTGGAGCTGTGAGAGGGCCGCGCGTACGGTTCCCGACCGGCCCCGCGATCATATCCGGCTCCCCTCACCGATGACCTCGCCCTGAGGCTGCGCAGCGTGCCCCCGAAAAGACGACCGAGAGCTGCGGCGCCGGCTGAAGCCCACTCTTCGAGAGCGCTGAGGCAGCGCCGCGGGTGAGGGTGGGTCGGGACTAGAAAACCAGATCCTCTCGCAGGTGATCTCGCCCTGGGATCATCCCCTCACGGGATCCCGTGATCCTGCAATCCCCGGTCGCAAATGCCGCCGGAACGCCCCGATTCGTATTAATTTCGCCACACTGTTGTGGCCCTGCATCAGGCATGCCGTTCCTGCGACGCTCCCGCACATCGGGCGCCCCTCAAGAGGGTGCCGAGGTGGCCGGCGCTCCCCCCGAGGGAGCGGGCCCGGCCGAGGGCCATGGCGGGGTCGCCGACGCCATCCGGCCCGGCCCCCGCGGTCCGGGCTGGATCGGGGCCGCCATCGTCGCCCTCGCCCTCGTCTCGGCCATCGCGACCTTCCTGATCCTGGCGGGCGTCATCCGCGTCACCCCGACGCCGATGATCGGCGTGACGCTGCTCGCCATCAACGTCGCCCTCGTCCTCGGCCTCGTCGTGATCATCGCCTGGGAGGCGCGCGTCTTCCTGCAGGCGCGGCGGGCGAACGCGGCGGTGGCGCGGCTGCACACCCGCATCGTCGGGCTGTTCAGCCTGATCGCGATCCTGCCGACGATCCTGCTCGCCGTCGTCGCCTCGGTGACGATCGACCGCGGCCTCTCGCTCGGCTTCACCGACCGGGTTCGGGACGTAGTGCTGAAATCCGTCGAGGTGGCCGACGCCTACCAGGAGAACCAGTGCCAGAGCCTCGCCCGCGAGATCCGCATCCTCGCCGACGACCTCACGCGCGCCCGGCCGAACTTCGACGTCAACCGGGACTGGTTCCAGGGCTTCCTGACCACCCGCGCCACCAATCTCGGCCTGCCCGTCGCGCAGATCATGCGGGGGCCGAGCGAGGTCGTCGCGCGGGCCAAGATCGACATCCTCAAGGAGACGCGCCTGCCCTCGGCCGCGGCCTTCGAGGAGGCGGGGAAATCCAACGACCCGATCTGCCTGCTGCCCACCGAGGGTCGCGTCTTCGCCGCCCTCCTCAGGATGCCGGCCTACGACGACGCCGTGCTCCTCGTGCAGCGCGAGGTGAGCCAGCTCGCCATCGAATTCCCCGGCGTGTCGCGGGCGGCGGCGGCCGAGTACCTGACCTACGACGCGCTCAAGCGCTCGATCCAGGTCACCTTCGCCTCGGTCTTCGTCCTGATCGCGCTCATCGCGCTGCTCTCGGCGATCTGGTTCGGGCTCAATTTCGCCAACCGCTTCGTCGCCCCGATCCGCCGCCTCATCAACGCCGCCGATCAGGTCGCCTCCGGCAATTTCTACGCGCAGGTCCCGGCCCGCAAATCCGACGGGGACCTCGCCCATCTCGGCGAGAGCTTCAACAAGATGACCCAGGAGCTGCGCCGCCAGCACGCCGGGCTCACCGCCGCGAGCGACCTGATCGACCGCCGCCGCCGCTTCACCGAGGCCGTGCTCTCGGGCGTCTCCCCCGGCGTCATCGGCGTCGACGCGGGCGGCATCGTCACCATCGCGAACCCGGCGGCCGAGCGCATGCTCGGGCTCGCCAGCGACGCCCTCGTCGGCGTGCCCGTGACCCAGGCCGTGCCGGAGCTCGGGCCGCTCCTGCCGGAGGGCGAGGGGCGCCAGCGGGCGCTCCAGCAGCAGATCCAGCTCATCCGCGACGGCCGCGAGCGCACGGTGACGGTCCGGATCACGACCGAGCAGGCGCAAGGGGGCGCACGCGGCTTCGTCGTGACCCTCGACGACATCACCGACCTCGTCTCGGCCCAGCGCACCTCGGCCTGGGCGGACGTGGCACGCCGCATCGCCCACGAGATCAAGAACCCGCTGACCCCGATCCAGCTCTCGGCCGAACGGATCCGTCGCAAGTACGGCAAGGTGATCGTCAGCGACCGCGAGGTCTTCGATCAGTGCACGGCGACAATCGTGCGCCAGGTCGACGAGATCAAGCGCATGGTCGATGAGTTTTCCTCGTTCGCCCGCATGCCGAAACCGGCCATCGCCGAGCAGGATCTCACCGAGATTGCCAAGCAGAACCTGTTCATGATGCGGGTGGCCCATCCGGACCTCGATTTCACCTTCTCGGCCCATGGGCTCGACGGAGCGGAGCGGGTCACGGCGGCCTTCGACATCCGGCTGCTGTCGCAGGCCCTGACGAACATCCTCAAGAACGCCGTCGAGGCGGTGGCGGCGGTGCCGGAGGCCGAGCTCGGCAAGGGCCATGTCGACCTCACCCTCGCCGTCGAGGAGGAGTTCGCGGTGATCGAGGTCACCGACAACGGCAAGGGCTTCCCCGCCGAGGGACGCCAGCGCCTGCTCGAGCCCTACATGACGACCCGCGAGGGCGGGACGGGGTTGGGCCTCGCCATCGTCAGCAAGGTGCTCGAGGAGCACGGCGGCGGGATCGAGCTCAACGACAATCCCGCCGGCCGGGGCGGACGCGTGCGCCTGCGGGTGCCGCGCGCCCTCGCGGCGGAGGCGCCCGAGCCGGCCGCGAAGATCACCGAGGCGGCGTCCGCACGGATGCCCGCCCCAACGACGCCCACCCCAACGACACACGTCCAGGTCGCGGAGAAGATGCCGGAGATGCAGCCATGAGCGCCGATATCCTGATCGTCGACGACGAGGCCGACATCCGCGACCTCGTCGCGGGGATCCTGGACGACGAGGGGCACCGCACCCGCACCGCGGGCGGCTCCGACGAGGCGCTCGCCGCCATCGAGGCCCGCCGCCCCCACCTCGTCTTCCTCGACATCTGGCTGCAGGGCTCGCGCCTCGACGGGCTGCAGGTGCTCGACCTGATCAAGGCGGGCCACCCGGACCTGCCGGTGGTGATGATCTCGGGCCACGGCAACATCGAGACCGCGGTCGCGGCCATCAAGTCCGGCGCCTACGACTTCATCGAGAAGCCGTTCAAGGCCGACCGGCTGATCCTCGTGGCCGAGCGGGCGCTCGAAGCCTCCCGCCTCAAGCGCGAGGTCAAGGATCTCAAGGCCCGCTCGGGTCAGGCGAGCCGGCTCGTGGGCGGCTCGGTCGCCGTCAACCAGCTCCGCCAGACCGTCGAGCGCGTGGCGCCGACGAATGCCCGCGTCATGATCTCGGGCGCGCCGGGCTCGGGCAAGGAGCTCTCCGCGCGCACGCTCCACGCGGCCTCGGGCCGCGCCAACGGGCCGTTCGTCGTCATCAACGCGGCGACGATCACGCCCGAGAACATGGAGGCGGAACTCTTCGGGGTCGAGGCCGGCGAGGGCCGGGTGCGCCGCGTCGGCGCGCTGGAGGAGGCCCATGGCGGCTCCCTCTACATCGACGAGGTCGCCGACATGCCCCGCGAGACCCAGAACCGCATCCTGCGGGTCCTGGTCGATCAGAACTTCCAGCGGGTCGGCGGCACCACCCGCGTCCACGTGGATGTCCGCATCATCTCCTCCTCCTCGCGCGACCTCGCCGAGGAGATCGCGGGCGGACGCTTCCGGGAGGACCTGTTCCACCGCCTCTCGGTGGTGCCGATCCGCGTGCCCTCGCTCTCGGAGCGGCGCGAGGACGTGCCCGAGCTGATCACCTTCTTCATGGACCAGATCTCGGCCGCGACCGGCCTGCCGCGCCGCCGGATCGCGGAGGACGCGATGGCGGTGCTGCAGTCGCACGACTGGCCCGGCAACGTCCGCCAGCTGCGCAACAACGTCGAGCGGCTGATGATCCTCACCCACACCGATCCGGAGCAGGAGGTCACCTCGGAGATGCTGCCCTCCGAGATCGGGACGCTGGTGCCCACCACCCCGAACGGGGCGGGGGGCGAGAAGCTGATGAGCCTCGCGCTGCGCGAGGCCCGCGAGATCTTCGAGCGCGAGTACCTGATCGCACAGATCGCCCGCTTCTCCGGCAACATCTCCCGCACCGCCGAGTTCATTGGCATGGAGCGCTCGGCCCTCCACAGGAAGTTGAAATCCCTCGGAATCGGCCCCTGAGCCAGGAGCCGGCGCCGGCAGGGGCCGCCGGCACGGCGCCATTCGGCCCGGGGCGGGGCGCGCCCGGCCGGGCGGGGGAGAACAGGGGCGCGGGCCCCGACGGCGCCCGCGCCGCGTCCGGACGCGAGGGCCGGACTCTTGCATACCACTCTTGCATCGGGCCGCGATTTGAACACGTAATAGGCGTGGCCGAGGCTTCTCGGATCAAGGCTCCCCGGGCGGACTCAGCCGGGGAATCGACCGATAATCAGAACCCGTCCCCGTGGCGGGCGCCAGGACAGCGCAAGGATAAGAACAATGGCGGGCGAACGCGCACAGAACCTGCAGGACACCTTTCTCAACCATGTCCGCAAGAACAAGATCCCGCTGACCATCTTCCTCGTCAACGGCGTGAAGCTGCAGGGCGTGGTCACTTGGTTCGACAATTTCTGCGTCCTGCTTCGCCGGGACGGTCACTCGCAGCTCGTCTACAAGCACGCGATCTCGACGATCATGCCCGGCCATCCGGTCCAGCTCTTCGAGCCCGACGAGGCCGCCGAGAAGGCCTGAGCCTCGCGGCCGGACACCGCATCCCGATCGACACCCTTCCTGCGCGTCCGCCCCTTGTCGGATGCGCGCGGGCTCCCATTGTCCCTCCAGGGGCGACGGGGGGATGATGCGGCCTGACGATCCGACGAAGGACTCATGAGCGAGACGCTACCCCCCGGCGAAGCCCGGTTGCAGGCGATGGCTGCCCCCGAGGGCGAGATCGCGTCGGCGACGAAGACCCTCGTGGTCGGTCCCTATCTCACCCGCGCCGCGGGCTTGGCCGCGGGCACCCCCGACCGGCAGGCGGCCCGGTCGGCGGAGGCGCGCCTCGACGAGGCGGCCGGCCTCGCGGCCGCCATCGACCTCGACGTGGCGCAGACGACGGGCCTGAGCCTGCAGAAGATCCGGCCCTCGACCTATCTCGGCAAGGGGCGGGTGGAGGAGCTCGCGGGTCTCATCAAGGCCGAGGAGATCGGCCTCGTCGTGATGGATTGCGCCCTCTCCCCGGTGCAGCAGCGCAATCTCGAGAAGGCCTGGGGCGCCAAGGTCATCGACCGCACCGGCCTGATCCTGGAGATCTTCGGGCGGCGCGCCTCGACCCGGGAGGGGCGGCTGCAGGTGGAGCACGCCCATCTCGCCTACCAGCGCAGCCGCCTCGTGCGCTCCTGGACCCACCTCGAGCGCCAGCGCGGCGGCTTCGGCTTCCTCGGCGGCCCGGGCGAGACCCAGATCGAGGCCGACCGGCGCCTGATCCAGGAGCGCATGACGCGCATCGAGCGCGATCTCGACGCCGTCACCCGCACCCGCGGCCTGCACCGGCAGAGCCGGGCCCGCGTGCCCTACCCGATCGTGGCGCTCGTCGGTTACACGAACGCCGGCAAGTCGACGCTCTTCAACACCCTCACCAAGGCCGAGGTGCGGGCGCAGGACATGCTGTTCGCGACCCTCGACCCGACGGCGCGGGCCACCAAGCTCCCCCACGGCGAGACCGTGATCCTGTCGGACACGGTGGGCTTCATCTCCGACCTGCCGACGCCCCTCATCGCCGCCTTCCGGGCGACCCTGGAGGACGTGATCGAGGCCGACATCCTGCTGCACGTGCGCGACGTCTCGCACGGCGACACCGAGGCGCAGGCCGAGGACGTCGCCGAGGTGCTGGACGAACTCGGCATCGGCGACCGCGCCGACCGCATCATCGAGGTCTGGAACAAGGCCGACCTCCTCGACGAGGCCGAGCGTACGCGCCTGCTCAACCTCAGCGCCATGGCCCGCGAATCCGGCCGCAACGACCGCGACAGCGCCGCACCCGTCCTCGTCTCGGCGCTGACGGGGGAGGGGCTCCCCGTTCTGATGAGCCGGATCGAGGCGCGCATCGCCCGCAGCCGCTCGACCTTCGCGGTGATCCTGCCGCCGGAGGACGGCGCCTCGCTCAACTGGCTCTACGAGAACGCCGAGGTGCTCGACCGGCGAACGGTCGACGGGGGCGAGCTGCACCTCGCCGTCCGCATCGCCCCCGAGAAGGAGCCGCGCTTCCTCAACCGCTTCGGCGGCGCCCGCCGGCTCGCCCGGGCCGGCTGAGGCGCGGGGCCCCGTGCCGCGCTTTGCCGCCAACCTGAGCCTGCTCTTCACCGAGCATCCCTTCCTCGACCGCTTCGCGGCGGCGCGCGACGCCGGCTTTCCCGCGGTCGAGTTCCTGGTCCCCTACGAGCATGCGCCGGAGGCCGTGGCGCGGGCGCTGCGCCTGAGCGGGCTCGACCTCGCCCTCTTCAACATGCCCCCGGGCGACTGGGCGGCCGGCGAGCGCGGGCTCGCCGCGATCCCCGGCCGCTTCGAGGCGGTGGCGCAGGGCGTCGAGCGGGCGCTCGCCTATGCCGAGGTCACCGGCGTGCCGCGCCTCCACCTGATGGCGGGCCTCGCCGAGCGGGCGGATCCGAGCGCGCGATCGGCCTACGACCGCGCGCTGCGCCACGCCGCCGGGCGCCTCGCGGAGAAGGGGCTCGACCTGACGATCGAGCCGATCAACCGGCGCAGCATGCCGGGCTACTTCCTCGACGACGTCGATTGGGCGGCCGGGCGCGTCGCCGCGCTCCGGGCGGAGGGCCACGCCAATCTCTGCCTGCAGCTCGACCTCTTCCACGCCCAGATCCTGCACGGCGACCTGACGGTGCGGCTCGCCCGGCTCATGCCGCTGATCGGCCACGTGCAGGTGGCGAGCGTGCCGGACCGGGCGGAGCCCGGCACCGGCGAGCTCAACGAGGCCTTCCTGTTCGGCGAGCTCGACCGCCTCGGCTATGCCGGCTTCGTGGGCTGCGAGTACAATCCCCGGTCGGGAACGGAAGGCGGCCTCTCCTGGCTCGCGCCGTACCGGGCCGCGCCGGTGGGCGAGGGGCGTGAGGCCCGGGCCGTCATGTCGGAGGCGCTGAGGCTCGTCCCCGCCGCGCTGCTCGACGAGGCGAGGCAGCGGGCGGACGCCCTCTTCCAGGCTGTCGCGGGCGATCTCAGGGCGGTTCTGCCGCCAGGCAGCGCGATCGAGCATGTCGGCGCGACGGCGATCCCGCTCTGCCTGACGAAGGGCGATCTCGACGTCGCGATCCGGGTCCGGCCGGAGGATTTCGAAACCTGCCGCAGGATCCTCGCCGGTCGCTTCGCACCGAATGCGGGGTCGGTGGCGACACCGACCTTCCGCGCCTTCGCCGACGCGGGTTCGGACCCGTCCCTCGGCCTCCAACTCGTCGTGAGGGAATCGGAATTCGACGTCTTCACCCGGTTCCGCGACCGGCTCCGCGCGGAGCCCGGCCTCGTGGCGGCCTACAACGCGCTCAAGCTCCGTCACGCGGGAGGAGCCATGGAGACCTATCGCGCCGCCAAATCGGCGTTCATCGCGGAGGTCCTGAGCGCCGAGGCCTGAGTCCGGGACGGGCGCACCGGGCTTCACCGATGCGCCCGCTCGGCCTCAGTCCTTCTGCGGCGCCGCGACCGCCGCGGCGAGCTTGTCCTGCAGGGCACCGGAACCGCCGACCACCTCGATCCGGGTGCCCGAGGCCGCCTTCCGGGAGGCCCAGTCCTCGATCATCTCCAGGCAGGTGTGATCGATGTCCGTCAGGTCGTTGGCCGCGAGCCGGACCGCGCCGCCCGCGGGCGTCCGCTCCAGGGCCGCATTGAGATGCGGCAGCTGCAGGAAGGTCGCCGCGCCGGACAGGCGCACCTCCGGCACGCCGGCCTTCTCGGGCGCGGCCGCGTTCTCCACCCGCAACGCGCCCTTGCGGAGCGACGGCACCACCTGCAGCAGGCTGAGGGCCAGACCCGTGAGGACGCCGGTCAGGAGGTCCATCGTCACGACGAGGACCATCGTGGCGAGCCAGATCCCGACCGTGGCGAGACCGTAGCGGGCGTGCAGGTGCAGGGCGTGGGCCGGGCTCGCGAGCCGCCAGCCCGTCACCACGAGGATGCCGGCGAGCGCCGCCGTCGGCACGAGCGTGAGGATCCAGGGCAGGGCGACGAGGAAGGCCAGGATCCAGGTGCCGTGCAGGACCGCCGAGGCGCGGGTCGCCGCGCCCGCCTGGACGTTCGCCGAGGAGCGCACGATCACGCCCGTCATCGGCAGGCCGCCGACGAGGCCGCAGAGGATGTTGCCCGCCCCTTGAGCGCCGAGCTCCCGGTTGTAGGCCGTGCGCGGCCCGTCGTGCATCCGGTCGACCGCCGCGGCCGAGAGCAGACTCTCGGCGCTCGCGATCACCGCGAGCGTCAGCGCCGCCACGATCATGGTCGGCTCGGCAAGCCGCGCCCAGTCCCCGGAGAGGGGCAGCGCCAGCTCGCCGAAGATCGCCTCCGGCACCTCGACGCGCTTGACCGCGAGGCCGGCGAGGGCAGCGAGCGCGGTGCCCGCTAGCACGCCGACGAGGGCGCCGGGCAGGAGCCTCAGGCGCGCCGGCCGGAACCGCTCCCAGCCGACCATGGCCGCGATGGTGCAGAGGCCCACGGCCACGGCCGCGAGGCTGCCCGACCGGTCGAGACTCATCACCTCGATGAAGGCCCGCGGGATCGCGATCAGGTTGTCGAGGCCCCCCGCCTTCGGGCTCGCATCGGTGAGGACGTGCAACTGCGCCAGCACGATCAGCACGCCGATCCCCGCGAGCATGCCGTGCACCACCGCCGGCGAGATCGCCCGGAACCAGCCGCCGACGCGGAGCATCCCGCCGAGGATCTGCAGGAGGCCGGCTAGGACGAGGACGGGCCCGAGCATGCCGAGCCCATGCGCGCGCACGAACTCGAACACGATGACGGCGAGCCCCGCTGCCGGGCCGCTCACCTGGAGCGGCGAGCCGGCGAGCAGGCCCACCACGATCCCGCCGATGATGCCGGTGATGAGGCCGCGCTCGGGCGGGACGCCCGAGGCGATGGCGATGCCCATGCACAGCGGCAGGGCGACGAGGAAGACGACGAAGGAAGCGGGCAGGTCCCGCGCGAGGGTTTCGCGCGAGAGGGGGAGGATGCGCTGCATCGGAGCCGCCCTCATTCCGCCGCCAGCGGCAGGGCGATCTCGGGGGCGGCGACGCGCGGGCCCGGCGCCTGCGCCACCGGGAGGTTCGCCTCGTCGGCCTCCTCGACGGGGAGGAAGCGGCCCTTCTCGCCGCAATAGGCCAGCACCGCCCCGGTCTCGATCTCGAAGAACCAGCCGTGCAGGCGCAGCTCTCCCTTGGCGAGGCCGGCCGCCACGCTGGGATGCGTGCGCAGGTGGTTCAGCTGCACCACCACGTTCTCAAGGGCCAGCGCCCGGTGATGGTCCTTCGGGTCGAGGTCGTCCGGATAGGCCTCGCAGACGATCCGGCTCGCCGCGTGGCTGTGGCGGAGCCAGGCCGCGACGTTCGGCATGGCGGCCAGCGCCTCGGGCGTCATCAGCCCCTTCATCGCGCCGCAATCGGAATGGCCGCAGATCACGATGTCGCGGACGCCGAGCGCCACCACGGCGTACTCGATGGCCGAGGAGACGCCGCCGTTCTGCTGGGAGAAGGGGGGCACGATGTTGCCCGCGTTCCGGCAGACGAACAATTCGCCCGGCCCCGCCTGCGTGATGTGCTCGGGCGCCACCCGGGAATCGGCGCAGGCGATGATCAAGGCCTTCGGGCTCTGCCCGTCGCGGACCAGCCGCTCGTAGACGGCCTGCTGGCCCGGGAAGACGGTGCCGCGGAAGGTGGAGATGCCCTGGATGATGGTGTCCACGTCGATCCTCTCGTGATGAAAGTCTTGCGGTGACGTGCGGGGTCGGCGGTCGGACACGCGTCCGCCCGGTCCGGAGCCGAAGGGGCTCCGGTTGATGGACCTCGCAATCCTGATGGCGATCGGCCGGGCCGGGATGCTCGGGTGGCCCGTGCCCGGCATTAACGAGGCCCCGGGGCCGGTTGCGGCGCGGAGCGCCCGACGTCTCAGCGCCCGTGCCGGGATCGAAGACCCGTCGCTCGTCGTCCGCCCCTCCGCGTCAGCGGACGGGCCTCACGGCCGGACCCGCCGCGCAGGCGGCCCGGCGCGCGGCAGGGCGCGGAGGCCGGCATCGTCCGGAGGCAGGGGCCGGTAGTGCATCCAGCCGGTGCCGCGCTCGCGCCGCGCGGAGGCAGCGCGGATCGTGGCCGGGATCGCCGACGTGAGATCTCACGAACGCATCGCCGGCGGGGTACGGGCTGCCGCCTGCCCCGGCCCGTGCGGCGCGGGACCTCGCGAGGGCGGCGAACGGAGGCACGGCCACGAAGCGCTTCATCCGGTCTGTTCCTTCCTCAAGATGTTTCGTGACAGGACGATGTCCCGCACTCCGAGGAAGAGCAATAGATCCCCTTTTCCGAAACAGATGTGCGCTGCGTTACGATGATATTCCCGGCGATGTAATCCCGAATCCGGGAATATTCCTGTGTCTCATCACACCAAGACAGGAATAATGGTTCGAATGCGCGAGGATTATACTTCCTGCCGGGCGCATGAGCAGCGCCCGGCCTCGCTTCAGCCCAGCACCTTGTCGAGGGTGATCGGGATGTCGCGCACCCGCACCCCCGTCGCGTGCCAGACGGCGTTGGCGATCGCGCCGGCCGTGCCGGTGATGCCGATCTCGCCGACGCCCTTGATTCCGAGCGGGTTCACGTGAGGATCCTCCTCCGGCACCAGGATCGCTTCCATCGTGGGGATGTCGGCGTTCACGGGCAGGTGGTACTCGGCGAGGTTGTTGTTGAGGAACCGGCCCGTGCGGGCATCCATCGCCGCGTGCTCGTGGAGCGCGAAGGAGACGCCCCAGATCATGCCGCCGTAATACTGGCTGCGCACGAGGCGCGGGTTGACGATGCGGCCCGCCGCGAAGGCCCCGACGAGCCGCGAGACGCGGATCTGGCCGAGATCGGGATCGACCAGCACCTCGGCGAAGACGGCGCCGTGGGCGTGCATGGCATAGGCCTTCTTGGCGGCGGGGTCGCTGGCGCCCGTGCCCCTGGCCTCGACGCTGTCGCGCCCGGCCCGGGCGAGGATCTCCGAGAAGCTCTCGGAGCGAGAGGAATCGTCCCGGCGCGCGAGGCGCCCGCCCGCGGAGACGACGCCCGCGTTGCCGGCCCCGTAGAGCGGGGAGGCGGGATCGTTCACCGCAAGTTCGGCGAGCGCCGCGATCGCGGCCTGTCCCGCCGTGTGGAGTGCCGTGCCGGCCGTGGCGGTGGCGGTCGAGCCGCCTGCGAGGCCGCCGTTGGGCAGGCGGTTGTGACCGATGCTCAGGGTCACGGAGTCGAGCGGGAGCCCGAGCCCGTCGGCGGCGATCTGCGCGAGGCTCGTCCAGGCACCCTGGCCCATGTCGTGCTGCGCCGTCTCGACCAGGGCGGAGCCGTCGGCCCGGATCACGGCCCGGGCCTCGGCCTGGAACATCGAGGCCGGGTAGGTCGCCGTTCCCATGCCCCAGCCGACCAGGAGCCCGTCCGCGTTGCGCATTTGGCGTGGGGCCTTGGGCCGCGAGGCCCAGCCGAAGCGCTCGGCCCCTCGCGCGTAGCAATCCCGCAGAGCCTTCGACGAGAAGGGCTTCTTCGAGACCGGCTCGACCTCGGCATAGTTCCTGAGCCGCAGTTCCAGCGGGTCGAGGTTCAGCTCGGCGGCGAGCTCATCCAGCGCGCTCTCGATGGCGACGCTGCCCGAGGCCTCGCCGGGGGCGCGCATGAAGATCGGCGTCGCGATGTCGACCCGCACGGCCTCGTGCGTCGAGGCGAGGGCAGGGGAGGCGTAGAGGTTGCGCGAGATGATGCCGGAAGGCTCGATGAAGTCGTCGTAGCGGCTCGTCTGCGTCAGGGTGTGATGGTCCCAGGCCGTGAGAGTGCCGTCCGCCTCCGCCCCGAGCTTCAGGGTCTGCCGCGTCGCGGCGCGGTGGCCGACCGGGCCGAACATCTGCTCGCGCCGCGTCACGAGCTTCACCGGCCGCCCGACCAGGCGGGCCGCCATGATGCCGAGGAACTGGGGCGGCGTGACGAGGGCCTTCGAGCCGAAGCCGCCGCCGAGGTAATGGCAGACGATGTGGATGTTGCCGGGCGGGATGCCGAACAGGGCCGCGATCCGACCCGTCGCCATCGCGAGGGCCTGCGAGGGCGTGTAGAGGGTGAGGTGGTCACCCTCCCAGGACGCCACCGCGGCGTGGGGTTCCAGCGCGTTGTGGTACTGCGCGGCGGTCTCGTAGGTCGCCTCGATCCGGGTGTGGGCGGCGCTGAGCCCCGCGGCGACGTCGCCGTAGCCGGCCCGCGTCGGCGCACCGGGGCCTACCGCCTCCGGCACGAAGGGCTCGCCGTCGAGGCCGACCCGCACGTCCTCCGCCGCGTAGCGGGGGGCGAGGAGGCGGGCGCCCTCGGTCGCCGCCTCCAGGGTCTCCGCGATCACCACCGCGACCGGCTGGTTGGCGTAGCGGACGCCGTCGTCCTGCAGGAGGTCCAGCTTGAAGGCGAAGGGGCCGTCCTTCGCGTCGGGCGACTGCGCGAGCTTCGGGGCGTTCGCCGGCGTCATCACCCGCACGACGCCCGGATGCGCCTCGGCCGCAGTGACGTCGAGGCCGGTGACGCGCCCGCGGGCGATGCCGCTCACCGCCATCACCGCGTGGAGGAGGCCGTCGAAGCGGAAATCGGCTGCGTAGCGGGCGGCTCCCGTCACCTTGTCCGGCCCGTCGAGGCGGGTGAGGTCGGCGCCGATGGCGGCCCCGTGGCGGACGCGCTCAGACATGGGCGGTGGCTCCGGCTTGGGGGAACGCTTGGGGGAGGGCTCGGCGGGAGGCGGGGGCGTCCGCGAAGGGGCTCGCGGGCAGGGCCGGGACCCGTTCCGGGGTGCCGGCCAGGGCGCGCTGCAGCGCGCGGGTGACGACCCGGCGGGCGAGCTCGATCTTGAAGGCGTTGGCCTCGCCGGAGGCATGGGCGCCCTCGAGGGCCGCCTCGGCCGCCTCTCGAAAGGCGGTCGCATCGGGCTCACGGCCGGCGAGGAGGTCCTCCGCACCTCTCGCCCGCCAGGGCTTCAGGGCGACGCCGCCGAGTGCGAGCCGGGCCGCTCCGATCCGCCCTCCGTCGAGCCGCAGCATCGCGGCGGCCGAGACCAGGGCGAAGGCGTAGGAGGTGCGCTCGCGGATCTTGAGATAGCGGGCGTGGGCCGAGAAACCCGCGGCCTCCGGCGGCAGACGCACTGCGACGATCAGCTCGCCGGGCTCCAGCACCGTGTCGCGCTCCGGTGCGTCGCCGGGCAGGCGGTGAAATTCCGTCAGCGGCACCGTGCGGGTGCCCTTCGGCCCCTCGATCTCGACCGCGGCATCGAGGGCGGCGAGGGGCACGCAGAGGTCGGACGGGTGGACGGCGATGCAGGCCTCACTGAAGCCGAGCACCGCGTGGAGCCGCGTCTCGCCGCCGATCGCGGCGCATCCCGCCCCCGCCTCGCGCTTGTTGCAGGCGCTGGCCGGGTCGTAGAAATAGGGGCAGCGGGTCCGCTGCATCAGGTTGCCGGCCGTCGTCGCGGCGTTGCGCAGTTGCGCCGAGGCGCCGGAGAGGAGCGCCTCCGCCACGGCGGGGTAGCGGGCGGCGAAGCCCGCATCGTGGGCGAGGTCGCTGTTGCGCACGAGGGCGCCGATCCGGGTGCTTCCGTCGGGCAGGCTCTCGATCGACGACAGGCCGGGGATGCGGGTGATATCGACGAGGGTCGCGGGCGTCGCGAGGCCGCCCTTCATGAGGTCGAGGAGGTTGGTGCCGGCTGCAAGGTAGGCCGCCCCCGGGGCGGCGGAAGCGGCCACTGCCTCGGCGACGCTTCCGGCGCGGACGTAATCGAACCGGTTCACGCCGCGTCCTCCGCCTTCATCGTCTCTTGCGCCGCCAGCACGGCCTCCGTGATGCCCTGGTAGGCGCCGCAGCGGCAGATGTTCCCGCTCATCGCCTCGCGCACCCGCTCGTGATCGCTCCCCGCCCAGCCCTCGCGGATCAGGCCGACCGCGCTCATGATCTGGCCCGGCGTGCAGAAGCCGCACTGGAACCCGTCATGGGCGAGGAACGCGGCCTGGACCGGGTGGAGCTCGCCACCCCGAGCCAACCCCTCGATCGTGAGGATCTCGGCGCCGTCCAGGCTGACGGCGAGCGCCAGACAGGCATTCACCCGGCGCCCGTCGACGAGCACCGTGCAGGCGCCGCACTGGCCGCGGTCGCAGCCCTTCTTCGTGCCGGTGAGGTCGAGGCGCTCGCGCAGGAGGTCGAGCAGGGTGACGCGGGGATCGTCGAGGTGGATCTCGCGCGCCGACCCGTTCACGGTCAGCGTGATGGGGATGCTCATGCGGCTTCCGGGGCTCCGTCGCTTCGGATCGGATGTGGGGGCCTGCCGGGGAAGGAGGCGGGCAGGGGGCTTGCTTGTCTGGAACGGTTTCAAGTAGCTCGGCGTACCCGGGAGACCACCGGGCCGGCCCGTCGTTCACGGGTCTGTGAAGGAACGGCGTTCCCGCAAGGCCCGAACGGGGCGCGGACGGCTCCGCTGCCCTCATCCCGCCGCGCCGGTCCCGCAAAGCATCGCGCGGCGCGCATCCACCCGCCCAGCACAATCCAATGTCCCACGCCCCAATGTCCCACGCCGATGTCCCACGCCCCTCCCGCGACTGAGACCGCCCCCGCGAAGCCTGCCGATAGTGGCCGCTCCGACCCGGCGATCCGCCTGCACCAGCAGGCCATTCTCTCCGAATTCGGGGTCGAGGCCCTGCGCGGCGACGACGTCGACCGGCTGCTGCAGCGGGCGGCCGAGCTCTGCGCGGAGGGGATGGGAGCGGAATTCTGCAAGGCCTTGGAGTACCTGCGGGGCGAGGACATGCTGCTGGTGCGCGCCGGCATCGGCTGGGGGCCGGACGTGATCGGCACGGCGCGCGTCGGCGCCGACCTCGCCTCTCCCGCGGGCTTCGCCCTGAAGACGGGGCGGCCCGTCATCTCGAACCACCTCGAGAACGAGACCCGCTTCCGCACGCCCCAGCTCATGGCGGAGCACGGCATCCGCCGGGCGATCAACGTGATCATCGAGAACCGGGAAGGCGCCTTCGGCGTGCTCGAAGTGGACGACAGCCGCGAGGGCATGTTCGAGGAGGCCGACATCGCCTTCATGCAGGGCTTCGCCAACCTGCTCGGAGGCGCCATCGAGCGCCAGCGCACGGAGGGGCTCCTCAAGGCGGCGCTGGCCCGGCAGGACCTGCTGGCCCGGGAGATGAGCCACCGGGTCAAGAACAGCCTCACCATCGTAGCGAGCCTGCTCGCCCTGCAGGCCAAGGGCTCGGAGAGCGAGGACGTGCGCCGCGCCCTCATCGATGCGCGCACCCGCGTCGAAGCGATCGCGGGCGTCCACGACCAGCTCTGGCGCCATTCCGAGCCCGGCGAGGTGGACCTCGCGCTGTTTCTCGAGACGCTCTGCGCGAACCTCCAGAGCGGGGCGCCCGGCCACCGGCTCGTCTGCCGGGCAGACCCGGTCAACGTGCCCGCCGACCGGGCCATCCCCTTCGGCCTCCTCGTCAACGAACTCGTCACCAACGCCATCAAGTACGCCTACCCGCAGGGCGGCGGCGAGATCCGGATCCGGTCCGAGCGCGCGGGCGCGCGCCTCCTCCTCGCCGTCGCGGATGACGGGGTCGGGCTGCCTGCGGATTTCGACATCGGCCGAACCTCGCGCAGCCTCGGCATGCGGGTCGTGGCGAACCTCGTCCGCCAGCTCGGCGGCACGATCATGACGCCGCAGAGCGGGCAGGGGGCGCAGTTCCGGATCGAGATGCCGCTCGCGGGCTGATTCCGCATCAGCCTCACTCCAACATCCCACCGACACGCTATGATAGGGGACAGGGGTCGGAGAGACCCCGCACGGATCAAATTCCAGGTAGATTCGGCAATCAAATCCGGGCAGAACCGGAAAATCGTGACCGCGCACCGCGGTGGCGGCGCAGTAGCAGGGGAGGCGGCTTTGGAAGAGCGGCGGCGGCGCCCCAACCTGCTCATCGGGCTCGCAATCCTCGGCGTCGCGCTGGGCGCCCTCGCCGTCTCGGAGGGCGGTGCGCCCTACGCCGCGCAACTCCGCGAGCAGACGGAACCCCTCCTCGCCCTCTGGCGCGCCCGCGTCGCTCCCCCGCCTCCCGAGCGCCCTCACCTGCCCGCGACGCGCACCGCGGTCGAGGACGGTCGCACGGTGGTGCGGATCAAGCCGGAGGAGCGGACCCGCCTCGGCCTGGAGACCGCGCGCGTCTCGGCGAGGCCGCACCGCCAGGAGTTGCAGGCCTATGGCAGCGTCCTTGACCTCGCCCGGGTGACGGAGCTCACCAATTCCTACGCCACGGCACGGGCCCAGCTTCAGACCGCGCAGGCCAAGGTCGAGATCTCGCGAAGCGCTCTCCGCCGGGCGAAGAATCTCGGGCAGTACGCGACGCCGGTGCAGGTGGAGACCACGAGCGGTACGCTCCAGACCGACGAAGCCGCCCTCATGGCCGCGGAATCGCAGCTGCGCACGCTCGCCGCCACCGCCCAGCAGGAATGGGGGCCGGTGATCGGCAAGGCCATCGTCGAGCGCACACCCCTCGTCACCCGGCTGATCGAGCGGGAGGATTTCCTGATGCAGGTCACCCTGCCGCCGGGCGAGACCCTGAAAGGGATGCCGGGCGCGGCCTTCGCGGAGGTGCCGCCGCAATCGAGCCGCGTGTCCCTGCGCTTCGTCTCGCCGGCGACCCGCACCGACCAGCGCGTCCAGGGCCAGAGCTTCTACTTCATCGTGGCCGGCGACGGCGGGCTCCTGCCCGGCATGAGCACGCTCGCCTTCGTGCCCGCCGAGCGCACGGTGACGGGCGTGCTGGTGCCGGAGGACGCGGTGGTGCACTGGCAGGGGGGCACCTGGGTCTATCGCGGCCTCGACGAGAACGCCTTCGTGCGCCACCCGATCAAGTCCGACCCGCCGATGGCGGACGATGCCTACGTCGTCGAGGACCTGACCGGCGAGACCGAGATCGTCCTGCGCGGTGGGCAGGCACTCCTCTCCGAGGAGATGAAGAGCCTGCTCCAGGTCTCGGGCGGCGTGGACGACGACTGAGGTGGGCCAGCTTCCCTCCGGCCCGCAGGCAGCCCTCGTCGCCTTTGCCGTGCGCTTCCGTGGAGTCGTGCTGGCGCTGGCGCTCGCCATCCTCGGCTTCGGCGCCCTGAGCCTCGGGGACGCCCAGTACGACGTGTTTCCAGAATTCGCGCCGCCCTCCGTGGTGATCCAGACCGAGGCGCCCGGCCTCAATCCCGAGCAGGTCGAGGTGCTGGTGACCCAGCCGATCGAGGTCTCGGTCAACGGACTGCCGGGGATCGAGGCCCTGCGCTCCTCCTCGATCCAGGGGCTCTCCGTCATCACCGTCACCTTCGGGCGCGGCAGCGACATCTACCGGGTGCGCCAGCTCGTCTCGGAGCGCCTCGCGGCGCTCGCGGGCCGCCTGCCGCAGGGGGTGATGCCGCCCGCCATGACGGCGCTCACCTCGTCCACCAGCACGGTGCTCCTCGTCGGGCTGACCTCGGAGCGGCGCTCAAGCCTCGACCTGCGCACCATCGCCGACTGGACGGTGCGGCTGCGGCTCCTCGCGGTGCCCGGCATCGCCCAGGTCTCGGTCTACGGTGGCGGCGTGCGCTCGCTCCAGGTGCAGGTCCGCCCGAACGACCTGATCCGCTTCCGGATCGGCATCAACGACGTGCTCGCGGCCGCCCGCAAGGCGACCGGCGTGCGGGGCGCCGGCTTCGTCGATACGGCCAACCAGCGCATCGCGCTCCAGACCGAGGGGCAGTCCCTCACCCCGGAGGAGGTGGCCCGCACCGTCCTCGTCAACGAAGGCGGCGCGAGCGTCGTGCTCGGCGACGTGGCGAACGTCGTGGCCGCTCCCGAGCCGCCGATCAGCGCGGCCCTAATCGACGGCAAGCCCGGCGTGCTCCTGATGGTCGGCGCGCAGTACGGCGCCAACACCCGCGAGGTCACGGCCCGGGTCGAGGCGGCCCTCGACGACCTTGCGCCGGCCCTTGCCCGCGAGGGCGTGGAACTCCGGCCCGACCTCTTCCGCCCCGCGAACTTCATCGCGGTCGCCAACGCCAACGTGCTTCAGGCCCTGGCTCTCGGCGGCCTTCTCGTCATCGTCGTCCTGTTCGTCTTCCTCTACGATTGGCGCACCAGCGTGATCAGCGGGCTCGCCATCCCGCTCTCGCTGATGGTCGCGGTGCTGGCGCTCGCGGCCTTCGGCGAGAGCCTCAACACGATGACGCTGGGCGGGCTCGCCATCGCCATCGGCGAGGTCGTCGACGATGCTGTGATCGGCGTCGAGAACGTGGTCCGGCGCCTGCGCGAGAACCGGCGCCTCGGAGGCCCGCGGCCCGAGGGGAGGGTGGTCCTCGATGCGATCCTGGAGGTTCGCACGGCGGTGGCCTATGCCACGTTCGCGGTGCTCCTCGTGTTCCTGCCGGTGCTCGCCCTCTCCGGCGTCGCGGGGCGCCTGTTCGGCCCGTTGAGCCTCGCCTACATCCTGGCGGTCGTCGCCTCGCTCGGCGTCGCCCTCACGGTGACGCCGGCCCTCGCCATGCTGCTCCTGACGGGGCGGCGCGAGGCCGACACCCGCGAGCCGCCGACGATGCGCTGGTCGCGGGCGGCCTACGCCGCCCTCCTCGCCCGCATCAACCGGCACCCGCGCCTCGTCATCGCCAGCGGCCTCGTGCTGACGCTCGTCGGCGCCGGCATCGCCCCCTTCTTCGGGGGCACCTTCCTGCCGGACCTCAAGGAGGGCCACCTCATCCTGCACATGGCGGCCGCGCCCGGCACCTCGCTGCAGGAATCCCAGCGCCTCGGCGTGCAGATCACGGGGGAGCTCCGTGCGATCCCCGGCATCCGCGCCGTGGCCTCGCAGATCGGCCGCGCCGAGGCCGGGCAGGACACGGCGGGCACGCATTACAGCGAGATCCACATCGACCTCGTATCCGGCCTCGACGGCGCCGGCCAGAAGACGGTCGAGACGCGGATCCGCACCCTGATGGCGGGGTTTCCCGGCGCCGCCTTCTCGCTCAAGACCTTCCTGACCGAGCGCATCGAGGAGACGGTCTCGGGGTTCACGGCCCCCGTCGTCGTCAACGTGATCGGCAACGACCTCGACCGGATCGAGGCCGCCGCCCGCGAGGTCGCCAGGGAACTCGCCGAGGTGCGCGGCGCGAGCGACATCCAGCAGGCCTCACCCGCCGGCCTGCCGCAGATCAACGTGTCCCTGCGCCCGAACGACCTGCGCCACTGGGGCCTCGACGCGATCGAGGTGCTGGAGGCGGTGCGCACCGCCTACCAGGGCGACATCGTCGGCCAGTCCTACGAGGGCAACGCCGTCTTCAACGTCATCGTCATCCTCGATGCGGGGGTGAGGGCGCGCCTCACCGCCGTCGGCGACATGCCCCTGCGGACGCCCGGCGGCAGCTACATCCGCCTGTCGCAGGTGGCCGACATCTACGAGACGTCCGGCCGCTACCAAGTGCAGCACCAGGGCGCGCAGCGCGTCCAGGCGGTGACGGCGAACGTGGTCGGGCGCGACGTCGCCTCCTTCGTCGCCGCCGCCCAGCGCAAGATCGCCCGCGAGGTGCGCCTGCCCCAGGGCGTCTACGTCTCCTTCGCGGGCTCGGCCGAGGCGCAGGCGCGGGCGCGGCGGGACCTCCTCACCTATTCGGGGCTCGCCGGCCTCGGCATCGTGCTGCTGCTCGCGGTCATTACGGGCTCGCTGCGCAACCTCGTCCTCGTCCTCGTGAACCTGCCCTTCGCCTTCGTCGGCGGGGTCTTTGCCGTGGCGCTGACCGGCAGCGTGCTCTCGCTCGGCTCGATCGTCGGCTTCGTGACCCTGTTCGGCATCTCGTTGCGCAACACCATCATGATGATCTCGCACTACGAGCATCTGGTGAGCGTCGAGGGCCGCGCCTGGGACGGGAAGACCGCCATCGAGGGCGCGGCGGACCGGCTGGTGCCGATCCTGATGACCTCGCTCGTCACCGGCCTCGGCCTTCTGCCGCTGGCGCTCGGAGCCGGCGAGCCGGGTCGCGAGATCGAGGGCCCGATGGCGATCGTGATCCTCGGCGGTCTCGTGACCTCGACGCTCCTCAACCTCCTGATCCTGCCGACCCTCGCGCTCCGCTACGGCCGCTTCCGGGCCGACGAGGGCAGGGGGCTCGGTGAGGCGAGGGGGCTTCCGGCGGGTGAGAGGGCACAGGCGGCGGAGTGACGGGTGCCCTCGCCCGCTTGCGAAGGAGCCTCCGGCCGGCGGATACAGGTCGGACGGTCGGCCCGGAGCCGGTCGCGTCTCCCATGAACGAGACCAGCATGCGCCTCGCGTCCCTCGCCCTGCTCGCAGCTCTCCTGGGAGCAGCCTCCGCGCGCTCTGCCCGGGCCGAGCCGGATCCGGCCGGCCCTCAGGCGCCGGCCGGCGCCCCGGCCTCGCAGGCTCCGCCAGTGCTGCCGCTGATGCGGGTCGTGCCGAAGGGCGAGGCGCGCAGCATCGGCTTCTTCGCCGCGCTCTTCCCGGATTGCAGCACCCAGGGACCGATCGTGGTTCGGCTGCTGGCGCCGCCTAAGCACGGCAAGGTCAGCTTCTCGGAAGTCGAATCCTTTCCGCGCTACGCGGCCGGTTCGCCGCTCGCCGCCTGCAATGCCAAGCGCGTCCCGGGCCTGAAGATGGTCTACGAGTCGGAGGAGGGGTTCGAGGGCCTCGACACCTACCGGATCTTCCTCATCAACCCGGACGGGACGGGCTTCGAGTCGGAGGTGAAAGTCTCGGTGCGGTGACCCGGAGGAGCACCGGAAAGCCCAGCCGAAGGCCTTTTGAATGCGTTCGCATAAGATATATTATGGAACTTGAAGGTCTGGGATCGTCGGGTAGGGGGCCTGGATCTCCGTGTTCGGGGATGCTTGCCGCGGTGGCGGTCCAGGGGTTTCCGAACGCCACTCTGCGGATCCGGTCCGGATGCCACACAGGCAGGAGGGCCGCCTCGACAGCGGCCCTCCCCGATCCGGACGTGTTAGAGCCGGTCGGTCACTCCTTGTCGCCCCGATGCACGCCCTTGTCGCGATTCTCCTTCAGGCGGCCGTCATCCGAGTGCTGAACGCTTCCCTGATGCGGAGTTCCGGTATTCTTGTTGTTCTTTTCCGTATTGTTATGCGTGTTTCTGTCGTTGTTCTGCTGATGATTGTTCGCCATTACGAGTCTCCATTTTGCAGAACGACGCTGTCACGTCGCTGAGCAAACAACAATTGTTACCCTCATGGGTTCCGATGCTGCAGACCCGCAATTTATACCCTCCTGCGACGCTCGGTCCTCTCGACAGGCCGATCGGAAACAGGCGCTTGGCAGGCCGCGCCGGTGGGACCTCAGCGGCGTCAAGGAGTTGCCGAGCCTCGGGCGCGGATACGCGCCTCCCCGAAATCGAGCCGGTCGAATCTCGATTGCCCGAATGGTCGAAACGCCGCAGGGCTTTGGCCTGGGGAGGGCGCATCTCCCCTGCCCCGGTACGGGCCGAGGCCGAACCGACGGGGAGCAGGAATGGCGCGCGTGAGCCGAATCCCAGCCCGTGATGGCCCGCGTGCCACCCTCAGCGAGGCGAGCCTGTCGGCCTTCCTCGCCGCATTCTATGCGAAGGTGCGGCAGGACGACCTGATCGGTCCGGTCTTCGCCCGGGCGATTCCCGATGCGGCGTGGCCGGCCCATCTCGCGGTGATCCGGGACTTCTGGTCCTCGGTTCTGCTCAAGTCCGGCCGCTACAAGGGAAATCCCTTCGGGAAGCACCTTGCCCTCGGCACTCTCGAGCCCGTTCACTTCACCCGCTGGCTCGGTCTGTTCGAGCAGACGGCGGGCGAGACGTTCGAGCCCGAGACCGCCGCCGCTCTCGTCGAGCGAGCCCACCGCATCGGCGACAGCCTGAAGGCCGGCCTGTTCTTCCGGCCAGAGGCGGCACCGGGCGAGGGGGCCTGAGCCCCCTGCCCCGCCCCGTCAGGCCGCGAGCCCGTCGGTCCGCCGCAGGTCCGCGAAGCTGCGCCCGTCCGCGAAGCGCAGCTCGACACTCTCGGCGATCCGGCCGCTGGCGCGGATCCGGATGGCGACGGGGCATGCGATCTCGTCCGCTCGGCCCAGCGCCTCGGCGACCGTGAGCGGCGCGTCGCGGCCGCCGCCGAGGCCGCGCCACCAGCGGACCGCCTTCTCGCGGCCGTAGCCGCTGCCTTCGAGGTCAAGCCGGAGCTCGTGACGGCCACCATCGGCCCGGCGCAGGCTCAACCCGAGGCTCTCCGTGACGCCCGCGCCGGGACAGGCCCGAAGAGTCCAACCCTCGATCGGGGTCCAGGCCGAAACCGTCCGCGACAGGATCGGCAGCGCGTCGTCGGCCACGGCCTCGTGCTTCGGCTCGGTCTCGGCCTCCTCCTCGACCCAGCAAGCCTCGCAGGTGCTGGCGTTCAGGGCGATGAGGGCGCCACAACCGGGGCAGGGCTTGGCGCGCACCTCGCCTTCCCGCCCCCGCACTGAAGCGGCCGTACGGGCGGTGACGATGTCGACCGGCCCATGCATGCGCACGAGCCCGGCATAATCGAGGATCAGCGCGTCCGCCTTGCCCGGCGCGAGGCGCAGGGCGCGCCCGACCTGCTGCACGTAGAGGCCGGTGCTCTGGGTCGGGCGCAGCAGCGCCACGAGATCGACTGCGGGCACGTTGAAGCCCGTCGCCAGCACGCCGACCGAGGTGAGACAGCGGATACGGCCCTCGCGGAAGGCCCGCACGATGCGGTCGCGCTCGCGCTTGCCGGTTTCGCCGGAGACCGTCTCGCAGGTGAGGCCGTGGGCTCGAACCGCGTCCCGCACGGCGTCCGCATGGGCGAGGCTGACGCAGAAGGCGAGCCAAGCCCGGCGCCGCTCCCCGAAGGTCACCATCTCCTCGACCGCGGCGCGGGTGATCCAATCCTGGTTGACCGCCGCATCGAGGGCGCTCGGGACGTAGTCGCCGCCGCGCTTGGCCACACCCGAGACGTCGAGGGCCGTGAACGTCGCCTTCGAGACGAGGGGGCTGAGATAGCCTCGGTGGATCAGGTCGCCGACATTCGCCTCGTAGACGATGCGCTCGAAGATCCGCCCCTCCCCCTCGTCGAGACGGCCGGAATCGAGCCGGTAGGGCGTCGCGGTCAGGCCGACCACCCGAAGCTCGGGGCGCCGGGCGCGAAGGCCCGCGAGGAAGCGGCCGTAACGAGTCTCGGCCGAGCGCGGGATGAGATGCGCCTCGTCGACGACGACGAGGTCGCGGGCGCCGATCGCCTCGACCCGGCTCCACACCGACTGGATGCCGCAGAACAGGACACGGGCGCCGGAGTCCCGCCGCCCGAGCCCGGCCGAGTCGATGCCCGCCGGCGCCTCCGGCCAATGGGCGAGGAGTTCCTGATGGTTCTGAGCGATCAGCTCACGGCTGTGCGTGACGATGGCGACGCGCGTGGCGGGAGCGCGCGCCAGGGTCTCCCGGACGAGGGCGGCGATGACGAAGGCCTTGCCGGCCCCCGTGGGCAGGACGACGAGGCCGTCCCGCCCTCCCCCGCGCCAATGGGCGTCGAGCGCATCGAGGCTGGCGCGCTGGTAATCCCGAAGCTGCAGCATGCCGCCGTCTAGCGCGGGATCGGGCGTCCCGTCCGTGGCGGATCGGTCGCGCCGGGCCTCAATCGGTCTCGGGGCCTGTCTCCGGCGCGCGCAGCAGGTAGGTGTCCATGATCCAGCCGTGGCGGGCCCTCGCCTCGGCGCGTACGCGCCGGATCTCCGCGCCGACGTCACCGAGCCGGCCCGTCCGGAGGATCTCCTCCGGCATGCCGAGATACGCGCCCCAGTAGATCGTCAGGTCCGGATCGAGATGGTCGAAGCGGGGATCGCCGTCGAGCATCACGACGGTGCTGTCGGCCCGCGGGGGCGGGCCGTCCGCGAGGGCGCGGCCGGTCGTGATGTGGACCGGGCCGCCGATCCGGTTGAGGGCGATGCGGTGGCCGGCCGCCAGGGCCTGCACGCTCGTGATGCCCGGGACGACGTCGTAGGATAGGGCAAGTCGCCCGCGGGCGACGATGCGCTCGAGGATGCGCAGGGTCGAATCGTAGAGGGAGGGGTCACCCCAGACCAGGATGGCGCCGCACGCCCCCTCCCCGACCTCCCGCTCGATCAGCGCCTCGTAGAGCGCGGCGCGGGCGGCGTGCCACGCCTCGACGGCGGCGGCGTAATCGGCGGGCTCGCGGTCGCGCTCCGGATCCTGCGCCTCCACGAACCGATAGGGCTTCGGGATGAAGCGCTCACAGATCTCGCGCCGGATGCGCAGGAGGTCGGCCTTCCCCGCGCCCTTGTCGAGGACGAACACGGCCTCGACGGCCTCGAGTGCGCGCACCGCCTGCAAGGTGAGGTGCTCCGGATTTCCGGTGCCGATGCCGATGACGCGGATCCTGCGCAAGACCCCCTCCTGCTGAGCGCACGAAAAACCCGCCGGGCAGCGCGCCCGGCGGGTTGATCGTTAGCGAATTTTGGTTGCGGGGACAGGATTTGAACCTGTGACCTTCAGGTTATGAGCCTGACGAGCTACCGGGCTGCTCCACCCCGCGCCGGGGCCGGTCCTGTCTGGGACCGGCCGTGGTGTCGATCGTGTCGAGGGAACGTGTGTTGTGTTGGTGTGTGTTCTGCTGTTGGCAGGCCTGGCGGCGACCGACTCTCCCGTGTCTTGAGACACAGTACCATGGGCGCTGGTGCGTTTAACGGCCGAGTTCGAGATGGGATCGGGTTTTGTGCGCACCGCTCGAACCACCAGGCCGGCGGACAGCAGCGTTCGGCAAGCGT